>NZ_CP044011.1:1325000-1502500 GCF_016864555.1 Sinorhizobium sp. BG8 | reverse complement strand
AACTGGCGCTGGCCCGGCGCATGATCCATCAGGGAGACGAGGCGCACCTGCGGATCGTTCTCGAACTCGGCGAAGTGCTCGAGCACGTTGTCCGTCGAGACCTCGCAGCGCAGGTGAATCAGGTGATCGGCCCGAAGCCGGTCCTCGCGCACCGCATCGGCGATCGCATCGGCCATGGCGCGCATCTCGCCCTTCTCGAACCCGCCGTCCTCGTCCGACCCCATGCGCAGGCAGTCGAACACGGTGGTGATGCCCGATGTGACGATCTGCGCGTCGTGCGCCTGGATCGCCGCCGTCTTCAGCCAGCGCACGCCGGGGCGCGGCGAATAGTGCGCCTCCAGGTGATCGGTGTGGAGTTCGACGAGACCGGGTATCAGGTAATCGCCCTCCATGTCCTCGCCCTTTCCGGAGGTGGACTGCGAAATGTCGGCGATTGTCCCATCGCGCACGAGGACCGAGCCGTGGACGATTTCATCTTCCAGGACGATCCGGGCATTGGAGAGCAAGAGTTCGGTGGTCATGTCACGCGGTCTTTCTGCTGGCTGCTCCCCCAGCGGGAACAGCGAATGGATGGAGAAATTCTCGCCCCGGGCCGGCTCACGGAAGAGCGCGAGGCCGGAGATCGCGAGCGGCCGGCGGCTGTGCTCTGCAAAATAGGTTTCAAGGGCCGTCGCCATGCCTGGCGCCAGCTCCGGCGGTACCTGGCCGGTCAGAGTCATATGGAACCGGAAGGTATCGAAGACATAGGGGTAGCCCCACTGCACGAGGTTCTGCCTCTCCTCGCTCGTCAGCGCTTCAGGCTTGCGACGCGCAATGTCGGCAGAGGAGAGAGGGGCGCGAAAGCGTTCGAAGCGCCGAACGACTTCGCCTGCGAAGGATTGCAACTCTTCACACTCGGCCGAAGGCACCAGGGCGAAGAAGGAACCGAGCCGTCCGATCACCACTTCGGGAATGTCGAAGCGCTCCGTCTCACTGACAAAGTCGACGATCTCCGAAACAAGATCGGCTTCGGACTGTCCTTCGGCCAGGTGGAACGGCGCCTTCAGCGTCGCATGGAAACCGTAGCGGCGCGGATCCGCGGTCAGCGCCGCGAGGCTCCCGGAAGAGAACCCTTCGACTGCCGGCTGCTCGAGGTCTGCGCCCGTGAATGCGTTGCGCCCGATCCAGCGCGATGCGGAAAGCGTGAGACCGTGGCCGGCTGGCGGCGTGAAGTAGAGTGCGTAGCGCAAATGCTCATTCCTGTTCGAATCGTTGTCGAAGCGGCGGAGAGTAACGGTAGAGATATGGCGACATCATGCCAGCCCCGGCTGTAAAATCCATCCGCATCATTGCGTTGCCCGTCCCATCAGCCGCGAGCGCAGTGCATTCGATATGCTGTCGAAGACGAAGACGACCATCAGGATCAGAAGCACCATGTAGGCGACGTTCTCCCAGTCGCTGTTGGTCCTCATGGCTTCCCACAGCTTGAGGCCTATGCCGCCGGCGCCGACCGCACCGATGATCGTCGCCGAGCGGGTATTCGATTCCCAGAAATAGAGTGCCTGCGACGCAAATACCGGAGAGACCTGGGGAACGATGCCAAAGCGCTGGACGGCAACGGCCGGCGCTCCGACCGACTTGACCCCTTCGCGCTGCTTGTCGTCGATGTTCTCAAGCGCCTCGGAATAGAGCTTTCCGAGGGTGCCCGTATCCGTGAAGAAAATCGCGGCCATGCCCGCAATCGGCCCGGGCCCGAAGGCACGGGTGAAGAACAAGGCCCAGATGAGCATGTCCACCGAGCGCAGGAAGTCGAACAGACGCTTCACCAGCTGGTTCACAATGCGGTTGCGGTTGATGTTGCGCGCGGCAAGAAACGACAGCGGAAAGGCGATGACCATGGCAAAGAACGTTCCGGCGAAAGCCATGACGATCGTCTGCAGCAGTTTGGTCCATACGTCGAGATGTTGCCACTCCGCATTGTAGAGGATGTTGTTCCAGGCAAGGGCGAGGTTCGACCGGTTCGGATCGATGCGCTCGCCGGAAACGATTAGCGAGACGACTTCAGACGCCGGCTTTCCGAAGAATGGCGAATTGGCGTCGAAGACGAAGTTCGCCCAGCCGAGGAAGCGCTTGCGCACGCTGACCTCGTCCGGCTCGATCTCGAGCCAGCCGGCGATGCCGAAGCTCACGATGATCTTCTCGCCGGGACGCTTCTGGACTGCCCAGCCGGGAAGCGTGTCGACGTCCGCCGTGACGATCCCGTCGCGCATAGTCGCGCGGAAGCTTTCATCCCCCGCGTGACGGTCGCCTCGCCGGGCAGGACTTCGATGCGACCCACGCGACCCATGATGACTTCGGCGCGGGTGATCACTTCTTCCGTGCGTGTCTCCATCTTCCGCTGCGAGCCCGCGGCCTGAACGCCTTCGGGCACCGCGCTCGGCGCCATGAAGCTCATCGATGGCTTCTTTGCCTGCGTCTCACCACCTGTCGCCGGGATCTCGATCGTCCGAGTGACGGTCTCCCTATCGGCGATCAGCCAGTCGGGATTGGGATTGGGCCCGAGCGGATCGAAGCGCGAGTACTCGATCCGCATCGTGCCGTCAGGCGCCATCTCGATGTTGGGGCGAACCTCGTAGGACACCCAGTCGGCAAGATAGGTTCCGGCGATGGCCCAATCGGCGCGAGCCATGACGCTGCCGATGGCAAAGAACCACCAGCTGTAGGCACCGTAAAGCAGGACGGCGAGCACGAGCAGCGGTACGCGGAACCGCGACCACAGCGAACGTTCGAAGACCCGCGGATACCGTGCCTCGATCGCTTCCATCTCGGATATGTGAAGGCTCTTCATGGCAAATCCTCACTGCGCCAGCTGGAAGGCCTGGTTGCCGACCAGGCGACGGCGCAGCCATGCGGAAAACTGATCGACCGAAACGATCGTGACGAAAAGGAGCAGAACGATCGCCAGCGTCTTGGCCTCGTGCCCCTGGGAGATCGAGAGGCGCAGCGGTTCCCCGATACCGCCTCCCCCGACCGCGCCGATGATCGTGGATGCACGCACGTTGATCTCGAAACGGAGAAGGAAATAGCTCATGAAGTTGGGAAGCACCTGCGGCACGATGCCGAACCAGACGCGCTCGACCCAGTTGGCGCCGGCCGCGCGCAGCCCTTCCTCGGCCTTCATGTCGGCATTCTCGATGACTTCGAAGAACAGCTTGCCGAGCGCGCCGATGGTATGGATGGTGACAGCCATGATCGCCGGGATGGCGCCAATCGAAAAGATCGCCAGGAAGAAGCCGGCGATGACGACTTCCGGAAAGGCCCGCAGGATTTCCATGACGCGCCGGACAGGCCCGCGCAGCCACGGGCTCGGCGTCAGGTTCTTCGCGGCAAGGAACGACAGCACGAAGGCGAAGATCATGCCCACGACGGTGGACAGGAGCGCAATGTTCAGCGTCTCCAGCATCTTATAGAAGTATTCCGGAATGTAGAAGCTGCCGGTGAGATAGTGGCGCCCTTCCGGATAGTTGTATTTGAGACTGCCGTCGTCGTGGGGCGAAGGGAGATCGAACATGGCGCGCCAGATATCCATCCCGTCGCGCGGCACGAGATCCCCGATGAAATCGAAGAAATAGGGAAGACGATCGAAGAATTTTCCTGCGTTCGTCGCGTTTGCAAACCAGAGCGAGCCGCCGAGTGCAACGATGAGGATGACACTGCCGAGCACGGTGTAGACCCGCCGGCGGGCGGCCAGTTCCTGCCAGTGGTGCTCAACAAGCGCACCACGTTCGCTCAATCTGTGTGTTGCGGAACCAGTCATCGCGTACTTCCTGCACCCGGTGGTGCGAGGCGGCCGGTGTTTGCGGCTCGGCGCCGACCCGGTCCTGCCAGATGAAAAGAAATGCCGCCGACGGGGTTGCCGCCGACGGCATGACAACTGCGCCGTAATCAGCCGCCGATCGTCGCCTTGCGGGCGTCGATGATCGGCTTGTAGAACTCCGTGTTCACTTCGGTGAAGCCGCTGAAGTCACCGCCCATGATGGCGGAGAAGCAGGCGGCATCAGTCTTCGGCAGGTCGAGCATGAACTGCTTGAACTTCGCCTTCAGATCGTTGTCCATCGAGGCACGAACGACGATCGGGCCGTTCGGGATCAGCGGCGAGCGCCACAGCTCGACGAGGTCGTTCATGTCGAGCACGCCCTTGTCGACCATCTTGCGCAGGTTGCCGGAGGTATAGCCGTCCTTGAACTCGCCGACGCCCGAACCGAAGGTCGTGCCGGCGTCGAAGGTGCCCTTCAGCACTTCCAGAACGAGGTTTTCATGACCGCCGCCGAAGCCGGTCTCTGCGACATATTCCTTGACCGGAACGCCACCGAGCGCCTCGGGCAGTGTCACGGTCGGGATGAGGTAACCGGAGGTGGAGTCGGGATCGGCGAAGCCGAGCTTCTTGCCCTTGATGTCCTCGACCTTGGTCATTCCGCTGTCCTTGCGGGCGACCATGATGGAGTAGTAGCCCATCGCGCCGTCGGTCTGGACCGTCGTGAGGATCGGCTCGACCGACTGCGGATCGGCGAGATAGATCTTGGCGAAGCCGGATGCGCCGAGTTCGGCGTAGTCGAGCGTGCCGCCCAGCAGGCCCTGGATCACGCCGTCATAGTCGGCAGCCGGAAAAAGCGAGACCTTTTCAACGCCCAGGACCGACGGCAGCTTGTCGACGATGCACTGGTAGTTGCGCAGGCGATCGGCTTCGTTTTCGCCACCGATGATGCCGACGCGGAAATCCTTCAGATCTTCCGCATGCACATGGGTGACCAGCGACAGCAGGGCGACGGCGCCGAAAAGAGCTTTCTTCAACATGGAACGTTTCTCCTGATTGACCGGCAGCGCCGGGCGAGAATGGTTACGGCCCTTGACGCGGGCCATGCGATCCCGGCAGGCCTAGAGCCCTGCCAGTACCAGCGGTTTGGGACTGGTGGATTCCTTGATGTTGTCCTGGAGGACCGGCGCGTGGAGGCCGTCGATGCTGGTCGAGGTCATCGTCTCGTCGATCCCCGCTCCATCGGCACCGGTGCCGTAAATCGTGCGAACCGCGTTGCCGTCGAGTTCCCGCGGCGACCCATCGAAGACGACCTTGCCTGCAGCCATGCCGATGATGCGTTCGCAGTAGTTGCGGGCCGTATCCAGCGTGTGGAGGTTGGTGACGACCGTAATGCCTTCGCGCTCGTTGATGTCGCGCAGCGCATCCATGACGATCTTGGCGTTCAGCGGGTCGAGCGAAGCGATCGGCTCGTCGGCCAGCACGACCTTGGGCCCCTGCATCAAGGCCCGGGCAATCGCCACGCGCTGCTGCTGGCCGCCCGAGAGCGTACCGGCCATCTGCAGCGCGGTCTGTTCGATGCCGAGACGCTCGAGAGCGGCGATCGCCATGATGCGCTCCTCGCGTGTGAACAGGTTCAGTATGCTGAGGGTCGTGGAGCGATGATTCAAGCGGCCGAGCAGCACGTTGGTCAGCACGTCAAGGCGAGGCACCAGGTTGAACTGCTGGAAGATCATCGCGCAATCGCGCTGCCAGTTGCGCAGCGCCTGGCCGCGCAGGGAGGAAACCTCGAGTTCGCCGAAATGAATCGAGCCCTCGGTCGTGTCCACGAGGCGGTTGATCATCCGCAGCAGGGTTGATTTGCCCGCGCCAGAGCGGCCGATGATCCCCACCATCTGTCCCTGCGGGATATGAAAGTTCACGTCGTTGACGGCCGCATGAGTGCCGAAGCGGCGCGTAACATGGTTGAGACGTAGCATCGCGGCTCCCTCGAAGGTGTTCCTGTATTCAAGTTGCATCGGGCTTAGCGGCGCTTCATGAAGTGCGAATGTCAGTTTCGTGTAGCTTTCGTTACAGTCCACAGACCCTCATTTTCCGGGCCTTGCGCCCTCAGGCGGCGCCGTGGCGCGCAAGGAAAGCCTCTGCGTCAAGAGCACGGAAATCGTCGAGTGCGGCGCGCAGGCGCGCGTGGTCCCAATCCCACCAGGCGAGCCTCTCAAACCGCTCCGCAAGTTCCGGCCCGAACCTCTCGCGGATCAGCTTCGCCGGCACGCCGCCGACGATCGTGTAGGGCGCCACGTCCTTCGTGACGACCGCACCGGAACCGATGACGGCACCGTTGCCGATCGTAACGCCGGGGAGGATCGTCGCACCGTGGCCGATCCAGACATCATGTCCGATCGTCACACGGTGCTGTCTCCGCCAGGCGAAGAAGTCCTCCTCGGTATCCGCATCCGCCCAGTAGTCCCGGGCGCGGTAGGTGAAATGGTGAAGGGTGGCGCGCCACACCGGATGGTTGGTGGCGTTGATGCGGACCGAGGAGGCAATGTTTGCGAACTTGCCGATCGTCGCGCACCACACGGAGCCGTCCTCCATGATGTAGGAGTAGTCGCCGATCTCGGCCTCGCTCACGCGGCAGCGGTCGGCGATTTCCGTGTATTTGCCCAGCGTGGTGTCCCGCACCGACGCAGTCGGATGCACCAGCGGCGTTTCGGAGAGCTTCGTCATGCGGCAGCCCTGCGCGGCGAGAATGCGGACACGTCCACGATGTGGTCCGCGACTTCGGTGCGCACATCCTCGTCATGGAAGATACCGAGGAGCGCCACTCCGGCCGCCTTCTTCTCCTCGATCATGGCCACCACGACCTTGCGGTTCGTCGCGTCGAGCGACGCCGTGGGCTCGTCGAGCAGCAGCACGCGATGATCGGTGATGAAGCCACGGGCAATGTTGACGCGCTGCTGCTCGCCACCGGAAAACGTGGCGGGCGGCAACTGCCAGAGTTCACGTGGCAGGTTGAGCCTGGCGAGCATCGCCTCCGCCGCCTCACGGGCAACGGCGGGGATTTCGCCGCGCGCCACGAGCGGTTCGGCCACGACATCGACCGCCGCGACCCGGGGCACAGTGCGCAGGAACTGGCTGACATAGCCGAGCGTGACGCGGCGCACGGCGAGGATCGTCCTCGGATCGGCCGTGGCGAGATCCACGAGCCTGCCCTCATGGTCTACGAGGATCTGGCCACCGTCGACGGCATAGTTGCCGTATACCATCTTGAGCAGCGAACTCTTGCCGATGCCGGAAGGGCCACCCAGGACGACGCACTGCCCTGCCTTCACCGAAAAGGCGACGTTGGACACGACCGGCAGGCGTATGCCGTCGCGCAAATGCATTGTGAAGCTTTTCGAGACTTCGGAAACAACGAGGGGCGTCGCCATGGTCACACCTGCAGAATGGAGGAAACGAGTAGCTGGGTGTAGGGCTCGCGCGGATCGTCCAGCACGCGGTCGGTCAGCCCCTGTTCGATCACCACTCCGTCCTTCATCACCATCATGCGATGGGAAAGCAGGCGTGCGACGGCGAGGTCGTGCGTGACGATGATCGCGGAAAGCCCGAGGTCATGAACGAGGCCACGAACCAGATCGAGGAGACGCGCCTGGACCGATACGTCGAGGCCGCCGGTCGGCTCGTCCATGAAGACGAGACGGGGCGAGGTCACGAGATTGCGGGCGATCTGGAGACGCTGGCGCATGCCGCCGGAGAAGGCGCGCGGCTGGTCATCGATCCGGTCAAGACCGATCTCCACGCGGCGAAGCCAGTCGCCGGCGGTATCCCGGATATTGCCGTAGTGGCGTTCGCCGACTGCCATCAGCCGCTCGCCGACATTGGCGCCTGCCGATACCGTCATACGCAGGCCATCGGCGGGGTTCTGATGCACGAAACCCCAGTCGGTTCGCATGAGAAACCTGCGTTCAGCCTCGCTCATCCGTGCCAGCTCGCGCAGCTGGCCATCACGCATCCGGTATTCCACCGAACCCGAGGTCGGCATCAACCTCGTTGCAAGGCAGTTCAGGAGAGTCGTCTTGCCGGATCCGGATTCGCCGACGATCGCCAGCACCTCGCCCGGCCATAGTTCGAACGAGACGTTGCGGCACCCGGTCCGCGGACCATAGAACTTCGAGACGTCGTGCACCTTCAGGAGCGGAGCGTCGGTCATTGGGCGGCCTCCTTGCCGTAGGCGAGCATGTGGCCACGGTGCCCGTGGTCGCGGCGGTCCTCGCAGTGATCGGTATCGGAGCAGATGAACATGCGTCCGCCCCTGTCATCGAGCACGACCTCGTCGAGGTAGACGTTCTCGGCACCGCACAGCGCGCAGGGCTTGTCGAACTTTTGGACCTCGAAGGGATGGTCTTCGAAATCGAGGCTGACGACGTTCGTGAACGGCGGCACGGCATAGATGCGCTTTTCGCGCCCTGCCCCGAAGAGCTGCAGCGCCTCCGACATATGCATCTTCAGATTGTCGAACTTCGGCGTCGGCGAAGGGCTCATCACGTATCGTCCCTCGACCTTCACCGGATAGGAGTATGTCGTGGCGATGTGGCCGTTCTTGGCGATGTCCTCGTAGAGCTTCACATGCATCAGGCCGTACTCTTCCAGCGCGTGCATCTTCCGGGTCTCTGTCTCGCGCGGCTCGAGGAAACGCAGGGGTTCGGGGATCGGCACCTGGTAAACCAGCGTCTGGCCGGCCGTCAGTTTTTCCTCCGGTATCCGGTGGCGGGTCTGGATGATCGTCGCTTCGGGAGTTCTCGTGGTGACGGCGACATTGGCGACCTTCTGGAAGAAGGCCCGGATGGATACCGCATTCGTGGTGTCGTCTGCTCCCTGGTCGATGACCTTCAGCACATCGTCGGGCCCGAGGATCGCCGCCGTCACCTGCACGCCGCCAGTGCCCCAGCCGTAGGGCATCGGCATTTCGCGCGAGGCGAAAGGTACCTGGTAGCCGGGAATGGCGATCGCCTTCAGGATAGCGCGGCGGATCATGCGCTTTGTCTGTTCGTCGAGATAGGCGAAGTTGTAGGTTGCGAGTTCAGTTGTTGCGGCCATCATTGGGCTGCCTCCAGTGTCTCGTTGCCGGGTTCGTCCCGGTTGCGTTCCTCGTATTCGCGCCGCATGCGGCGCATGAGATCGAGTTCCGCCTGGAAATCGACGTAGTGCGGCAGCTTGAGATGTTCGACGAAGCCGGTCGCCTGCACGTTGTCGGAGTGGGAGATCACGAATTCCTCGTCCTGCGCAGGGGAGACGACGTCTTCGCCGAACTCGCCTGCCCGAAGCGCCCGGTCGACGAGCGACATGGACATGGCCTTGCGCTCGTTCTGTCCGAAGACGAGGCCGTAGCCGCGCGTGAACTGCGGCGGGTTCTTGGCCGATCCCTTGAACTGCGTGATCATCTGGCACTCCGTCACCTGAATCGTGCCCAGGGAGACGGCAAAGCCCAGTTCGGGCAGCTCGAGATCGACCTCCACATCACCTATGCGAATCTCACCGACGAAGGGGTGCGTGCTGCCGAAGCCGCGCTGCGTCGAATAGCCGAGCGACAGCAGGAAGCCCTCGTCGCCACGGGCAAGCGCCTGCAGTCGCAGGTCGCGCGCCATCGGGAACTCCAGCGGCTCGCGCGTAAGATCTCCCGGCACATGGCCCTCGGGCAGACTGCCGTCCTCCTCGACGAGGCCTTCGCCGGAAAGGATGTCGGAGACCCGCATCACGGGCTCCGCCTCGCCTTCCCGCTCCAGTGCGGCATCGACAGGCCCATCGCCAATTAGCGACGGATCCAGGAGACGATGCGTATAGTCGAAGGTGGGTCCGAGAAGCTGGCCTCCCGGCAGGTCTTTGTAGGTCGCGGAGACCCTGCGCTCGACGAGCATGGATGCGGTCTCCACCGGCTTCGACGCGCCGAAGCGGGGGAGCGTCGTACGATAGGCGCGCAGGATGAAGATCGCTTCGATCATGTCGCCCCGAGCCTGTCGGATCGCGAGTGCTGCAAGCGACCGGTCGTAGAGGGATGCCTCGGACATGACGCGGTCGACGGCGAGGCCGAGCTGCTCGACGATTTGCTCGAGGCCGATAGCCGGAAGCGAGCGGTCACCCCGGCGGCGATCGGCGAGAAGGCGATGGGCATTTGCGATGGCGGCTTCCCCGCCCTTGACGGCAACGTACATGGTTCAGCCCTCCCGCTTGTCGATGTTGGTGGTGCGTGGAAGGCAGACGACCCTTTCGCCGGCCACGAGAACGAGATCCACTCCGCGCGGGAAGCCCTGACGGTTTGCGGTCCAGAGCAGCAAAAAGGTCTCCGGCAGCCCGATCGGCGCAATCGTTGCCTCGTCCCGGATTCCGGGTCCCTTGAGGAGGAGTGACTGGCCGCCTTCGAGCGCATCGAGTTCGACCACGAGCGTGGTCGAACGGTCGGGGTATTCCTGCGTTCCCTGCGCGAACAGGCTAAGACCCGGCATCGGAGCGCCCGCCTCGACGAAGGCGAAGCGCGCCAGGTGCTTGTCTTCCGTGACGGTCGCACCGGCGTGGAAAGCCAGCCATTGCGGCAGGGACGACTTCGCAAGCGCCGGCGTCAGCCATACGGGCGTCTCGTGATCGCAAAGTGTGAGTGCCACGGCGCCCGCAGCAGGCGAGAGCGGCTTCGGCGGCCGTACGACGGTTTCGATGCGGCCGATCGTGCCCGGACGGGCCATGCAGTCCATCAGCGTGCGGAACACTGCCTGCGACTGGAAAACGGGTTCGGAGAAGGCGCCTGAAAAGGTCTGCGCTTGCATCGGCATCAATCGTCTCCCCTGACCATCGTGAAAAAGTCGACCCGCGTGGCCGCCGTCTGGCGCTGCCTGCGGGCCTGTTCCGCGGCGATGCGTTCCTCGACCGAGGCGACAACCTGGCGAACGCACAGGCTGCTGGAGGATACCTGCAGGAGCGCATCGAAGACGGCGGCAAGCCGGACCTTCTCGAGATCCGTGCCGAGCGCCTGGCCGTGACCGACCGTTCCATCCGCAAGCCTCACGCTCGCGCGGCTCACAGTCGCTTCGCCGAGATTGAATGGTGCACCGCCTCCGCCAATCCGGCCGCGGACCATCACCAGCCCGGTCTCAGGTCCGCGAACGGGAAAGACCTCGGGCTTTTCCGGAAGTCCGCTCCACGCCGCCTCGAGTTCGGCTCTCGTCGCTCTCGCGAGGACGCCCATGGCCTTCTGCCGTTCGGGCGTGCCGCCGGCGAAATCCGCATCGCCTTTGGAAGAATTCATTGCCTCATCTCCAAATGTCTATTAATCTAGACAACCATACAACTAAGGATCCTAATACGATTCCGTCGTGACAGCGATATGACAGGGGTGGGAAAGAATGATCGAGCGCCAGACCGGCATCGCACTATGGCGGCAGATCGCAGACCGGATGCGACTGGCGATCAACAACGGAGACTTCGACGACACAGGGATGATGCCGCCCGAGACGACTCTCGCCGCACAGTTCGGCGTCAACCGTCATACGGTGCGCAGCGCCCTCGCTTCGCTTGCCGACGAGGGCCTCGTGCGGGGCATCCAGGGCATAGGCACGCGCATCGAGCGCCGTGACAGCCTGACCTTTCCGATCTCGCGCCGCACCCGCTTTTCAAGGGGCCTTGGCGATCAGGCGAGCGAAACTGAGGGCCGCTTGCTAGAACAGGCGACAGAGGTTGCGAGTCCTGTCGTGGCCAAAGCCCTCGGCCTTGCGAGTGGAGCTTCGTGCATCAGGCTGGAAACGCTCAGCACCGCTGACCGGCGCCCGATCTCGCGATCGACAGGGTACTTTCCCGCGGACCGTTTTGCGGGCATCGGCGAACTTTACCAGACAACAGGCTCGATCACGCGCGCATTCGAAAAGCTCGGCGTGGAGGATTACGTTCGCCGTTCGACGGAAATCTCAGCGACCCATGCCGAGGCAGAGGATCTCCAGGACCTGAAGCTTTCGCCGGGTGCGATCCTGCTGGTGACCACTGCAATCAATACCGACATGGCGGGTAAACCCATTCAGTTCTCCCGCTCGCGTTTCGCGGCCGACAGGGTGAAGTTCACCGTCGATATATGAATCTCGCGTCGACGAAGACCGCAAAAAGAAAGGCGGCGCTCGCTGGCGCCGCCCTCTCCTCCCTCAGAGGTCAACTGTCGTTCTATACGCGCCTGAAAAGACCGGCGATCAACGACAGGACCAGAAGGGCCAAAAATACAAAGAACAGGATCTGCGCGATACCGGCCGATGCGCCGGCAATGCCGCCGAAACCGAAAAGACCGGCGACGATCGCAATCACCATGAACACAAGTGCGTAGTAAAGCATTGACCGAACTCCTCTTTATGGTTCGGCAAGGAAACGCGCGAACCCTTTGAAAGTTCCCGCGCGGTTCCACAAGCATTCGCTTTCGCATCCCAAACGCCGTCAGGGCCCATGCAAAACGAAGAATGCCGCCGCGACCGGACGGTCACAGCGGCATTTCTTATATGCCAGTTCAAAGCCGGTTCAGCGAACCGTCAGTGACGGCGTTCCCACTCGTCGATCTGGCGCTCGGCCTCATCCTTGGCGATCCCATAACGCTGCTGGATCTTGCCGGAGAGTTCGACGCGTCGACCATTGATCACGTCAAGATCATCGTCCGTCAGCTTGCCCCACTGCGTCTGGGCCTTGCCCTTGTACTCGTTCCACTTGCCTTCGATGATATCCCAGTTCATGGCGTTTCCTTTCCTCGTTGGTGGACCATGTGCTGGGGAAATGTCCCTGATCGAAGAAGGTTCCGCCATTCTTTCGGCAAGCCACGCCGCTCCTCGTCACCGTCCCGCGATGTCGTATTCGAATGCGGTGGGATCGTCGGCGGCGTTGGTAACCGTGATGTCCAACTGTCCGTTGCGCGTGATATCCCACGAAATCTGGACGTCTTCCTCTTCCCAGGCAGGATCGATGCTCGCGCACTTCGCACGGACGATCCGCGCCTTGCCTCCCGCAGCGCCGATCGCCGTGGCGAGTGCGCCATTGCAATCCTCCATGGTCTCGAACACCGCCTGTGGCGCGGGAAGCTCCGTGCAGGCGGTGCTCGTTCCGCTGCAGCCAACAAGGATCATGATCGCGGCAATGTGTTCCATTTCCTGTCCCCCTGTTAAAGCGACAAAAGAGAATGGAAGCTCCGGCGGGAAAGTTCCGCAGGGCCTCTAAATCGCATGAAATTGATTGGAGCGATGCCTGCCCCAACAGAAGTGATGCCACCCTTTCCCGCCAATGCTTGGGCCGGGAACAAAAACTGCGGTGGTGCGTTACTGGCCCGTCTGAATGTTACTGGTGAAGAAGGACGGGCCGATGCTGAGCACCATTCTGCTTGTAATTTTAATCCTGCTCCTCATCGGCGCCTTGCCGAATTGGGGCTATAGCCGTGCCTGGGGGTATGGACCCTCTGGTGGACTCGGACTTGTCATTGTCATTCTTCTCGTGCTTGTCTTGATGGGACGTATTTAAGGTCCACCTTATTCGCCAATTTCAGGGAGAACCCAGCATGAAAAAGAATCTGCTTGTCGCCACGGCTCTCATCGTTTCGGCCGTCACCGTCGCGTCCTGCACGCCCACGGAACGCGGTGCAACGATTGGCGCAGCCTCGGGCGCCATTATCGGCGGCGCCGTGACCGGCAAGGCTGGCGGTGCGCTCGCCGGTGCGGCGATCGGCGGCGTCGGTGGTGCGCTCATCGGTCACGCAAGCGAGCCTGGCCGTTGCGTCTACAGGGACCGTTATGGCCGTCGCTACACCGCAAGTTGCTGATATAGCGCTGAAATGCGCAGGCGGAGAAACGGGCTTCGGCCCGTTTCGTTCGTATGCCTGCGCGGTGAATGGGAATGCCCGGTCACTTACCGAGCTTGGATTTGCGTTCCGCTTCATCCAGCTGTTCGAGAAGGTCCAGCAAGTGACTAGGAACCGGTTCGGTTTCAATCACATCGTAGAAGGATTTGAGCTTCCGTCCCACGACGCCTTTGGGGTCGAAGACGGCAGATCCCTGGGAGGCGCGCCCGGCCTTGTCGCTCTCATCATTGAACCGGCTCATCGTTGGCCATCCCCACTATCGAATTCGGACTTCCTTCTGCCGAAAACCGCATACAGCAAGACGAATCTACCGTGGCACAAAAGCGTTTCCGCTTCCTGAATCCCGCAATGGTTCGTCTTATCATGGAACAATACAGGGAGAACATACATGTCGCTATCAACCCGGATCGCCCCACACCTTCCTTACCTCAGGCGGTTCTCACGCGCCGTAACCGGCTCCCAGACTTCCGGCGACGCCTATGTGGCCGCCATGCTGGAAGCACTTGTTGCTGATATAACGCTCTACCCCAAGCGTTCCAGTGATCGGATCGCCATTTTTCGGCTCTATTGCACGCTATTCGACAGTATTCACGTCACTTTAGCCGACGTTTCCTCGCCGTTCGGCTGGGAGCGGAACGCAGCCGCCCACCTCGCCAATGTTTCCCCCACTGCCCGCAAGGCCTTCCTGCTTGTCGCGGTCGAGGGGTTCGAGCGCTCGGAGGCCGCCGACATTCTCGACATTCCTGAAGAGAAGTTCGATGCCCTGCTCGACGAAGCCTCGCGCGAAATCTCGAACCAGGTGGCCACCGACATCATGATCATCGAGGATGAGCCGCTGATCGCGATGGACATCGAGGACATGGTAAAAGGCCTCGGCCACCGCGTGACCGGCATCGCCCGCACGCGAGACGAGGCGGTCGAGCTCTACTATCGCACCTCGCCGGGCATGGTGCTGGCGGATATCCAGCTTGCGGATGGGAGCTCGGGGATCGATGCGGTGAACGAGATCCTGACCACCGGCAGCGTGCCGGTCATCTTCATCACGGCCTTCCCCGAACGGCTGCTGACCGGCGAAAGGCCGGAACCAGCGTTCCTCGTGACCAAACCCTTCAATCCCGAAATGGTGAAGGCCCTGATCAGCCAGGCGCTCTTCTTCAACGAGAAGGCCCGGGTGGCACGGTCGGCCTGACAAGGCACTTCAGGGGGCAACCTCGCTTCGAACATGAAAAGGCCGCGCGTCCGGAAAGAACGCGCGGCCTTTTCTTTGATCGCTGCAACCTGGCCCGAAGATCAGGCGAGAGCCGCGACCACGATCACCTCGACGAGGTATTCCGGCGCTGCGAGCTTGGATTCGCCGGTTGCGCGTGCCGGGGCATTGCCCGCGGAAACCCAGGCGTCCCAGACGGCGTTCATCTTGGAAAAGTCCGCCATGTCGGCAAGCCAGACCTGGGCGGAAAGGATGCGGCTCTTGTCGGTGCCGGCAAGCGCCAGCAGGCGATCGACCTCGGCAAGCGCCTGCTGGGTCTGCGTCGCGACATCGTGGCCGGCGACGCCAACCTGGCCTGCCAGATAGACGGTGCCGTTGTGCACGACAGCCTGGCTCATGCGGGCACCGGTTTCAAAGCGTTTAATATCCATTTTTCGTTCCTGACACGTCTGGATTTGCGCCCCGGGACGGCTCGTGGAGCCTGCACCCTTCGCCAACGGGCATTCTCTTGGCGGCGATGCACTGTCTATAAGACCTGTCCATGACAGGCGCTAGACCGCCGCGCGCCCAAATGTGGCGTCTCAGATGCCCCAGCGCAACGCTGGCGTTGCGACCGGCGCATCCCACAGGCGCTTGCGTTCGCCGTCGAGCAGGGAAAGCGTGATCGACATGCCGGCCATGTCGAGCGACGTCACGTAGGTCCCAACAAGGGAGCGGCCCACGGTCAGTCCGCAGCTCTCGAAGATACGGCGGGCGATCCCATAGACCAGGTAGAGTTCCGAAACCGGCGTTCCGCCGAACCCGTTCACGAGAAGCAGGAATTCGCCGGCCATACCCTCGTCGAGATCCGCAAGGATCGACTGGCACACCATCGCGACGATGGCTTCCGCATCGCCGAACGCCTCTCGCGACCGGCCGGGTTCGCCGTGGATCCCCACCCCGACCTCCATCTCGTCCGGACCGAGCACGAAAGTCTCGCGGGCCGTATCCGGCACCGTCGCGCCCCTCAGGGCGACTCCCATGGTGCGCGTGTCCCGCACCACCGCTTCCCCCAGCTTCACGAGCGAGGATAAATCCATCCCGGCCTCGGCTGCCGCGCCGAGGATCTTCTCCACGACCAGCGTTCCCGCCACCCCCCTGCGGCCGGAGCTGCGTCGTGCATCGTGCACGGCGATATCATCACTGACGATAATCGTCGCCACGCTGCGCCCCTCGCGCGCGACCGCCATTTCAGCCGCCATCTCAAAGTTCATGACATCGCCGTCGTAGTTCTTCACGATCAGCAGCGTGCCGGCACCGGTTTCGGTTCCCTCCACCGCGGCAAGGATCTGGTCGGGGGTTGGAGAGGTGAAGACGTGGCCAGTGCAGGCCGCATCGAGCATGCCATGGCCGACGAAACCGCTATGCATGGGCTCGTGACCGGCCCCGCCGCCGGATACGATCGCAACCTTGCCCTGCTTCAACGCACTCCGGCGTACGTATTTTTCCTGTGCCCCGAAGGCGACGAGATCCGCGTTGGCCGCAACGAAACCGCGCAGGCTTTCCAGGACCATCGCTTCCGGGCTGTTGATGAATTTCTTCATTCCGTTCTCCCCCGCCTCGATACTAGTGAAGGCGGCCGGGCTCCTCCAGACCCGCAATATGTTCCGCAAGCGGAAATCAGTCTCAACGATCAGCCGAGCCCTCAGTCCCGCCCGTCGCTCCGCATGACGATCGCTAGTCTCGCGACGAATTCGCCTATCGCATCGTCGAGGGCCCGGTTCTTCTGCTCGTCTCCCAGATCCGGCACCATCAGCGAGAGGTGGCGCGAGCCTTCCGGTGCGCCCAGCTCCGGCAATTTTCCCGGATGCGCCACCTGATAGGCATCGAGAAAACGTTGCTGTTCGGCGGAGCTGAAGTGACAGACCCGCATGATCGTCCTGAGGTGGCGCGCAGGCAAGGGCGTCGCATAGCTCGGGCTGGTGATCTGCGTGACGAAGCTGCGATGTTTGCCAAGCGCCTGGGCGAGGCGCTGGCGCGTGCCGGACGGCCGATTGTCGATGATGGCCGACAGGATGGTCTTGTAGCCGATGATGGCCTCTTCGACGGTCTCACGCGCCATCCGAACCTCCCGCGACCATCCGTTCGCTTGCCGGGAGTTCGGCGATCTTCAGGCAGGCCGACGCAATTCGCAAAGGCGCCATCGAGAATGCGCGCAACCCGATCGCGACGAGGCCGGGGATCCGATCCGGATCGCCGGCCATGTCCCCGCATATTGCAATCGGCTTGCCCATGCGGGCCGCAGTCTTCACGCATTGCCCGGCAAGGCGAAGAACAGCGGGAGCGATGGCCGCGTGCAACCCCGCCGCCTCGGCGTCCTGCCGGGATGCAGCCGCCAGATATTGCGCGAGATCGTTCGTGCCGAGTGAAAAGAAGTCCGCCATGCCGAAACTCTCCAGCATGAGGGCGGCCGCGGGCACTTCCACCATCATCCCGATCAAGGGCCTGCGGAAGATGACCGCCCGGCGCTCCAGCGCATTCCCCTCCGCTTCGAAGACGCCCCGGATCGCCTCGAGTTCGGAGGGAACCGTGACCATGGGAACCATGACCCGAAGGTTGCCGAAGGCCGCCGCCCGCAACAGCGCGCGTACCTGAATGCGCAGGATCTCAGGCATCGCAAGAAGGAGGCGGACGCCGCGCAGTTCGAGGAGCGGGGGGGCATGCCCGCCGAGCGTTCCGGGAAGAGGCTTGTCGCCGCCAAAGTCGAGGAGACGGATCGTTACCGGTTTGTCGCCGGCCCAGCGGAGAATGGTGCAATAGGCCTCGAACTGCCGCTGCTCGTTGGCAAGGTCGGCGGTCGTCGCCATCAGGAACTCTGAGCGGAACAGTCCGACCCCGTCGATCGCGTCGATGTCGATCCCGTCGAGTTCGGAGACGGCGTTGATGTTGGCGAAGATGCCGACGGGCAGACCGGCTTTTTTGCGAAAAACCGGCCCCCTACCGCCTGCGGATACCGGAGGTACGTGCGTGTCGCTCTCACGGGATGATCGCGCGATCTCGCCGGATCCCGGGCAGGAGGACACCGTGCCGAGCGACCCGTCGATCAGGAGCGGCGTTCCGCCGGAAATCGGCGTCGACCCTATCCCGACGACCATCGGCACTGCGAGGCTGCGGGCAAGCATCGCGACATGGCTCACCGCGCTGCCCTTGAAGAGAACGATGCCACCCCCGCCGGACCAATCGTGCGACAGGAAGAGGCTCGGCGCGATATCGCTTCCGACGAAGACCGAACCCACCGGAAAATCCGGCCACCCTTCCCCGCTCAGCGCCCTCAGGACACCGTTCTTGATGTCTGCGAGGTCCGCCGCCCGTGCCCGCATCTGCTCGTCGTCGGATTCCTCGAAACCGCGAATGTGACCGTCCAGCACCGAAACCCAGGCAAGGGCGGGGTCCCCTCCCTTACGGATCAGCTCCATGGCAGGCCCCACGAGCACCGGGTCTAGCAACATTTCGATCTGGAATTCCAGGATCGCCGCACTTTCTTCGTCCGTTCTGGAAGAAAGGTCCCGCAGGGCGTCGACAGTTGTGGCGATCGCGTCGGAAAGCACTTGCACGCCCTGGTCCGCGGGCACGTTCATCTGGAGCTGCCTGACCGGCGTGGCGATGAAGGCCAGTCCTCCGGCAAGGCCCGGCGAGGCACCCTGCCCGACGATCGTGAAAGGGGCCGGCCTAGGTGTGTCGGACATGGTCCCCGCCCTCGTCGAAGTTCCGCTCGATGAGCTCCCTCAACGCCCTCACCGCCTCCTCGGCGCGGCCTCCATGCGCGCGAAGGACGAGGCTGGAACCCTTGCGGATCCGCGCGCCCATGACCTTCACGATGCTCTTTCCATTGAGCCAGATGCCGCTTCCGTTGACCTCGATCTCGATGGCGCAGGGAAACGACTTGGCGAGCCGCGTGAAGGCGACCGAGGGGCGCGCATGCAGGCCGATGTCGTGCACGACCTCGATCTCCGCCCTCGCCCGCTCCGTCGAGTGCTCCTTACCGGCAGCCATGTCGTCCCTGCGATAAGTCACGGAGACAGTTCCTCCGCTGTTGCGACGACTCGCGAAAGGGAGGCACCACCGGAGGCCTCTGCAGCCGCGATAACGGCGCCCTCGACAAGAGGAGCATTGCAGATCGCTACCCGTTCGGCCCGCTCAGCCCCGAGCATCTCGATCGCCATCTCGCTGTTCGTCTCGGCCCCACCAAGATCCACGAACACGACGACGCCTGCATCGGACCAGGCTTCCTCGATCGCTTTCAGAATGCCGGCGACGTTGGTGCCCAGCCCTCCTCCCACGTTCCCCCCGCACCAGGCGAGCGGCACGCAGTCGCCGACCATCTGGCGCACCATGTCCGCCGTGCCTTGCGCCACGAGCGGCGAATGCGAAACGATCACGATCCCCACATTTGCGCCTTTGCCGTTCATGCCGGTCGGTACTCCATGAGGTGGCGGCAGATGGCCGTGGTCAGGAGCGCACAACTGAACGCACCCGGATCCATATGGCCGATGGAACGATCTCCGAGGAAGGAGGCCCTGCCGCGCATCGCCTTCATGGCGATGGTCCGCTGCGCGGAAGCATCCGCCCTGTCCGCTATGTCGGGGAGAGCGGTCCGCCTTACCACTTCGGCCCGCACTGGGTAAAGCACGTCTAGCAAGGTCTTCTCACCTTCCTTTGCCCGGCTTCGCCGCGCAACCGCCTCCACCGCCGGGCCCAGCGCATCGCCAAAGGAAACCGCGCCGTCACCGGCCGCGAGATTTCGGCCTATCTCAAGCAGGAGGGTTCCATAGAGCGGGCCTGCGGCGCCTCCGATGCTCATGACCAGTGTCATGCCCATACGCTCCACTGCCTGGGGAAAGGGCAAGCCGGCGAGGGTCTCACGATCGGCGTACACCGCCTCGCAGCCCCGGCGCATGTTGGTGCCATGATCCCCGTCCCCAATCGCACGGTCGAGTTCCGAGAGGTGATCGGCGTGACGCGCGATGATCTCCCGGCAGGCTTCGATCAGTCCCAGCACGAGCGCCCGATCGACCTCCACTCTCCCCTCCCTCGCCCTTCCGCCGCTCCGGTCAATCGCTTCCGCATACCTGTTGAACGCGAAAGTTTTCCACCCCGTTGTTCTGACGCAATCACGAAAGCGATGCCGCTCCGCACTCCTGCCGTATCGCTCTACTCAAGAACGGCGATCGCCTCGAAAACCGATGCAACCGCTTCCGCCCCCGGGTCGGCGACACCTTCCAGATCGCGCTCACCGAGATAGGAAGAACGCCCGGCCTTGGCTCGCGTCATTGTTTTTGTTGCGTCCGCCCCCGCCCGTGCGGCGCGCGCCGCGGCGGCAGCTCCGCCTTCTCGCAGAGCCCTCAGCGCCGGATCGAGTGCATCGACCATGGTCCGGTCACCCGGCGACGCTCCCCCGTAGAAGGTCATCCGTTCGAGCCCCGCCAGCAGGGCATCCGGAACGCCGGCACCCTCGGAAAGCTTCTGGGCAGCGGCCGTGAAGAAGATCGAAAGCAGCACGCCGCTTGATCCACCCATGCTGGTGCCGAGCGTATTGCCGATGATCGCAAGCGTCGCCGCCGGATCCGCAAGGGGAAGCGTCGCCCTCTGGGCGAGAACGCTTCGCGCGCCTGTGGCAACCGTCGAGCCTGTATCGCCATCGCCGGTGCGGGCATCGAGCCTGTTCAGATCCGCCTCCAGCGAAACCAGCCGGTCACAGATTGCGGAAAGAAGCTTTTCGTTGGCGGGATCGGCGCTCGCCGTCCACTCAGCATGAAGGGTCCGTGGCTTGGGAGCCGCGATCACCGCAACCTCATGGCGCACCACGGGCGCAAGCCAGGCGCGCGGCCCGACCGCCGAGGCGAGCGCCGCTTCACGCAAGGCATCCAGTTTCAGCAGCGAAAGGGAGAATCCGTTCATGTTGAGAGCGGTCATCAAGGGTGCTGGGCCGATGATGAGCCTGACGCGCTCCGCGAGCTTTGAAGCGAGAACGGCGCGGGCGATGAGGCCCATCTCGATGGGCGGAACGGCGCCGAGATTGTTGATCAGGAGCGCATGGTGACCTTCGGACTTCAACGCCGCCGCCAGCCGATCCGCCATCGTCGCGACAAGCGAAGCCGCCTGCTGGAGGGCGATCCTCTCGACACCCGGTTCGCCGTGGATGCCAAGTCCGAGCTCGCCTTCCTCCGGACCGAGCCTTTCCTCATGCGCCTGTCCGGGGATCGAGCAGGAAGACAGGGACATGCCAAGGGAGGTGATCTCCGTCGCAGCCGCCCGCGCCGCGGCGGCAATTTCCTGAAGCGATGCTCCCTGCTCCGACAGATGGCCTGCGATCTTGTGCACGAAGAGGGTTCCGGCCACGCCGCGCGGCTGGGCGATGTCGGGCAGAGCGATATCGTCCGCCACGATCACCATTTCAACCTCGAATCCCTCGGCACGGGCCTTCTCGGCGGCCAGCCCGAAATTCAGTCGGTCACCGGTGTAGTTCTTCACGATCAGCAGGCATCCGGGCTTGCCCGTGACGGCGCGGATCGCCGTCAGCACCGCCTCGACGCTCGGCGAGGCGAAGATCTCGCCGGAAACGGCGGCCGTGAGCATTCCGCGACCGACAAAGCCCGGATGCGACGGCTCGTGCCCCGCACCGCCGCCGGACACGACTGCGACCTTCTCCTTGTCCCAGTCGGCGCGCAGGATGACCTTGATGTCCGGAAAAGTGTCCAGCCGTGCAAGTTCCCCCGGCATGGTCGTGGCGAGAAGCCCGTCGAGAGCCTCCGTCACGATGTCTTCCTTGCGATTGTAGAAATGCTTCATCGATCTGATCCCGTCCTTCAAGTCCTGACGTCGGTATGGCCCTTGCCGCCTCAGCTGATCCGCCGCCCGTCCGCGCCGAAGTAGAGCGGATTCCTGAGCGCGAGGTTGATACGGTCGCCGGCTTTCACCGGAAAATACGGATCGGCCAGCGTCACCAGCCGATGGTTGCCCACCTTGATATGCAGATGATTCTGGTCGCCCAGGTGCTCGATCCAGTCGATTTCGGCATTCGGCGTGTCCGTGGTGGAGATCGCCAAATGCTCGGTTCGGGCGCCGATCGTATGCGTGCCATGCGGCACGCCGCCATCCGGAAGGAGCCCCTGCGGCAGCAGGTTGATGTGCGGCTGGCCAAGGCGCGCGGCGACATGGAGATTGGCCGGGTTCCTGTAGATTTCCCGTGGAGTGCCGATCTGAACCAGTTTCCCTTCGGCGAGGATGCCGATGCGGTCGGCCATCGTCATCGCTTCGATCTGATCGTGGGTGACGTAGAGCAGCGTCGAGCCCAGCTCGGCCTGGATGCGCTTCAGCTCCAGCCGCAGCTCGGCGCGCAACTTCGCGTCGAGGGAGGACAGGGGTTCGTCCATCAGGTATATCGCCGGCTTGCGCACAAGGGCCCGTCCGATGGCGACGCGTTGCATCTCTCCACCCGAAAGCCTTGTGGAGCGGTTCTCCAGCTTGTGGTCGATGCGAACCATACGGGCGACCTCGCGCACCCGTTCGTCGATCTCGTCCGCCGGCAGGCGTCTTGCCGGCGAGCGAAGCGGAAAGGCGAGGTTCTCGTAGACGGTCAGGTGCGGATAGAGCGAATACTGCTGGAACACGAACGCGACGTCCCGGCTGGCCGGCTGGTCCGAGCCGACGTCGCGGCCCGCGATCGCAATGCGGCCCTTGTCCGGCTTCTCAAGCCCGGCAATGAGGCGAAGCGTCGTCGTCTTGCCCGCACCGGTCGGACCGAGCAGCACGACGAACTCGCCGTCGCGCACCGTCAGGTTGAGGTCGCTCACCGCCTCGGTATCGCCGAAGCGCTTGCTGATGCCGGTCAGCGAAATTTCAGCCATGATGGTTCCCCGAATAAAGCGACGACTGGATGGCCTTGCCCGATGCGCAGTCGAACAGCGACAGCTTGGTGCTGTTGAGTTCGAGGCCAACGGTTTCCCCGAGGCTGAACTTCAAATCGGCTGACACCCGGGCCTTCACCATGCCCTGCGGGGTCTCGACGGAAACGATCTGGTTGGTGCCGAGGTACTCGCTGCCATAGACGGAACCGCGCAAGTTTGAACTGTTGCTGAAGCGGATATGCTCGGGGCGCACGCCGAGCGCCAGGACGCCTTCGGGCTTCTCCTCCCGGATTTCCGGAACGGCGATATCGACCTCCCCGACCCGAAGGGACGTCAGCCCCTTGCGCAGGCCGGAGGCGAAGCGCAGGAAGTTCATCGGCGGCGATCCGATGAAGTCCGCGACGTACATGGAGGCGGGCCGGCTGTAGATCTCCTGGGGCGTGCCGTATTGCTCGATGACGCCGTGGTTCATGACCGCAATCTTGTCAGCCATGGCCATCGCCTCGTGCTGATCGTGGGTCACATAGACCGTCGTCGCGTGAATGCGGTTGTGCAGTTCCCGCAGTTCGTGAACCATCACTTCGCGGAACTCCGCGTCGAGCGTGCCGAGCGGCTCGTCCATGAGGAAGCACTTCGGCCGTCGAACGATTGCGCGCCCCAGCGCCACGCGCTGGCGGTCCCCGCCGGCAAGACCCGAGACGGACCTGTCGAGAATGTGGCTGATCTGGAGCAGCCGCGCCGTCTCCTCCACCCGCTGCGCGATTTCCGCCTTCGGCACGCCCTGCGAGAGCAGCGGGAAGCCGATGTTCTTGCGGACGTTCATG
The DNA here is from genome assembly GCF_016864555.1 of Sinorhizobium sp. BG8. NCBI lineage: Bacteria > Pseudomonadati > Pseudomonadota > Alphaproteobacteria > Hyphomicrobiales > Rhizobiaceae > Sinorhizobium > Sinorhizobium sp. BG8. The sequence goes on along the minus strand of NZ_CP044011.1, from coordinate 1,478,928 downwards.
TGCGGGTAAAGCGCAAAGAGCTGGAAGACGAAGGCAATGTCGCGTTCGCTGGCGCGATTGAACGTCACGTCTTCGCCATCGAGGAAGATCTTGCCGCTCGTCGGCAGCTCCAGGCCTGCGATCATGCGAAGCGTCGTCGTCTTGCCGCAGCCGGACGGCCCGAGCAGCGCCAGGAACTCACCGTCGTGGACAGTGAACGACGAGTTCTCGACGGCGGCGAAATCGCCGAACTGCTTGCGGAGGCTTTCAACCTTGATCTCTGCCATCGTTCACTCCGGGAACTTGGATACGACGATGAACATCACTGTCCCAGCCAGCAGCATGGCCAGTGACCAGGTGTAGAGCACGAGCGCAAAGGGCTGGAACAGCATCAGGAAGCCGAGGCCGATCAGCACTGTCGCGACATTTTCCATCGGTCCGCGACGAAAGAGGAAGAGCCGCTTCCGATGAGGCTTGGCAGATGTGGGTGTCGTCATTTGCGAACCGCTCCGAAGGTGATGCCGCGCAGAAGCTGCTTGCGGAGAAGGATGGTGAAGACGAGGATCGGCACGAGGAAGATGGTGGTGCCGGCGGCCACTGCCGGCCAGTCCATTCCGCCCTCCCCGATGATGGTGGGAATGAAGGGAGGAGCCGTCTGGGCCTCGCCCGAAGTCAGCAGCACCGCGAAGGCATATTCGTTCCAGGCGAAGATCAGGCAGAAGATCGCGGTTGCCGCGATGCCGGTCGTGGCCTGCGGCAGCACGACCTTCCAGAAGGCCTGCATGCGGCTGTAGCCGTCGATCATGGCCGCTTCCTCGTATTCACGCGGGATTTCGTCGATGAATCCCTTGAGAAGCCAGACCGCGAGCGAGACGTTGACCGCGGTGTAGAGCAGGATCATGCCCAGCGCCGTGTCGGACAGACCGAGTTCGCGATACATGAGGTAGATCGGTATCGCGACCGCAATCGGCGGCATCATGCGCGTCGACAGGATGAAGAACAGCAGGTCGTCGGCAAGCGGTATGCGGAAGCGCGAGAAGCCGTAAGCGGCAAGCGTTCCGAGAAAAACGGCGAGGAACGTCGAACCGAAAGCGATCACCATGGAATTGGTGAATCGCGGCCAATAGTTCGATGGACCAGCGATAACCATGTTGCGGCCGCGTGTGATCTCGTCGCAGGTCGAGGTGGGCGGCCCGAGCGACTGGATGTACTCGGTGGTCTGGCGCGTACGCGTCGTGAAAAGGTTGCAGTACCCTTCCAGCGTCGGGGTGAACGTCAGTTTCGGCGGATAGCTGATGGAATCGGGCGGCGACTTGAAGCTCGTCATGAAGATCCAGGCGAGCGGCACCATGGTGCAGATGGCATAAATCACCACGATGATGCCGGCGATCCGCTTGGACCTTGCGCTCGGCTCGACGACTGAATGGGCGGAGGTGGCGTTGCTCATCGCTGCTTCACCTTGTTGAGTGCCTTGACGTAGATGTTCGCGAGCCCGAACACCGCGACGAAGAGGATGATGGCGAAGGACGAGGCCCGACCCGTGCGCCAGCTCTCGAAGGCCTCGCGCTTTAGCGTAATCGAGGCGACCTCCGTGGTGGAGCCAGGCCCGCCGCCGGTCAGAAGCATCACCATGTCGAACATCTTGAAGTTCTCGATGCCGCGGAACAGCACGGCGAGCATGATGAACGGCAGCGCCATGGGGATGGTGATCGACCAGAACTGCCGCCATGCGGAGGCGCGGTCGACTTCCGCAGCCTCATAGATGTAGTCGGGGATGGAACGCAGCCCCGCCAGGCAGATCAGCATCACATAGGGCGTCCACATCCAGGTATCGACGATTATGATCGACCAGGGCGCAAGCGACACGGAGCCGAGCATCTCGAAGGACGACGGCGGCACACCTGTCGTGAACGATACGATGTAGTTGAAGAGGCCGATCTGAGGCTGGTACAGGAACCGCCAGAAGTTGCCCACGACTGCCGGCGACAGCATCATCGGAATAAGGATGACGGTCGTCCAGAACGCATGGCCACGAAACTTCCTGTCGATCAGATAGGCAAGCGTAAATCCGATCAGCGTCTGCAGCAGGATCGTCCAGAAAACGAAGTGCGCGGTCGTCTGCATCGCGATCCAGATGTCGCTGTCGGTCAGGACGCGCTGGTAGTTCTGCACACCCACGTTTTCCAGCACCGCATTCGGCCTGTTGGCACGATAGTTCGTGAAGGAAAGGCGCACCGCCCAGATCAGCGGGAAGATATTGATTGCGAGCAGGAGTGCGATCGTCGGCGTGATGAAGAGCCAGGCGATCGCCCGATCGGAAAGGCCCCCGATCCGTTTGGCGAGCGGCGCCGGGGTTAAGCCCGTGGCCCGGTCGGCGGCCTTTTCCAGCAGTGTCGTGTCGGTATCGGTCACGAAGTCCACCTGATTTCACCTATCGTCTCGTTGAACGAGACCGCCCGGCCGGCTGGCCGGACGGTCCCCGGGGAGGAAATCAGAGCTTCCCGTCGTCCTCGAAGACCTCGGTCCAGTCCTTGACCAGAGAGTCGAGAGCTTCCTTGGCCGTGCCCTGGTCGGCCACGACATAGTCGTGCAGCCGCTTCTGCATGGCCTGCAGCAGGATGGCGTAGGACGGTTCCTGCCAGAAGTCCTGTACCTGGTTCATCGCAACGAGGAAGTCCGCGGCAAAGGGCTGGCTGTCCTTGAACGAGGGATCGTTCAGGACGGCATTGTGCACGGCATAGCCGCCGAGCGACCACCACTTCTTCTGGACGTCCGGCTGGGCGAACCACTTGATGTAGGCAAGAGCGCCATCCATGTTGTCGGTATTGGAGACGACCGAGATGCCCTGGCCGCCGAGCGTCGAGGCGGCTGTCGCTTCCTTCGGATTGACGAAGAACCCGATCTTGTCGCCGCCGACGTTCTCGTCCTTGGCAAGGCCGGGGAAGAAGGCGAACCAGTTCATTGCCATCGCCGCCTGCCCGGATTTGAAGGCATCGAGCGTCTCACCCATGTAGGCGTCGGTGTAGCCCGGAGGCGTGCAGCACTTGTAGAGCTCCTTGTAGGCCTCCAGCCCCTTGACCGCCCCTTCCGAATTCACGGCCCCGTCCATGTCGTACTTGCCGGGCGTGTTCTCGTACTTGAAGCCGTAGGGATAGAGAGCCTGGGTGGCGCCCATCGCGATGCCTTCCGAGGCGCGCTCGGTAAAGATCGCCGCGCCGTAGACCTTCTTGCCGTCTATCTCCTTGCCATTGAAGAACTTGGCGGTCTCGAGAAGCTCATCCCAGGTCTTCGGCGGTGCCAGGTCGCGACCGGTCTTTTCCTTGAATTCCGCCTGGATCTCGGGTTTGTTGAACCAGTCCTTGCGGTAGAACCATGCGTTCGCATCGCCCATCGCCGGCAGCGCCCAGTAGTTCGGCGTGCCCTTCGGCCAGGTGGAATAGGCATTGACGGCGGCTTCGGCGAAGTCGCTCATCTTTATGCCTTCCTTGTCGAAGAAATCATTGAGCTTCACGTAGTAGCCGTTTTCGGCCGAGCCGCCGATCCACTGGCTGTCGCCGATCAGCAGGTCACAGAGCTTGCCGCCGGAATTGAGCTCGTTGAGGATGCGGTCCGCGAAATTCGGCCACGGCACGAACTCGAATTTCATCTGCGTGCCGGTCTGCGCCGTGAAATCCTTCGACAGTTCGACCAGTGCGTTCGCCGGGTCCCAGGCGGCCCAGCAGAGGGTCAGTTCATCGGCTTTCGCCAGGCTCGGCAGTGCTGTCGACAAGGCAAGCGCCGACGCAACCCCGAGAAGGGTTTTGCTCACGTTTTGCATGCGATCCTCCCAGATTGAGAAACGGCCCCACGCCGATCCCCGAATACTCCCGTCTTCCTCATGCCCGGCACGGCCCTCACTCCGCCATGTTGAGCATTATGTTTAGTGATACCTACTTTACTAAACACATCAAGTGGCAATCGTCGCTGCGCCGCACACTGGGGATCAGGGAGGAGTAAGCCAAGACCACGCAAAATTTGCGTTTTGACAGGGAGAAACAACGACTTCATGCAAGCGGTTGCGTTGCACATTTTGTTGAATTCGTTCCCTAAATCTTCCAGACAGGAAACTAACCCGGCGCAACACCCCACGCGCTGCGGCCCGTGGGGGCTCGTGGGCAGCCTCACGCCGCCGGAGATCATGCGAATCTCCGGACAGGTGGCGTCACTCAACAAATGTCAGTATTGCTGCCCTATCTCGACCGGGCACCAGCCGTATCGAGCGCTCCGAGCGCGTCCGCGATGATGCGGTCGAGCGGCGCATCGATATCGACGACCACGACCCCCGACTCGCCCGTCGGATCTTCGAGGGTTGCAAGCTGGCTGTCCAGCAGGCTCGCCGGCATGAAATGGTTCTTGCGGGCGGACATGCGGCTCAAGAGGAGTTCGCGGCTCCCCTTGAGATACACGAAGGAAAGCCCGCCACCTGCGGCACTGCGCAACCGCTCGCGATAGACCCGCTTCAAAGCGGAGCAGGAAACGACGATTCCCTCGCCCCGCGCGCGAGACGCCGACATTTCGCCGCCGATCACCTCCAGCCAGGGCCAGCGGTCTTCATCGGTCAGCGGAATGCCCTTGGACATCTTTTCGACATTGCGAGCCGGGTGTAGCTGGTCACCTTCGACAAAGCGAAGGCCGAACGATCGGGCAATTCCCTCGGCGACCGAGGTTTTGCCGCAACCGCTGACACCCATCACGACAATGGCAAGAGGCTCGCTAGACTCCATGCTCTGCGTGTCCCTGTGCTTCCTCGGCCAAGGGAAGCGGATGGAAGCAGGCGTACTGATGCGTGGCTGAGCCCTCGAGCAGCGGCATCTGCTGACGGCAGGTGTCGGTCGCGCGCCAGCAGCGCGGATTGAACGGACAGCCGAGCGGCGGCTTCAGGGGCGAAGGCAGCTCGCCCTGCAGCTGGATACGCTGCCGCTTGCCTTCGGGATCGGCGACCGGGGTCGCGGACAGCAGGGCGGCCGTATAGGGATGCTTCGGATTTGCGAAGACCTCTTCAGCCCTTCCCGTCTCGACCGGGCGGCCGAGATACATCACCATCACGTCGTCGGCGATGTGGCGTACCACCGACAAGCCGTGCGAGATGAACAGGTAGGCAAGCCCCATTTCCTTCTGCAGGTCCATCAGCAGGTTTAGCACCTGCGCCTGGATCGAAAGGTCGAGCGCGGAGACAGGTTCGTCCAGCACAAGCACCTTCGGCCGCAGCATCAGCGCCCGGGCAATCGCGATACGCTGGCGTTGGCCACCCGAAAACATGTGCGGATAGCGGTCATAGTGTTCCGGACGAAGGCCGACCTTCGTCATCATTTCCTCGACCTTGCGCCGGCGCGTTGCCGCGTCGTCCTTGGTGTTAATGACCAGCGGTTCCTCGAGCAGCGTTCCGACCTTCTGGCGCGGGTTCAGCGAGCCATAGGGATTCTGGAAAACGATCTGCACGAGGCTGCGCAGCGCCTTGTCGCCGACATGGGCCGGCTTGCCGTCAATCAGCAGCGTGCCGCCGCTCGGGTCCTCGATCATCGTGACGAGCCGCGCAAGCGTGGACTTGCCGCAACCCGATTCCCCGACGACCGCAAGCGTGCGGCCGGAGTGAAGCTCGAAGGTCACGCCGTTCAGCGCCTTGACGGTGGCCGCCGGTTTGAACATTCCGCGCGAGACGGAATAAAAGCGGGAAAGGTCCTTCCCCTGAAGTACTGCCTCGCTCATCAGGCGATCTCCCTCGTCAGCACGGCAGTCTTGCCGGGATGGTTCAGCGGGATTCCCCCGACCAGCGGATAGTTGCACAGCGCGTTACCGAGCTCCGGTCCCTGCAGGGCGACCGAGCCGGAACAGAGTTCGGTCGCAAAGGAACAGCGCGGAGAGAAAAGACAGCCCGTCGGCCGATCATGCTGGCCCGGGACGACACCGGGGATCGAAGGAAGCCTGCCGCCCACGGTCGCCCGCTCCGGAAGGGAGGACAGCAACGCTGCGGTATAGGGATGGTGCGGATCGCGGAAGAGTTCGCGCACCGGCTGCTCCTCAACCTTCTGGCCGGCATACTGCACCTGTACGCGCTCCGCCGTTTCCGCCACGACCCCCATGTCGTGCGTGATCAGCACGAGCGCCATGTCGTTTTCCTTCTGCAGACGGACCAGCAGGTCGAGGATCTGCGCCTGGATCGTCACGTCGAGCGCGGTCGTCGGCTCGTCGGCGATGAGAAGCTTCGGATTGCAAGCGAGCGCCATGGCGATCATCACGCGCTGGCTCATGCCGCCGGACATCTGGTGGGGGAAGTTGGACAGACGATCCTCCGGCGCCGGAATGCCGACGAGCCGAAGGAGCTCGATCGAGCGCTGCCGACGTGCCGCACGGCCGAGGCCCATGTGAATGCGCAGGGTCTCGCCGAGCTGATAGCCCACGGTGAAGCAGGGGTTGAGGCTCGACATCGGCTCCTGGAAGATCATCGCCATGTCCTTGCCGATGATCTTGCGCCGGTCACGCGCGGAAAGGCGCAACAGGTCCTTTCCGTCGAACGCCATGCGGTCCGCAGTGATCTTCGCAGTCCACGGCAGAAGCCCCATGACAGCAAGCATGGACACCGACTTGCCGGAGCCGGACTCGCCCACGATCGACAGGATTTCGCCCTTGTCGCAGGAAAGAGAGACGCCATCCACCGCCCGGAAGAGGCCGGAGGACGTTTCGAATTCCACGGTGAGATTCTTTATCTCGAGAAGGGACATCACGACCTCTTCAGCTTGGGATCGAGGGCATCGCGCAGGCCGTCTCCCATGAGGTTGATGGCAAGCACGGTGATGAGGATTGCAAGGCCCGGGAATGTGACGACCCACCAGGCGCGCTGGATGAACTCACGCGCTTCGGCGAGCATGGTGCCCCATTCCGGCGTCGGCGGCTGCGCGCCCATGCCGAGGAAGCCGAGCGCCGCCGCATCGAGGATCGCCGCGGAAAAGGCGAGCGTCGCCTGAACGATCAGCGGTGCCAGACAGTTCGGCAGGATCGTCTTGAACATCAGCCGGAGCGTTCCGGCACCGGCGACCTGCGAACCGATCACGTACTCCTTATTGCGCTCGGTCATGACCGAAGCACGGGTAAGACGCACGAAATGCGGCTGGTTCACCAGCGAGATGGCGATCATCGCGTTCAGCAGCCCTGGCCCAAGCACGGCCACCAGCACGAGTGCCAGCAGCAGCGACGGGAACGCCAGGATGATATCCATGATGCGCATGATGAAGGTGTCTATCTTGCCGCGGAAATAGCCTGCGACAAGGCCGATCAGTACGCCGCTCAGCACCGACAGGGTGACGACGACGAGGCCGATGAAAAGCGAAAAACGCGCGCCATAGATCAGCCGCGAGAGGATGTCGCGACCGACGGCGTCGGTGCCGAGGAGATGGCTGGCGGAACCACCCTGCTGCCATGCCGGCGGCAGCAGAAGCAGTTCGCGGTTCTGTACGCTCGGGCTGTGCGGAGCCACGAAGGGAGCGAAGATCGCCACGACGAGGATCACGAAGAAGATCGCGAGGCCAATCACCGCGCCCTTGTTGCGCGAGAAGTAGAACCAGAATTCCGAAAGGCCGGACGGCGGCGCAGACTTGACTTCGGCGACCTTTGGTTGGGCAGCCTTGATATCAACGGTGCTCATTGTGCCACCTCCTATCGCCGGATACGCGGGTTCACGAACCCGTATGTGAGATCGACAAGCAGGTTGACGATCATGATCACCCCGGCAATCAGCATCAGACCTCCCTGAACGACGGCGTAGTCGCGCTTGAAGACGGAATCGACCATCCACTTGCCGATACCTGGCCAGGAAAAGATCGTTTCCGTGAGGATCGCGCCGGCAAGCAGTACACCCACCTGCAGGCCGATCGTGGTGATGACCGGAATCATCGCATTGCGAAGCGCGTGCACGCCGATGATGCGGAAGGGCGAAAGGCCCTTCGAGCGCGCGGTGCGGACGTAATCCTCGCCGAGGACTTCCAGCATCGCGGAGCGGGTCTGGCGCGCAATCACGGCAAGCGGGATAGTCGCAAGGACGATGGTCGGCAGGATCAGGTAGGTCACGGCCGATTTGAACGCCCCGGACTGGCCGGAAAGCAGGCTGTCGATCAGCATGAATCCGGTGACGGGCGGGAAGAAGTACATCAGCGAGATGCGTCCCGAGACCGGGGTCCAGCCGAGATACCCCGAGAAGAAGATGATGAGCAGCAAGCCCCACCAGAAGATCGGCATCGAATAGCCAACGAGGGCAACGCCCATGATCGTCTGGTCCAGCCAGGTTCCCCGCTTGACGGCTGCAAGCACGCCCGCGGGGATGCCAAGACAGACTGCGAGAATGATCGCACAGATCGACAGCTCGAGGGTCGCGGGGAAGAGGTTCAGGAAGTCCTGCAGAACCGGCCGCTTGGTGACGATCGAGCTGCCGAAATTCCCCGTCACGAGCCCACCGAGATAGTCGAGGTACTGGACGATGAGCGGACGGTCGAGACCGAGCTGGTGCATGAGTTCCGCATGGCGTTCAGGTGACATCACCCGTTCACCCGACATCAGCATCACTGGGTCACCGGGCAGAAGTCGAATGAAAGCGAACGCGATGATCGACACCCCGATGAACGTGGGTATCAGGACGGCAAGCCGTCCGAAAATGAAGCGTAGCATGGGAGCCAATCCCTTTTTTGAAAACCGGCGGCCCGAATGTCTTCGAGCCGCCGGCATACGCACGCTCTTTTGTGGCGTGCCTGTTTTTTGTTAGTTTACTCGGCGATATCCACACCGTCAAAGCGGTGGTATCCGAGCGGATCCTGGACGAAGCCCGAGACCTTCTTGCTCATCGGGATAGAGACGAGGGAATGGTCGATCGTGTTCCACGGTGCTTCTCTCTTGAAGATCACCTGGGCTTCCTCATAGAGCTTCGTGCGCTCGGCAACGTCAGCGGTCGCCTTCGCCTTGGTCATGAGGTCGTCGAACTCTTTGTTGCACCACTGCGCGCGGTTGTTGCCGCCGACAGCGTCGCAGCCAAGCAGCGTATCCAGGAAGTTGTCCGGGTCGCCGTTGTCGCCGGTCCAGCCGAGGATGACGGCACCGTCGCGGGCCTTGTCGGACGAGAGCTTCAGGTACTCCGCCCACTCATAGGAGACGATCTCGACTTCAACGCCGACCTTGGCCAGATCCGCCTGCATCAGTTCGGCGGCGCGGCGTGCGTTCAGCATGTAGGGACGTGCAACGGGCATGGCCCACAGCTTCATCTTGAGGCCGGAAACGCCGGCTTCATCAAGCATCTTCTTGGCGGCTTCCGGATCATACTTGTCGTCTTCGACGGCGTTGTTGTACGACCACATTGTCGGCGGGATCGGGTTTTTCGCAACCGTTGCCGCACCCTGGAAGACGGCGTCGACGATTGCCTGCTTGTTGACCGCCATGTTCAGTGCCTTGCGCACTTCGGCCTTGTCGAACGGAGCGACGAGCGTGTTGTAGGCCACGTACGAGACGTTGAGGCCTTCCTGTTCGGAAACGCTCAGGTTCGGATCGGCCTTGAGGTCCGCGACGTCAGCGGCATTCGGGTAAGGCATGATGTGGCATTCGCCGGCCTTCAGCTTCTGCGCGCGAACGGCCGCATCCGTGGTGATCGCGAAGACGAGATCGTCGATCTTCTGCTGGCCGCCCCAGTATTCCGGGTTAGCCTTGTAGCGGATCGCGGCGTCCGTCTGGTAGGCGACGAAGGCATATGGACCCGTTCCGAGCGGCTGCTGGTTCATCAGCTCCATCTTGCCGTCGGCGGCGAGCTTGTCGGCGTATTCCTTCGACAGGACGGAGGCGAAGTCCATCGCGAGGTCCGCCATGAAGGGGGCTTCTGGACGGTTGAGCGTGAACTTGACCGTCAGGTCGTCAACCTTCTCGATCGACTTGATCAGTTCCGGGAAGCCCATGCCGGCAAAGTATTCCCAGGATGCGCCGGCGACGTACTTGTTCCAGGCGTTGTCCGCCTTGTACTGGCGCTCGAAGGAGAAGATCACGTCGTCGGCGTTCAGGTCACGCGTGGGCGTAAAGAACTCGGTCGTGTGAAACTTCACGCCGGAGCGCAGCTTGAAAGTGTAGACGGTACCGTCTTCGGAAACGGTCCAGCTTTCGGCGAGACCCGGTTCGATTTCCGTGCTGCCGTGCTTGAATTCGACCAGGCGGTTGTAGACGGTGCGCGAGGATGCGTCGAACGTGGTTCCGGCCGTGTAGAGACCGGGGTCGAACCCCTCGGGCGAACCTTCCGAGCAATAGACTAGAGTCTTGGACCAGGCGGCTGATGCCATCATGGAGGCAAGCGCGGTCGCAGCGAGCAGAGTAGTCAGCTTTTTCATTGTGAGCTTCCCAGTTTTTTGTTCTGTTGTTCCAGACGCGGGCATTTTTGAGCCCCGTCTTGCGCGGATGGAACGATATTTGCCGCGCGAATGCAATAAGTCCGCGAACATATTTGTCCAAATGGAAAAAATTGCCGGCGCGGCTTATGAAGTAGATCTCCACAGGATTTCGCGTTGGTTCCCTTCCGTAAGGGAAGTATGTCCGCGCCCCCCGATTTTGGCGCAGTCATGTGAAGGCTTTGTTGTCCATGCCCCAGTATTGTCTCCGGACCACATCGAAATATGCCTTGCCCTCCCCTCGACAAACAGCCAAATCGCTGAGAAGAGGGTTTCGACGCAACTTTAGGGTGGCCATTCACGCACCACTTATACGAGAATTTGGAAAACGATTTCCCGAAATGGGTCACCATAGGGATGGATTTGATCCGCAGGATTGCCATATGCCAATAAAGTTCTTGCCGCCAAAAATTGTGGCGTTAAGTTTCGGCAGTTAAACAGAGGAACCGGGGCCCCGTGGGCGCACTTACGCAGCATCATCGCCGCTACGACTTCGAAAGTGATTTGGAGAACGCTCTCAATCGCGTCGATTTCTTTCGCATTTTCCACATGATGGCGCTCAGATACCGGTTCGAGCACTTCGCCGTGCTTCAACTGGCAAACGAACACGAGGTCAGCAATCTCGGCAGCCGCCTCGTTCTCCACGATCTTCCGGCGGGCTTGACGGAAACCTACGACAAGCGGCACCGCTTCAGCGATTCAGCCGCATTCCGGCGCTTCCACAAGTCCGTTATATCCACGGCCTGGCGTACAGAGGACGACGCCGACCTCAACGGCTCCGGCAACAACAGTTCCAATTTCCTGGCGCAACTCGGATTCGAGTTTGCGCTTTGCGTACCGGTCCATTCGGCCACCGGGATGCGCTATGTCGTCATGTTTCTCGGCGACGACGACAGCATCAGCCGGCCGGAGCATTTCCAGCTTTGCTATGAAGCAACCTGCGCCTTCGACTACTATTATCGCGCGGTTCTTGCCAACAAGGCGGGAATGGGACTGACCCCGAGGGAGACAGAGATCCTCCGCTGGATCTCCTACGGCAAGACCGCGAGCGAGATCGCACTCATAGTCTCGGTTTCGGAGCATACGGTGAATTCACACACGGCAACCATCCTTAAGAAGCTGGATGTCGTGAACCGAACTCAAATGGTTGCCAAGGCCATTCGCGAACAGATCATACAGTGAATAAATACCGCTGGCGGCATGCCGGCTGTCGAATCTTTCCTTCCGTAACGTTAGGGGCTTGTTAACGGCGATGGACTGAATGAGAGTGGCGGCAGAACGGCATGTTCGATCGAGGGTTTTGCCACTGATCAGGTAGGTGCGGCATCACATGGTAGATACAGTGCAGATCTTGCTCGTCGATGACGATCCGGCGGAAAACGTCATCCTGCGCGCGCTCATGCGCAAGGTGAGCACCTTCGCGATTGACCTTCGCTACGCGCCCACCGTGGACGCGGCGCTCGACTTCATCCGCAAGGAGGGATCGAAGCTGGACATGATCCTGATGGACAATCGCCTGCAACCGCAAGCGGACTTCCGGGAGACGGTCCCGGAACTGCGGCGCAACGGGTATATCGGACCAGTCGGAGTCATTTCCGCATCGATTACCGACGCCTATTTCCAGAACATCGACGACTACGGCGTCGACTTCCGCATAGACAAGTCGGAACTCGATCCGACCGCGATCGAATTCATCATCCAGGAATTCGTGAACAAGGATACCGGCGCCGCCTAACGGCCGCGCCTCAGGCCCCGCGACGCCCGCCGCCCTGTCAGGCGGCCGGCTTTTGCGACACCACGTCGAGGCCGAGCAACTGACCGATCTGCGGCCGAGCCTTCACAAGATCGTCGATCGTGTACTGCTGCAGCACTTCGAAGAAGGCGTTCAGGGCCTTGCGAAGAGCCGAGTTGAGGCCACAGCTGTCGACAAGCGGGCAATCGACCTCACCGGCCTCGAAGCATTCAGCCATGGCGAACGAGTCTTCCGTCACCTTGACCACGTCGAAGAGGGTGATCGCGGAGGCGGGCTTCGGCAGGCGAACGCCACCATTGCGGCCGCGCACGGTCTCCACCAGCCCGGCCTTGGTCAAAGGCTGGAGGATCTTGAACAAAAACAGCTCCGAAACGCCGTATGCCCTGGCGATCTCCGGAATGCGGCTGAGCTTTTCTCCATTGGCGGCACAATACATCAGCATGCGCACCGCGTAGTTCGTTTGTTTCGTCAGGCGCATTTCCAGCTCCGAATCTGGGTCACAGGTTTCTGACATATAGGATGGATTGCAGTTTGGAACAATTCCAAAAACCAGAAAATCACTTTCATGTTATTGGCACCAGCGCGGATTGACCGGGAAGAAGATCGCCTCCAAAGGTGAATTCGCAAGTCAACATATATGAAGGGAGGCCACTATGCGACCGCTCACGAACGCCCTTGCGGCGGGCACACTCATCCTCGCAGCGACCGGACTGGCAAGCGGGGCTCATGCCGACGGCGAAGTGAATGTCTACTCCTACCGCCAGCCTGACCTCATCAAGCCGCTGCTCGATGCTTTCCAGAAGGAAACGGGGGTCACCGCCAATGTACTTTTCCTCGACAAGGGCCTGGTCGAACGCATTCAGGCGGAAGGCGCAAACTCGCCTGCCGACGTCATACTGACCGTCGACATCAGCCGCCTGACCGAGGCCAAGGATGCGGGCGTAACGCAGTCGGTCAAGAGCGAGATCATCGATAGCGACATCCCGGCACAGTATCGCGATCCGGACGGCAACTGGTTCGGCCTTACCACGCGCGGCCGCGTTGTCTACGCCTCCAAGGAGCGCGTTCCGGAAACCGAAATCACCTATGAGGACCTGGCCGACCCCAAGTGGAAGGGCCGGATCTGCACCCGTGACGGCCAGCATTCCTACAACATCGGCCTTTTTGCCTCGATGCTCGCGCGCCATGGTGAGGCGGAAACCGAGAAGTGGCTGACGGGTCTCAAGAACAATCTGGCCAAGAAGCCTGACGGCAGCGACCGCGACCAGGCGAAGGCGATCTTCGCCGGCGAATGCGATATTGCGCTCGGCAACACCTACTATGTCGGTCTCATGATGACCAACGAGAAGGAACCGGAGCAGAAGGAATGGGCGAGCGCCATCAAGGTGCTGTTCCCCAACTCGAACGATCGCGGCACCCACGTGAACATCTCCGGCATGGCGATGGCCAAGAACGCGCCGAACAAGGAAAACGCCCAGAAGCTCATGGACTTCCTCGCCTCCGGGGAAGCGCAGGAGATCTACGCCGAGCAGGTCTTTGAATATCCGGTGATGCCGGGCAAGGAACCGGCGGACATCGTCAAGGGATTTGGCCAGATCAAGCCCGATACGCTGCCGCTTTCCGAGATTGCCGCGAACCGGAAGAAGGCCTCCGAGCTCGTTGACAAGGTCGGCTACAACGACGGGCCGGCTGGCGAGTAACTTGCCGGGTGGCGCCTCGAGAGGGGCGCCACCCTGTTCGCCGGCCGATGCGGGTACGGCACCGGGCAACGGCCCCCTGGAGCGCTACGACAGCTCTTTTTCAGAACAGATAGATATCGGACGCCTTCAACCCATCATGGTTTGCCAGGACCGCGACCAGGTGCGCGCTGCCGCCGCCCTTGCCATCCTCGTCGTAGTAGAACCCACCATTCTTCTTGTTATAGATGAAATGGTCGTCGGCATCCGCGGCCTTGGTGCCGGCGTGGAAATAGGTGGAGGCAAGCTTGCCTGACGACACCGCGTCGAACACGGAGCTGTCGAGGAAAAGCCTGTCCCCGTCGGCATGCTTAAAGTCTTTGATCGTGTCGCGGTCAACCGTCTCGAAGCTGCGGAATATGAACGTATCCTTGCCGCTTCCGCCGCTCAGTATGTCGCGACCTTCGCCTCCGTGAAGCTTGTCGTTTCCGGATCCGCCCAAGAGAAGGTCGGCGTCGCCGTGACCACTTAACCGGTCATTGCCACCCCCGCCCTTCAGCACATCCGGCTTCGACGTGCCATCCAGTATATCGGACTTGCTGGTACCCGTTATGAGCTTCCGCATGTGACCTCCTCCCGGCCTTCACAATCGCAAGACATCCCTGCAATCCAAGGCATTGTTGAATCCATTCGGCAACCTTGTGCATTTCCTGCCGGAGACCATGATCTCCAACAGTTCTCGGAACGGACTCCTGCAATGAACGGAGCAGTCTTCTGGGGCCGGTCTTCTTCCGTCACACTGCATAGTCGGGCAGAGAAGAGCTCCCTGCAGCCGGAAACTATGCTTTTTGGGCCACCTTCCGGACAAGCCTGCATTTCGATTTCCGAGGCGCCATCAATTGGCTTGGCGGCTCCACCGAAGTGCTCACGGCACCTATCCCCTCCCCCAACGAAAAGAGGGCCCCTTGCGGAGCCCTCGTTCGATTTCTCTGGTACGGAGCGATCAGCGCATCGTCGGCATGACGAATTCCGCGCCATCCTTGATCCCGGACGGCCAGCGGCTCGTCACGGTCTTCGTCCGCGTCCAGAACTTGATCGAGTCGATGCCGTGCTGGTTGAGGTCGCCGAACGACGATGCCTTCCAGCCACCGAAGGAATGGTAGGCAAGCGGTACCGGGATCGGCACGTTGACGCCGACCATGCCGATGTTGATGCGCGAGGCGAAATCGCGCGCCGCATCGCCGTCGCGGGTGTAGATCGCGACACCGTTGCCATATTCGTGCTTCATCGGAAGCGAGAGCGCCTCCTCGTAGTTCTTGGCGCGAACGACCGAGAGGACCGGCCCGAAAATCTCGGTCTTGTAGATGTCCATGTCCGGCGTGACATTGTCGAACAGGCAGCCACCAACGAAATAGCCGTCCTCATAGCCCTGGAGCTTGAAGTCGCGACCATCGACGACGAGCTTTGCGCCCTCCTCGATGCCACGATCGATCAGCCCCTTGATGCGCGCCTGGGCTTCCTTGGTGACGACCGGCCCCATGTCGGCCTTGTCGTCCGTGTAGGGACCGATGCGCAGCGATTCGACCATCGGGACGAGCTTGTCGATCAGGCGATTGGCGGTTTCCTCGCCGACCGGGACGGCAACCGAGATCGCCATGCAGCGCTCGCCGGCGGACCCGTAACCCGCACCCATGAGGGCGTTGGCTGCCTGGTCGAGATCGGCATCCGGCATGATGATCATGTGGTTCTTCGCACCACCGAAGCACTGGGCGCGCTTGCCGTTCATCGCTGCCGTACCATAAACGTAGCGGGCAATCGGGGTGGAGCCGACGAAGGAGACGGCGGAGATGTCCGGGTGCGTCAGGATCGCGTCGACCGCACCCTTGTCACCGTTGACGACGTTGAGGATACCGGCCGGAAGGCCTGCCTCGATCATCAGTTCTGCAAGACGGATCGGAACGGACGGATCGCGCTCCGAGGGCTTCAGGATAAAGGCATTTCCGCATGCGATCGCGGGTGCGAACATCCACATCGGGATCATGGCCGGGAAATTGAATGGCGTGATGCCGGCGCCGATGCCGACGGCCTGGCGGATCGAGTACATGTCGATATTCGGGCCTGCGCCTTCGGTGAATTCGCTCTTGGCGAGATGGGGAATGCCGATGACGAATTCGCAGACTTCCAGCCCGCGTACGATGTCGCCCTTCGCATCCTCGATCGTCTTGCCATGCTCCTTGGAGAGCATCTCGGCGAGCTCGTCCATATGATGGTTGAGGAGGCTCACGAATTTCATGAAGACGCGCGCGCGGCGCTGCGGGTTCGTTGCGGCCCACTTCGGCTGGGCAGCCTTGGCACTTTCGACAGCGGCATTCAGCTCTGCATCGCTTGCCAGAGCCACCGTTGCCTGAACTTCGCCGGTCGCGGGGTTGTAGACGTTGCTCGTGCGCCCGCTGGTACCGGGAACCTGCTTACCGTCGATGAAATGGCCGATCTCTTTCATGGGACGTTCCTCCATTCGTTTATGGATTCACCATGGCACTACAGTTTACTCAACTCAATTGCCTGATGTAAGGAACCGTTGTGCAGAAATTAAAGCCCGAGGTGGAATCGTGAACTGGGACGATGCGCGGATGTTCCTTGCTGTGGCGCGCACTGGGCAGCTTCTCGCCGCGTCCAAACGCCTTGGCGTGAACCACGCCACGCTCAGCCGGCGGGTGAGCGCGCTGGAAAAGGACCTGAAGACGCGGCTACTGATCCGCCGCACCAACGGCTGCGAACTGACGGCGGAGGGCGAGATCTTCCTCGATGCCGCCGAGCGTATGGAAACGGAGATGCTGGCAGCCCAGGCGAGCATCGGACGCATCGATACCGTAGTGGCAGGAACGGTGCGCATCGGCGCTCCGGACGGCTTCGGCGTATCCTTCCTGGCACCGCGCCTCGGCAGATTGACGGCACGCCACCCCGAACTCAAGATCCAGCTCGTGCCGATACCGCGCTCCTTCTCGCTTTCCCGCCGGGAAGCCGATATCGCGATCACGCTCGAACGCCCGGACCAGGGGCGGCTCGTTTCCGCCAAGCTGACGGACTACACGCTGGGTCTCTACGCCAGCCAGGACTATCTCAATCGCAACGGCACGCCGACGGCGGTGGAGAGCCTGAAGGCGCACCGGCGCATCGGCTACGTCGAAGACCTGATCTACACCGCCTCGCTCGCCTTCACCGATGAGATCATGCGCAGTTGGGATGCCTCCTTCGAAATCTCGAGCGCGACCGGGCAGACCGAGGCCGTCCGCTCGGGAGCAGGGATCGGCATCCTGCACAACTACATTGCGCGCCAGTATCCGGAGCTCGTTCGTATTCTGCCCGAAATCGCGATTCGCCGGGCCTACTGGACCACGTGGCACGAGAGCGCCCGCGACCTCGTGCGGGTGCGCACCGTGGCCGAGTTCGTGCAGGAACTCGTTGCCCTGGAGCACGGGATCTTTCTCTGAGTTGCGGCACATCCAGGGACCGGCTCCGATTTTCCGGCGACGGCACGGTTTGTCGGAAACCTTCCGGCGCCTCGTGCGTTTGGAAGCAGCGAACACTGGAGTGCAAACCTTGTTGAATACCGTCTCCTGGGAGAGCCCGCTCTCGGTCTGGCTACCCGAAGTTCAAGAACCCCAGATCGTAGATGATGTCAGTGTCGCCGCGGCGCTCCTCGCCGAGCAGTGGCCCGTGACCCATGGCAAGGCATACCAGCACGCATTGGCGACTTGCGCCCGCGTCCGTGAAGGAAAATGCGCTGCGGCAGTTGCGAGGCGGGCCTTCCTGGACGCCGCGCACGAGGCCGGAGTGCGCGTACTGCGCTAAGTGCGGTTTTGACAAAAATAAGCCAGATTCACACGCGACTGGACCGAAATCACCGAAAATGTCCGGTCGGCAAACGAATTTGATTCGTTTTTCATCCGTTTCCACGAAAGAACTGTGAAACTTTCGGCATTTTCGGAAGAACTAATGTTCGGCATCGGGAGGAGCCAGACTATGATGGATATACCTTGGAGCGCCCCTGTGCGCGTCGAAATCAAGAACGGCAAATATCGGATGATTCACGGGCCGGTCGAGGCACTGGAGTGCCTGACCCGCGAGTGGCCGGTACGCGACGGCCCATATTTCGATGCCGCCAAGAAATCCTGCGAGGCGGCGATCGCCCGCGCCAAGCCAGCCAGCGAAGCCCGAGACATCTTTATCTCCGCATCGCTAGAAGCCTTCCTGAGAGTCCACTAGCCCTTCCCTTCCGGAACCAGTCTCATAGGTCCACAGATCCTCATTCGCGGTGACGGGCGGAGCCTTGCGTGCGCCGCGAATGAGAGGCGGACACTCCCTCGCAGTGAGGACTCTCGAGCAGTGTCGAGGATTGCCTGGAGGGCACTCCCGACGCCTCACAGACGATCCGCCGAGGCCCTCGCCTTCCTGGCGTGGGCCGTGATGGTGGTCCACTTCCACTATGTCCGGTCGATGCGCGCCCGATAGCTAATCGCTGCGATCGAAGCATCGGCCATTTTCATGGGTCGTGTGTTTAGAAATCTGCACCTTGGAAGCTTTGCCACAGATGCTCGTAGCTGCAGATAAAAGCCCCGCCACCTCCAGTCGATTATCGTTTGGTAATCTTTAGGTGCTGTCTTATTGGCGCGTTTGACTCAGACCATTTTTCGATCGCCATCAAACGACAGAGCCAGTGTGGGGCGGACATGGATGCTGTTTCCAGTACTTTGCGACATCGCAAGGTCGATCAACTCATCGACAAAATGGCCGCGACATTGCCTTTCCATGTCGCAATTTGCCTTTATGCCATTGCTGCGATCGCTTTGAATATTGCTTACGGTGAGTTTCCGCTCTCCACCTTTCTATCGTACATCGAAACACTCGGCCCCATGTACCTCGTCACGCTACCACTGTTTTCCGCGGTGGCAGCGATGGCCCTTCGCATATCCGAGGGCCAGAGTCGTCGCCGTACAGTCTTCGAGGCATTGTCCCCGCCGAGTGTAGAGCATTTCATCAGTGGCCTGTCGCTTATGGCAAGTTTCGTCCTGATGATGGGCGCATTCACCTCTTTCAAGACCCTCATGCCGACAATCTGGAACGGTTTCCCCTACGACCAGGTCCAGGCCGATCTCGACAGACTGCTGCATTTTGGGTTCGATCCTGGACCCGCGCTTGTTTCGCTCAAGATACCGCAGGTTTTGCGCGACGCCATGGTGTGGAACTACAGCATGGGCTGGTCATTCGTTGGCCTCGTCCCTATCTACTTCATCGCAACCAGCCGTTTCGGCGCTCACGTTCGCTTGCGATATTTCTTTAGTATTTTCTCGGTCTGGCTTGTTGCAGGGAACATCGTCGCATTCCTGTTTCTTTCCGCAGGCCCCGCCTTCTACGATAGGATTGTCGGCGACGTTTCCCGCTTTGCACCAGTGCTTGCCTTCGCCGCCGAAAGTGGCACGGCCTTCGGGACGCCCACCAGCTTCCAGACTTTTCTCTGGAACAATTTCCAAAGCGGGACATCTTCTGTCGGCACCGGGATTTCTGCATTCCCGAGTCTGCACGTCGCAATCGCGATGATGAACGCGCTCTTTCTACGCGAACTGAACAAGACGGCTGGGTGGTTTGGTTTCATTTATGTCGCGATCATATGCATCAGCTCAGTCTGCCTTGGCTGGCACTATGCGATCGATGGGTACGCCTCGATAGCGATCGTCGCGATTCTATACCTGGCAATTAAACGGCTATTCCGTCGATTCGAGACGGTCGCGTCGGCTCGTATCGATCAGTAGAAGCAAACCGAGATCAGGTGATTGGCTTTGTTGCCTACGCACGCGAGGCATATGGCAATCGCCTCACCTTCGCGCCGATTTGTTAGGGCCTGCCGGAGATCGACTACCCCTTCCACGACGAGGATGCGCCCGTCACCAACTGCGGTCGTATCCGCATCTACCGAAAGAAGTTCACTATTTCGGCAGTGCCGGTCTGTCAGAAGTTCGGGATCAACGAGGTCGTCGACGGCATTCGGCCCACAAGCTTCATGCACTAAGATCTGGGCTACATCGACCTGAAGCGCAGGACCTTCCAAAACATCGACAACCCGTCCGACACGAGGTTGTCACCCATGTCTTGGGAACGGCCTGCGACCTATGTCTCCGGATCTCAAGGAGAAGAAATGGTACGGTTGGTGGGAATCGAACCTACGACCTCAGGTGCCACAAACCTGCGCTCTAACCAACTGAGCTACAACCGCACACGGCAGCGCCTCGCGCTTGGCCGTCACATACGAGCAGCGGACTTCTTTTGCAAGTCCATTCTGACCGAAGATGTGAAAAAGGGCCGGATAGAATGTCCGGCCCCGTTTCCAAACGGCTTTTGCCGCCTGCAATAATGTGGCGCTCAGGCGACCTTGAGGCTCTTGAACGCCTTTTCAGCGGCGGTCTTGCCCGGTGCGGCGACCTTCTCGGCAACGAGCTTCGTTGCTTCCTGCATGGCCTTCGCCTGCTCGACGGTCACTTCGGCCTGCTTGCGCAGGAAAGCGGTCTGGAGTTCGAAGAGCTCGGAGAGGGACTTCACGCCAAGGAGGGCTTCCATGTGCGAGAGGGAGCTTTCGGCATTGGTGCGAAGGGCATCGATTGCCTTCAGCCCGAGCTCGACGGTACCGGCCTGGGCGTTCTCGAGCGTCGATTCGACGGTCTTGGTCGCTTCCTCGGCGGCTTCCTTCATCTTTGCATAGGCTTCCTTGGTCTGCACTGCGCCCTTTTCGGCGAAGTCGCGGAAGCTCTCGGTGAACTTGGACGGATCGAACGAGGATATCGAGAATACGTCTTCAATCTTCTTGGTAGCCATGCATGCACTCCTTGGGATTTGGCCTCCACGAGGCATCGTTGTTGATAGCTCACTTATATAGCAGAGGTTATTGTGCATTGCAACATAATTGTGCGGCGCACAACATTAACCGTGCCGGGCGAAAGGCATGGGGGCCTTGGGCGAGAACGCTGGACCGCCCGAAGCAGCGCGGCTATTAATGAGTGCCTTTAACAAAGAATTAATCTTTGCGCCCGGGGCATAGAGGGATCAGAAACAGGCTAAACCATGTCCTCAAAGCAGTACCCCTTTATAGATGTGGCTGTTCATGAGCGTGTGCGCGTACCCTTTTCGCGCGGCGAAGCAGTGGTGCTTTTCTCTTCCGATCTCCACAAGGTTCTCTGGTCGAACGGGCGTGGGGCAGACCTGTTCGGGCACTCCTCCATCTATGATTTTCTCGATGCCGGCGCCGCCAGCGGCGACGTTGCCTTCCGGCAGCTCCAGGCGACCGCCCGACAGCTGCGGACGGTTGGTGATGCGCGCACATTCATGATGCGCATCGGCGTCGGCTTCCGCAGCCTTCCCGTGAACGCCCGCGTGGAGATGATTGCGGTCGGGCACGGCGAAAAAGCCATTCTGTTAAG
Source organism: Sinorhizobium sp. BG8 (assembly GCF_016864555.1). Classification (NCBI taxonomy): domain Bacteria; kingdom Pseudomonadati; phylum Pseudomonadota; class Alphaproteobacteria; order Hyphomicrobiales; family Rhizobiaceae; genus Sinorhizobium; species Sinorhizobium sp. BG8. Next base: position 1,457,609 of record NZ_CP044011.1, on the reverse strand, counting down.
CGCTCCCATCGCCGATGCCGCGGAGACCCCGACCGAGCGGGCCGAAGCGATGATCTCCGGCTTCGACGATCCCGATACACACATGGCGGTGCTTGGTGCCGATGGAGAGATCATTGCCTGCTCGGAAGGTTTCCCGTCGCTCGCCATGAGCGAGGAAACGCGTCGTTTTCTCGTCGGGGCCACGGGGCGGCACGGAGGCTGGCTGGTCAAGCGGCCGGTTGCTACCGGCAAGGGCCGTCTTCCGGCCGCGATCGGCCGCGTATCCGCGGATCCCGCGCTCCACCTCCTCTTCGCCGTGGAAACGATCATAGGCAATCTCGATGCCGGCGCCGAGCTCTACGAGGAAGGCGCCTCAATCCCGCATGCGCCGGTCCAGGCCGACGCGAGCCCGGCAGCTGCCTCCACGCTCCCGGAACCTGCGCCCGTTGCGGTCGACCAAGTCGAACCTCCTGCGCAGGCGACAGTCGAGTTTCCGGCTGCTGACATTGCCGAGGAGCCGCAGCACACGTTCATGGAGAGCGTGGAAGAGACGCCGGCTGATGATGGCGGCAAGGTCCCCCACACCTCGACCGAGGAAGCTAAAGACGAGCACGCCGAGGAGACTGGTGTCGAGTGGCCCGTGACGATGGCGGTGGAAGATCAGCTGCCTGCAGCGGCCGACCCTGTCGCCGAAACGCGCGCAACCGCCGAGCCCGCTGGCGCCGGCACCGACGGCTTCGTGTTCAACCGGAGCGGCCGCCCGATACGCTTTGTCTGGAAGATCGATGCGCAGGGCCGATTCAGCGAGATCTCCGAGGAATTCGCCCTTGCTGTCGGCCCCCATGCCGCCGCGATCATCGGCGAAGCCTTCACGGATGTCGCCGGTCGCTATGATCTCGACCCGGGCGGCAAGATCAGCGATCTGCTGCGCCGGCGCGATACCTGGTCCGGCAAGACCATTCTCTGGCCGGTCGAGAATACGGATCTTGCCGTACCCGTCGATCTTGCCGCACTTCCCACCTATTCGCGCAACCGCGAGTTCGACGGTTTCCGCGGCTTCGGCATCGTGCGCGTCGCCGATGCTGTCGAGAACCCGAATCAATCCACAAAACGGATCTCCCCGAACGACGCGGTCGCGCCGATCGCTGCCGCAGAGACTGCCGGGGACGAAATCGATACCGCACCCGCGAGCGCCCTGGTTGAGCCTGTTAGCGCAGATGAGTTTTTCGCACCGGAACCGGAGGCAGGCGCGACGACACTCGTGGAGGCATCCGAGAGCCCGGTCGAAGGCGAGCTCCCGGACCAGATCGACGCCGAACAGACCGCAGAGACCGGGGAAGAGGCCCTGTCCGCAGCCTCAGGCGAACAGCCAGAAGCGGGAGGTGACGCGCAGGTAACAGAAAGTCGCCCCGAAGACGACGATACCGCTGAAGCACAGCCGGACGACGCATTCCGCGGCGAGAGACCGGCACTGCGGCTCGTGGAGCCGTCCCGCCGCCGCAACACGGACAAGGTCGTCCAGTTCGAACAGCGCCGCTTCAGCAGCGTGTTCGAAGGTCTCTCATCCGGGGAGCAGGCGGCGTTTCGCGAAATCGCCCGGCAGCTCGGCGAGACCTTCGGCAAACGAAAGCCGGAAGACCTTTTCGCAGGCAAGGGAGCCGACGAACAGGTTCTGCCGACCGGCAAGTCGCCGCCGGAAGCAGCGGCCGACACCGCCGTTTCCGCCGAGAACACAGAGACCGTGGCGAAGGCAGACGTGAGCGCACCGGCCGACGCCCTGCAGGAAGGGCCTGGGCTGGAAGTAGGCGACCACGCCGACGATATGCTGCCTGCGGCGGATGAGGGCGCGATCGCCCGTGTCCATACGGGTTCGCGCTACGGACTGACCACGGCCGTTGCCGACGCGCTTCCCGTTGCGCTGCTCGTCCACGCCGGCGACAGACTGATCCATGCCAATCCGGAATTCCTGAAGCTTAGCGGTTACCAGTCGCTGGATACACTCGCAGAGGCCGGCGGGCTGGGTGCACTGCTCGACGGTCACGCCGAAGAGAGCGAACAGGGACCCGACGGGACCATGACGCTCCGCCATGCCGATGGCGAAAAGACCATATCGGTGCGTGCGAGACTTCGCTCGATCCAATGGGAAGACAGCAGTGCGCTGATGCTGGCGCTCACGCCCGTTCAGGCCGCGACCGCGCCAAGCCTTCATCTGGTCCAGCAGTCGCCGGCAATGCCTGCCGAGGAGGAACGCAACGCCGAGCAGCGGGCAATCGCGGCCCTTCGCGTCGAGGCGGACGAATTGCGGTCAATCCTCGAAACGGCGACCGATGGCGTCGTCGTCGTCGGGCAGGACGGAGAGATTCGTTCGATGAACCGTTCGGCCAGCGCGCTTTTCAACTATGACGAGGAGGAAACGCGGGGCAAGCCTTTCGCGATGCTCTTCGCCCATGAAAGCCAGAAGGCTGTCCTCGACTATCTCGCGGGTCTTGCCGGCCATGGCGTCGCAAGCGTTCTCAACGACGGACGGGAAGTGATCGGCCGCGAGGCCTCCGGCGGCTTCATTCCGCTGTTCATGACGATGGGCCGCCTGTCCTCTTCCAGCGGTTACTGCGCCGTCATCCGCGACATAACGCAGTGGAAGCGGACCGAAGAGGAACTTCGCAATGCCAAGCGCGCGGCCGAAACGGCGAACGCGCACAAGAGCGACTTCCTGGCGCGCGTCAGCCACGAGATCCGTACGCCGCTGAATGCGATCATCGGCTTTTCCGACATGATGGCGACGGAGCGCTTCGGGCCGATCGGTCATTCGCGCTACGTCGAATACGCGAACGATATCGGCCGCTCGGGCCGCCACGTCCTCGACATCGTCAACGACCTGCTCGACATTTCAAAGATCGAAGCCGGCGAGATGGATCTCGAATTCACCGCAGTCGGGCTGAACGAGATCGTCTCCGAGGCCGTTTCGCTGGTGCAGCCGCAGGCCAACAGCCAGCGCGTGATCATCCGCACATCGCTGTCGACGGCCGTTCCCCAGGTTGTGGCCGACCAGCGCTCGGTCAAGCAGATCGCGCTCAACATCCTTGCCAATGCCATCCGGTTCACGCCCTCCGGCGGGCAGATCGTCGTGTCGACGGCTTATGAGCCAAGCGGCAGCGTCGTGCTTCGGATCCGTGACACCGGTGTCGGCATGACACGGGCGGAACTCGAGCAAGCCATGAAGCCGTTCCGCCAGGTGACGACGGGCGCCCGCAACCGCGGCGAAGGAACCGGCCTCGGATTGCCGCTGACAAAGGCTATGGTCGACGCCAACCGCGCCAGCTTCTCGATCAGCTCCGCTCCCAACGAAGGAACACTGGTCGAAGTGATCTTTCCCTCACCGCGCGTGTTGGCAGGCTAAGTCAATTGCGCTAGAGCGTCGGCATATACGCCCGGTTTTCAAGAGGGCGAACGTCGGAGCACCGCGTTGGCGCACGACCAGCTCGAGGACAGGCGCTTGCAGGCACCGAGTGGATTCAGGTTTCTCCGGCTGAGAACGCAGTCCGGACTTGGCCGGCATCCAGTGCTGGCCGCAACAGCGATCCTGACGGCTGCGATCGTCATCATGCCGGTCATCGCCATCATCGTGATCGCGCTTTCCAGTTCGAATGGCGACTGGCCGCATCTCGTTAGCAACGTCATCCCGCGCGCCACCGTTCGCACGCTGCTGCTGCTTGCAGGCGTATCGCTCGCGACGACCGTCACCGGTGTCATCACCGCCTGGCTTGTCGCAAGCTGCGAGTTTCCGCTGCGCCGGCTGATGTCCGGCCTGCTGGTGCTTCCGCTCGCGATCCCGTCCTATATCGCGGCCTATGCCTTTGCGGAGTTCTTTTCCTTCACCGGCCCCGTGCAGAGCCTGCTGAGGGCGTTGTTCGGCTTTCACTCCAGCCGCGACTACTGGTTCCCCGAGATCCGGACGACCGGCGGCGCCGTCGTCGTGCTCGCAAGCGTCCTCTATCCCTATATCTATCTCGCCGCGCGATCGATGTTCCTGATGCAGGGGCGCACTGCGGCGGACGTGGCGCGGACGCTCGGCGCCGGACCCCTATCCGTTTTCGCCAAGGTGCAGATACCCATGGCGAGGCCGGCGATCATGGTCGGGCTTACGCTCGTGTCGATGGAAACTCTGAACGACATCGGCGCTGTCGAGTATCTGGGCGTCCAGACGCTCACATTCTCCATCTTCGACACCTGGCTCAATCGGGGAAGCCTCGCGGGCGCAGCGCAGATCGCCTGCGTCATGCTTCTCTTCATCGCCCTCCTTCTCGTCGTCGAGCGCACGGCGCGGCGGCAACAGCGCTTCGCCAGCCAAAAGACCACAGCAGCTGTCCACGATCCCGTGCGGCTGAAACTTGCCGGTTGGAAGCGGTGGGCAGCGACGACGTTCTGCATTATCCCGCCGTTCCTGGGCTTCGCCGTGCCGATCTTCGTTCTCGGCGGCTATGCGGTTCATCGGCTCGACCAGTTTCTCTCGTTTCGCCTCCTCTCGGCGTTGTGGCACAGCATCATCATTTCCGCCTCGACCGCTTGTGTCGCCGTAACGCTTGCCTTCGTGCTGTCCTATGCGACGCGCACCACGCGTTCGCCGCTGACATTCGCGGCCGGGAGACTGGCCTCCTTCGGATACGGCGTTCCCGGAACGGTGCTTGCGATGGGGGTTCTCATTCCGCTTGCCGGTTTCGACAACAGTCTCGATGCGATGCTGCGCGAGACGTTCGGCATTTCGACGGGACTACTCTTGTCCGGCAGCGGCCTTGCGATCATCTACGCCTGCACAGTCCGCTTCCTGACGATGGCGGAAGGCACGATCGATGCCGGCTTCAACAAGCTTTCCCCACACCTCGACATGGCGTCGAGAACGCTCGGCCGCACCAGTAGCCAGACTCTCCTGACTGTGCTCCTGCCGATGATGCGACCCGCCACGCTGACGGCGGTCCTGCTCGTCTTCATCGAGTCGATGAAGGAACTCTCCGCGACCATTATGCTGAGGCCGTTCAACTTCAACACCCTTGCCACGCTGGTCTACGAGGATGCGTCGCGCGCCAAGGTGGAGGATGCGTCGGTGGCAGCCGTCATCATCATCGCCGCCGGGCTGATCCCGGTCTTCCTGGTCTCACGCTCGCTCGACCAATCCAGCCATCCCTGAAGGTTCTGCCCGGTCCCGAGAGCGGAAAACGGAGACAAAAAAAGGGCGACCCCGGGGTCGCCCATCAGTCTAATGCTGTCCAACAAAAGCTTCGAGGAACGTCATCATGTGTTCGTGGCCTGCATTGGCCACAACGCCCTCCATTGGGCGTGCTCAAGTTGGATTGACCATGCGTCACCGCACCTTAACAAATCCTTACCTGCACCGGATCAGGGCGCTAAGCACCTCACGCGCTTGAAAGATTGGTTAATTCGCGAGGCCCGAAATCGTTAACGCGGATGCGGGACGCAAAGGTCGCCATGACTTTCAAGGCCCTCAGCTTTTCAGCTCCTCCAACCCCTCGAAGAGCGCCAGCGCTTCGGGGTTCGCGAGGGCCTCCTTGTTCTTGACCGGCCGCCCATGGACCACCTCGCGCACGGCTAGTTCAACGATCTTGCCGGACTTCGTGCGCGGAATGTCTGCGACGGCGATGATTTTCGCCGGCACATGGCGCGGAGAGGCTCCGGTGCGGATACGGGTCCTGATCGCCTTGTCGAGCTTTTCATCCAGCACGACGCCCGGCGCCAGCCGGACGAAGAGGATGACCCGGACATCGTCATCCCAGTCCTGCCCGATGCAGAGCGCCTCCGTGATCTCGTCCATCTGCTCGACCTGATTGTAGATCTCGGCCGTGCCGATGCGAACCCCGCCGGGGTTCAGCGTTGCGTCGGAACGACCATGGATGATGATGCCGCCATGGCTCGTCCACTCGGCGAAGTCACCATGGCACCACACGTTCTCGAACCGGTCGAAATATGCGGCGCGGTACTTCTCGCCGCCCGGATCGTTCCAGAACATGACGGGCATCGAGGGAAAGGCCCTGGTGCAGACGAGTTCGCCCTTCTCGCCGCGTACGGGCTTGCCGTCCTCGTTCCAGACATCCATCGCAAGGCCGAGGCCCGGTCCCTGGATCTCGCCGCGCCAGACGGGTTTCAGCGGTATGCCGAGCACGAAGCAGGAAACGATGTCGGTCCCCCCGATATGGAGGCGAGTTGCACGTCGGGCTTGATACCCTCGTAGACGAAGCTGAAGCCTTCGGGAGAAAGCGGCGATCCCGTGGAGGTGACCAACCGAAGACGGGATAGGTCATGTGTCGTGCGCGGGGTAAAACCGCCCTTGCGCACTGCGTCGATGTACTTTGCCGAGGTGCCGAAGACGGAGAAACGCTCCGCTGCCGCGTAGTCGAAAAGGACATTGCCATCCGGCGCGAAGGGAGAACCGTCGAACAGGCAAAGCGTCGCACCGACTGCAAGGCCAGACGCCAGCCAGTTCCACATCATCCATCCGCATGTGGTGAAGTAGAAAAGGCGCTCACCCTCCACGAGGCTGCAGTGGAGCCGGTGTTCCTTCAGGTGCTGCAGCAGCGTGCCACCGGCCGAATGCACGATGCATTTCGGCACGCCGGTCGTGCCGGAAGAAAAGAGGATGTAGAGCGGATGGTGGAACGGAAGGCGCCGGAATGTCACGGGCTTCGCGTCATAGCGCGCAATCAGCTCCGATAGTACCTTCGCACCCGGCAGGCCGGCCGCAAGCTGCTCTGCGTCGCCGGCATAGGGAACGACGAGAACCGGTACGTTCAATCGCGCCGTGACGGCGCGGACCTTTTCAGCGACATCCTGGAGCTTGCCGTTGTACCAGTAACCGTCGCAGACGATGAACAGCTTGGGATCGATCTGTCCGAACCGGTCGAAGACGCCCTGTTCGCCGAAATCAGGCGAGCAGGATGACCAGATGGCGCCGATCGAAGCCGTGGCCAGCATGCAGGCGATCGTCTCCGGCATGTTCGGCATCATCGCCGCGATGCGATCTCCCTCGCCGATGCCCATCGCGGTGAAGGCCTGCTGCAGGCGCGACACCCGGTCGTGCAGATCATCCCAGGACCAGGAATAGGAAACCTTGTCCTCGCCACGGAAGATCAATGCGGGATCAGAACCATGCTTCCTCAGCAGGTTCTCGGCAAAATTCAACGTCGCCTCGGGAAAGAAGCGGGCCTCCAGCATCCGGTCGGGATTGGCGAGCGCCGTGGCTCCGCGGTCCCCGACCACGCCGCAGAAATCCCACAGCGCAGTCCAAAACGCCTCGCGGTCCTCCACCGACCAGGCATGAAACTCTTCATACGTCTCGAACGCGCGACCCGCGATCTCGCCGCAGGCCCTCATGAACACAGCCATCGGGCTGTTTTTGAGTACGTCCTGCGATGGCTCCCAAAGGGGCAATTCTGAACTCATTGTGTCCTCCACTCTCACGCCCTTTTTTATAGAGATGTTGCGGCGCAATATAAAGAGCCCTACATCGCACGCATGCCGGTTCGCGACGTCCGCATGACATTTGATTTCTTTAGGGCGAGAGCCTATGCCCTCTCCACACCGTTCGCACTTCAGCGAGCACGAGGTCCACAAAGTCTATGAAATACCAGAGCCTTCTTCGCGGGAAGTTCTTGATACGCGCCGCTGCGGCGATCGCCGTCGTGTTCCTGGCCGGCCGGCTGGCATTGCCGCTTCTCGTTCCGACCGCCGCCATCGAAGAGGACCTGCAGGAGGCGATCGCCGCATGGACCGGGGCGCGCCTCGAAGCAGGAGCACCTCCGCAGATCGAGTTCTGGCCATATCCCACGGTGACGTTGCGCGATGTGAAGCTGACGCGCTCCGGCGGAGACAGCGGAGAGCTGGCGACCGCTGACCGGATCTCGGCGACGTTTGACCTCCTCGACGCCGTTCGCGGCAGGCTCGACTTTGATGAAATCGAACTCGTTCGCCCCGATATCCTGATTGTTGGTCATGAGGACGGTTCCTTCAACTGGCGTGCGAACGGCTGGCTGATGGACGCGATTACCGCCGCTCGAAGCAACGATGAGAATCAGTCCGTGGAGACGGATCGCGGAATCGGCACGCTGACAATCGTCGATGGCAAGGCACGGATCGACGACCGCACCAGGAACGTCGAGCATCACGTCACCGACCTCAACGGCACGATCCGCTGGCCGCGCATGGATCGGAGCCTCGATGTCTCTCTGAGGGGCGTCCTGAATGGGGAAGTTACCGAGTGGACCTTCGTCTGCGATCGGCCGCTGACCCTGTTTTCCGGGCTCAACGCCGCGATCAAGACGTCTCTTTCCTCTGATCCGATGAACGCAAGCTTTGAAGGCGTGGGGAGCCTCTCCGGCAACACCTTCTTTGCCGGCAGCCTGCAACTGAGCACGCCATCGCTCGGACATCTCCTCGCGTGGCAGGGCCGGGACATTTCGGCCGTCGGCAAACTCGGACAGATCGGCCTGGATGCCAAGCTGAACAGCACGGGCTATTCAGTCAAGCTGGACGACCTCGAACTCAAGCTGCAGGATGCGAATGCGACGGGCGTCCTCGACCTTCATCTGAAACCCCAGACGCCACCGCGGATCGGGGGAACGCTCGCGTTCGACGAGATCGATCTGAGGTCCCTCCTCTCCGCCTTTTCGCCGCTTCCCGGCTCCGCAAAGGCGGCGCAAGGGGATCACGACGCCTCGCTGACATCGCAGCTCGAAGTGGATCTGCGCCTTTCGGCCCAGAAGGCCACGTTCGACCCCTTCGCGCTGGAGGACGTCGCGGCGGGTCTGAGGATCGGCGACGGCAGCGCATCGTTCGACATCGGCGACAGCACCTTCATGGGTGGACGCATGAGCGGGCGCATAGCGCTTGCCGATCGCGGTTTCGAAAGCGGTGGCCAGTTGCAGATGACGCTTTCAGGTGTCGACCTCGCGCCCATCATCGACACGCTCGGCCTCACCGGCCCGTTGCCCGTCGGGCGGGCGACCGCGGACTTCGAACTTTCCACCGACCGTCCCCTGTGGGCGACGACAAGTTCCGACGTGTCGGGTGTCGTACGGCTGCGGATGGGCAACGGGATCCTGACGGGCTTCAACCGGCAGTCATTCGAGGAACTCGTCGCCGCGAACCGCTTCTTCAACATGAGCGAAGCCACAAACGGCGTCTTCGAGTTCACCACCGGCGATTTCGAGGCGAAGATCGACCGGGGCCTGGCCGAAGTGAGAAGGGCAAAGCTGGAAGGGGCTGACAAGACGCTCACCTTCTCCGGCATTGTGCCCTATCGCACCGGCAGCGTCGCACTCGCCGGCACGATTGCGGACAACCCGCAGTCGGATGCGACGGTGGTGAAGCCCACCGTCAGCTTTTTCGTGGGCGGATCATGGCCGGACCCGGTGATTTCGCCGGTTTCCCTGCTGACGAAAGCGCCCTGAACAGGGCGCCTCCTCAGATACCGGCAAAGGCTGCGCGTTCGTCCCGCTGCTTCTGGGTTTCCCTTCGCTTCGTCATGATCGAAGCGATGATGACGCCAACAGTCACGATGCCGATGAGGATCGTGCAGGCCGCATTGATTTCGGGTGTGACCCCAAGGCGCACCTGGCTGTAGATCTTCATCGGAAGCGTCGTGGCGCCCGGGCCCGAAGTGAAGCTTGCGATCACCAGATCGTCGAGTGACAGCGTGAAGGCCAGCACCCAGCCGGAGAAGACGGCAGGAGCGATCACCGGCAGCGTCACCTCCAGGAACGTACGCAGCGGCGTCGCCCCGAGATCCATGGCCGCCTCTTCGATCGATCGGTCGAACGAGAGCAGGCGTGACTGCACCACGACCGCAACGAAGCACATGGTCAGTGTGATGTGTGCCAGCGTCACGGTCCAAAATCCGCGGTCGAAACCGATGGCGACGAAGAGCAGCAGCAGGGAAAGGCCGGTGATGACCTCCGGCATGACCAGCGGAGCATAGACCATTCCCGAAAACAGCAACCGACCGCGGAAGCGCGTGAAGCGCACGAGCGAGAGGGCGGCCATCGTGCCGAGAACCGTGGCGACCGTAGCCGAAAGCAGCGCCACGCGGATCGTCACCCAGGCCGCATCGACGAGGCCCTGGTTGTTGAAGAGCGAGACGTACCACTTGGTCGAAAACCCCGCCCAGACGGTGACGAGCTTCGATTCATTGAAGGAGAAGACGACCAGCAGCACGATCGGCAAATAGAGAAACGCAAAACCGAGCACGACGGAAATGATGTTGAAACGGCTCCATCTCGGCATGGCCTACCTCCCCTGCTCGTCGGCTTTGGCCTGGACATTCTGGAAGAACACGATCGGCACCACCAGGATGAGCAGCAGGATCGTCGCGACTGCCGCCGACACCGGCCAATCCCGGTTCGCGTTGAACTCGTTCCAGAGCGTCTTGCCGATCATCAGCGTCTCGGAGCCGCCCAGAAGATCGGGAATCACGAACTCGCCCACCGCGGGGATGAAAACGAGCATGCACCCGGCCACCACGCCCGCGAGGGACAGCGGAAAGGTCACTTTCCAGAAGGCGGCGAGCGGCGGGCAGCCGAGATCTTCCGCAGCTTCCACCAGCGTGTGGTCCATCTTCTCCAGTGCGGAATAGATCGGCAACACCATGAAGGGCAGATAGGAGTAGACGATGCCGATGTAGATCGCCGTGTTCGTGTTGAGGATGATCAGCGGTTCGTCGATCACGCCGAGCCACATCAGCCACTGATTGAGCATTCCCTCGGGCTTGAGAATGGCGATCCATGCATAGACACGGATCAGGAAGCTCGTCCAGAACGGCAGGATCACCAGCATCAGCAGGGTTGGCCGCAAGGTGCGGGGCGCCTGCGCCATGCCATAGGCGATCGGATATCCGATCAGCAGCGCGAAGAGCGTCGACAGTGCGGCGATCCACAGGCTGGAGATGTAGGCGTTGAAGTAAAGCGCATCCTCCGTCAGCCACACGAAATTGTCGAACGTCAGTTGCCTGAGCTTCTCGATCGATCCCGCAATTCCATCGGCGAAAGCAAAAACCGGCTCGTAGGGCGGCTGCGATATCGCGGTCGTGGAGAGCGAAATGCGGAAGACGATGAAGAACGGTATCAGGAAGAAGATGATCAGCCAGGCGTAGGGGACGAGGATGACCAGGCGGCTGGAGATGGCGTTGCCGATCCTGCGCATGGGCTCAATCCTTCAACACGACGCCAGCGGTCTCCGCGAAGGAAACCCAGACCTTGTCATCGTAGGCGATCGGATCCTCGACCTCGCGCTGGGCATTGAGCATGGAGGCCTTGACCACCTTGCCGCTGTCGAGCTTGACGTGGAAAACGGTCATGTCGCCGAGATATCCGATGTCCCAGATCTCGCCTGTCGTCGCGTTGCGCGATCCGTCGGCCGGGGCGGACCGGCTGACCCTGAGCTTCTCCGGCCTCACTGCGAAGCCGGCGCTCGCTCCTGCAGGCGGCGCGGAAGAGCTTGTCGCCCGGACGGTGAAGCCGTCCTGGGTCGCGATCTCGACCTTGCCGTCACCGTTCGCGACGACCTTGCCTTCCAGGATGTTCACATCGCCGATGAAGTCGGCAACGAAACGGGAATTGGGCGCCTCGTAGATTTCCGCCGGTGTCGCCACCTGGATGACCTTGCCGTGGCTCATGACGGCGATGCGGTCCGCCATCGTCATGGCTTCTTCCTGGTCGTGCGTGACGATGACGAAGGTGAGCCCGAGCTCCTGCTGCAGGTCCATGAGTTCAAACTGCGTTTCCTCGCGCAGCTTCTTGTCGAGCGCACCGAGGGGCTCGTCGAGGAGCAGCACCTTCGGGCGCTTCGCGAGCGAGCGGGCGAGCGCCACGCGCTGCCGCTGACCGCCGGAAAGCTGATGCGGCTTGCGCTTTGCGAACTGCTCGAGCTTGACGAGCTTCAGCATCTGCGCGACGCGCTCGGCGATCTCCGGCTTGGGCATGCCGTCCTGGCGCAGGCCGAAGCCGATGTTGCCCTCCACCGTCATGTGGGGAAAGAGGGCATAGGACTGGAACATCATGTTCACGGGCCGCTTGTAGGGCGGGATGTCCGCGATGTTCTGACCGTCGAGTATGATCTCTCCCGAGGTCGGCCGCTCGAAGCCGGCGAGCATGCGCAGCAGCGTCGATTTTCCGCAACCCGACGCGCCGAGGAGCGCGAAGAACTCACGGTGGTAGATGTCGAGCGTCAGATCGTCGACGGCGGTGAAATCGCCAAATTTCTTGGTTATGTTCTTGAATGAAATGAATGGCTTAGCGCTTGGGTCCGTCCAGGGCGCGAACGACCGCCGGATACTGCCGAGAGATTTCATACCGTTCCCCAAATATTGTTCTTGGCATGCGACAGAAAATTGCCCGGAAGAGCGTTCCGGGCAATTCGAACTCTGGGATTACTGGCCGGTGACGACCTTTGTCCATATGCGGGTCACGAGCCGCTGCGTCTTCGGGTCATAGGGCAACTTGGTGTAAAGCTTTGCCACGGCCGCCTCCGGCGGATAGATCGCCGGATCCTCCAGCACGGCCTTGTCGATGAACTGCTGCGACGCCTTGTTGCCGTTGGCGTAGAATACGTAGTTCGACGCCTTGGCAATGACTTCCGGCTTCATGATGTAGTTGAGGAAGACGTGAGCCTCCTCGACATGCGGCGCATCCTTCGGGATCGCCATCATATCGAACCACATCAGGGCGCCCGTATCCGGGATCGAATAGTTCACCTCAACGCCAGAACCTGCCTCTTTCGCCCGATCGCGGGCCTGAAGGATGTCACCCGACCAGCCAAGAGCCAGGCAGATGTCGCCGTTTGCAAGGGCGTTGATGTATTCGGAAGAGTGGAACTTGCGGATGAACGGACGAACGCTCATCAGAAGATCGCTCGCCTTGTTCAGGTCGTCGGGGCTTTTGCTGTTGGGGTCCAGCCCGAGATAGTTCAAGGCAGCCGGCACGACTTCCTCCGGCGTGTCCAGTACGTAGATGCCGCAGTCCTTGAACTTGGCTGCGATCTCCGGGTTGAAGATGGCCTCCCATCCCGGAGCCGCGTCGGTCCCGAGGATTTCCTTGGCTTTTTTCACGTTGTAGCCGACGCCCGTGGTACCCCACATGTAGTCGATCGCGTATTCGTTACCCGGATCGTAGGTGGCGACCCGCGTAGAGATCTCGTCCCACATGTTGGAGAGGTTAGGCAGCTTCGACTTGTCGAGCTTCTGGAAAACGCCCGCCTGGATCTGGCGCTGGAGGAAGTTCGCCGTAGGAACGACGACGTCGTATCCACTACCACCGGCAAGCAGCTTGGTTTCCAACGTCTCGTTCGAGTCGAAGACGTCGTAAACGACCTTGATGCCGGTTTCCTTGGTGAAATCCTCTAGGATGGACTCGTCGATATAGTCTGACCAGTTGTAGACGTTGACGACCTTGTCTTCTGCGAATGCCTGCGCACTTACAAGACCGCTCAACGCGAACACGGCAGTGGCGGCCAGAAAATTACGTCTTTTCATTCATTATGCTCCCAGTTTTGATTTCTTGCCTCGGTTGTTCCACTTAGCGGGGTTCCCTCGATTATGGAGTTTTTTTACCCCCGGACAAGCGTCATTCTGCAATGCAATACAGATCAATTGGTATCACATTTTTTCAATTCCTATCATATCCAGATGGCTTTGGTAAGGGAAAATCAAGCATAGCTCATTGGAAGTCGAACAGGCTCAGTCCGGACACCATTTCATCCAGGCCGAGCGGTCGCGTGAGCGGAGGCTCCGCGCGCGCCAGGCAGCCCTGTCGCTCACAGAGGCGGCAAGCGGCTCCGATCGCAACCGCGGTTACTTTTCCCGCGGATGAGCCGTAGACGGTTTCCCCGGCAATCGCGGCATCGCAGGCAAGGAGCAAGGCGGTCCGGCGGACCCTTTCACCAAAAGCGGCCTGGGGACCTTCAAGCGTGCGGGAGACCGCGAGGAATTCCGAACCATCAGGCATTTCCACCCAGTCCACGAGGACCTGCCCCGGCTGGGCGAATGCGGCGTGGACGTTGAGCTTGGGACAGCCGCCCCCGAAACGCGCGGCCGGAAAGCCCTGGGCGCCCGCACGGCGAAAGCGGTTGCCGGCGCTATCCACTTCCAGCATGAAAAAGGGAACACCTGACTGACCGGGCTTCTGCAGCATGGTCAGGCGGTTTGCCGCCTGCTCCCACGAGACGCTGAAGCGGGAGCGAAGTATGTCCACATCGTATCGCGAGCGCTGGGCTGCAGCCAGAAAGGGTTCATAGGGCATCATGAGCGCATGAGCCGCGTAGCGGGCCAGTTCGAAACGGGCGATACGGCGCGCCTCGGCGCTGGAAAGTGAAAGCGCGTCGAGTTCGGCGAAAATCTCGTCCTGCAGCGCGATCTGCACAGATTCCATGGCGATCTCGCGCAGCTGGTCATAAGGAGAGAGGCGCTCGGACAGGAACAGGCGCATGGAATGGCGGTCGAAGCGGCGGCGCAGGCCCGGCATGGCATGGACCGGCAGCAGGCGCACGACGACACCGTGCTCCTTCTTCAGCCAGGCCTTGATTGCGCCTGCGAGGTCATCGCCCGGTGCGAGCGTGGCGTGGAAGCGCTCGGCGGCCTCCTCGATCGCGGCAAAATAGTTCGGCCGCTGCTCCAGCGTCTCGCGCACCTCGTCCATTGGCAGGCGCGCCGCTGAAATCGAGGTCGCATGGCCTTCGCGCGCGAGCAGATCGGCGAGATCCGACAAACGCTCCGTCTGTTCCCGGTAGGCGCGATAGAGCTTGAGAATGCCCGCGGTTACATTGGGAGCCGCATCGGCGGCCTCCACCAGTTCCTGGTCGGCAGGAACCTCACCGGCAAGAAGCGGATCGGCGAAGACCTCACGCAGCTGCCGGGCACTTCCCGAGCTTTCCCCCTGCAGGCCCTCGAGATCAACCTTGTAGACCGAGGCGAGGCGCAGCAAGAGCTGGACTGTCAGCGGACGCTGGTTGCGTTCGATCAGATTGAGATAGGACGGCGAAATCGACAGCGCCTCGGCCATGGCGGTCTGCGTGAGACCGAGGCCGTTGCGGATCCGGCGAACCTTGGGTCCGGCAAATATCTTGCTCTCCGCCATTGTCAATCCTTTGACACAAATCGACTGCTTTCGCGTGCGATCGACTATTTACAGTTTTTACAAATTTACACCGCACGTTTGTCAAACACAACACAGCATAACCTCTTTCATCATCGGGATTTACAGTATTTTCTCGACCGTTTTTGCGGCGCACTGTAAATATTGTCACATCAAACAGGTTACGGCGCGATGCGCCACAGACTGCGACAGAAAACAGATGGAGGATAGTGTGACTGACTTTTACAATCTCGTTCCCACCGCACCGCAGGGCCGCTTTGACGGGATCGAACGTCCCTACACGGCCGAAGACGTCAAGCGGCTGCGCGGCTCGGTCGAGATCCGCCATTCGCTGGCAGAGATGGGCGCAAACCGGCTGTGGAAGCTCATCCACGAGGAGGACTTCGTCAATGCGCTCGGCGCGCTTTCCGGCAACCAGGCCATGCAGATGGTGCGCGCCGGCTTGAAGGCGATCTATCTCTCCGGCTGGCAGGTTGCGGCAGACGCAAACACCGCCTCCGCAATGTATCCCGACCAGTCGCTCTATCCCGCGAATGCCGCGCCGGAGCTTGCCAAGCGCATCAACCGGACCCTGCAACGCGCCGACCAGATCGAAACGCAGGAAGGCAAGGGTCTCTCGGTCGAGACCTGGTTCGCGCCGATCGTCGCCGACGCGGAGGCAGGCTTCGGGGGACCGCTCAACGCCTTCGAGATCATGAAGGCCTTCATCGAGGCAGGTGCCGCCGGCGTCCACTACGAAGACCAGCTGGCTTCTGAGAAGAAATGCGGCCATCTCGGCGGCAAGGTGCTGATCCCGACGGCGGCCCATATCCGCAACCTCGACGCCGCCCGGCTCGCCGCCGACGTCATGGGCACGCCGACGCTGGTCATCGCCCGTACCGACGCCGAGGCCGCAAAGCTTCTGACGTCCGATATCGACGAGCGCGATCAGCCCTTCGTCGATCATGAGGCGGGACGCACGGCGGAAGGCTTCTACCAAGTGAGGAACGGGATCGAGCCCTGCATCGCCCGGGCGATCGCCTACGCACCCCATTGCGACCTGATCTGGATGGAGACCTCCAAGCCCGATCTGGAACAGGCACGCAGGTTCGCGGAAGCGGTACACAAGGCGCATCCAGGCAAGCTGCTCGCCTACAACTGCTCGCCGTCGTTCAACTGGAAGAAGAACCTGGACGACGCGACGATTGCCAAGTTCCAGCGGGAGCTGGGTGCGATGGGCTACAAATTCCAGTTCATCACGCTCGCCGGCTTCCACCAGCTGAACTACGGCATGTTCGAACTCGCCCGCGGCTACAAGGACCGCCAGATGGCCGCCTATTCCGAACTGCAGCAGGCGGAGTTCGATGCCGAGGCAAACGGGTACACCGCGACCAAGCACCAGCGCGAGGTCGGCACCGGCTATTTCGATGCCGTATCAATGACGATTACCGGCGGACGGTCTTCGACGACCGCCATGAAGGAATCGACCGAACACGACCAGTTCCGCCCCGCCGCGGAGTAACAGACTGCCTCCCTTCACCTCTGCGGAGCGGAAGGGAGGACCGGAATTCAAGAACCCCGAGAGAGGAGAAATACCATGACATCGATCTCACGCGTCAAGGAGCGGGCAGAGGAACAGTCGTCGGCGATGACACCCGACCAGCAGGCCATGATCCGCATGCTGGCAAACGATCTCCATCGCCTGAACCAATCCGTCATGAAGGCGGTCGAGGCCGGAATTTCGGTGGAGCTCGTGCGCTCGGCCCGCCACCACGGCGGCACCGGCAACTGGGGCGACCTGATGATCCCCGTCATCGTCACCCAGGGACGCGCGTGATGGTCGCGCTTCTGGGCGTCTTCTGCGCAATCGCAGCCACGACGGCGATGCAGCGGATGCAGCGGCGACTTGCAACGGTGCAGGCGAAGGCCCGCGGCTAACCGCATAGCCCGGACAGGATACGAGAATGAAGACCCGGCCTCCCGCCGGGTCTTTGCGTATTCAGCCGCTGCGGTTCGCACGGCGGCCCGCGAAGAGGTCCGCGTGGCTCTTCACCAGCTTGAACAGGCGCTCCGACACGGTGCGGATATCCCTTCTGTGCCGATCCTCCGTATTGGTCACGATCCACTGTTCATGACGCAGGGCCCGGATTTCTCCACCGGCCCGTTCGAGTGTCGGATCGAGATCACCGACGAAGCACGGCAGAACCGCAATGCCAGCACCGGATCGCGCCAGATCGAGCAGCGAGCGCGGGCGACTGACGACAAGGCCTACGTCTTCCGCCCTGTGCTCATATGGCCAACGAAGATAGGGAGAGATCGCATCTTCCTGTGCCACCGCCAGCCAGCGGAAGGCGCGCGAGGGCGGCGCGTTGCGCTGGCGATAGGCCGCGTATGCCACCTCCCCCGCCTTGCGCAGGGCAAGGTGGGGCTCCTCGGGAGCAACGGCGCGAACGCCGACGTCGCTTGACCGGTGCGAGAGGGTCGCACGCCGCTCCGTGACAGACATGTCGAGCGTGAAATCGTCCTGGTCGACCCAGATGGCCGCAATGTTCTCGCAGATGAGCCAGGTGATCCACGTGCCGGCATGCAGCCGGACGACGCTGGAGCCGCGCGCACGTTGTCGCCAGTCCTCGACCTTGCGGGCCGCGGCCTCCATCTCCTGAAGCTGCTCGAAAAGCGCCTGGCCGTCCGGGTTCAGGCGATAGCCGGTCTGGTTACGAATGAACAGCTGCTTGCCGATCTCCTGCTCCAGATCAAGCACGCGCCGGCCGACCGTCGCCGGGCTGAGACCGCTCGCCTGGGCGGCTCCCGTCAGGCCTCCATGGCTCGCGACGGCAAGAAAGGTCCTGTAAGCATCCCAATCGATGTCTTTCATAAATGAAAAACATAAGGCGATTTCTTGCGTTTGCACATCATTTTTTGCGGAATAAGCTTCTTGCTGTTCAGGCGGCCCGGCCGTCATTCCCAACCTTTCAAAGCCGGTGCGGCCCAAGCAGGCGCCGTGGCCGCCGCTTTGTCCCTGGAGGTCACGATGCAGGACATGATGTGCATGGCACTACTCTTCGACATGCTGGCGAAGGACAGGCGCAAACACCGTCCGGGCGCGCAAGCGGCCCGCCCCCGACTATTGGCACGGCTCGGTCGGGCAAGCCGTATACTCGTGAGGCGACTTTCCGCCTGAGGCTTTGGCTGCTCAACAGGTTCGCCTTGCGCGCATGGGAGCATCGTTCTCATGCAGGCTGCCCGAAGCCGGCTTCCTCTTCCGGAAGTCATGCCCCGGCAATACGACAAAGAAAAAGCCCGGCACGTTCGCGCCGGGCTTTCTTCTCTACCTCTGCTGCAAGGCTGGGCCAGCAAGCACCTATGCGGCGCGCCGTGACTGGTGTGGCATGCCGGCGGTCTCGAAGGTGAACTGCGCGATCAGTCGCATGAGATCGTCGGCCTTGCCGGCCAGTTCGCGGCTCGTGGTCGTCGTTTCTTCCACCATCGACGCATTCTGCTGCGTCATCTGGTCCATCTGGTTGACCGAACCGTTGACCTCCTGAAGGGCGGCCGACTGGTCTCGGCTTCCGGTAGCGATCGTTTCGACGTGCTGGCTGATGGCAACAATCTGGCTGCTGATGGCCGCCAGAACCGCACCGGTCTCCTGCACGAGCGCGGAGCCGGCGCCGACCTCGTGCGTGGACTTGTCGATGAGGCCCTTGATTTCACGGGCCGCTTCCGCCGACCGCTGCGCCAGTTCCCGCACCTCCTGCGCCACGACGGCGAAACCCTTTCCGGCATCCCCCGCGCGCGCCGCCTCGATGCCAGCGTTGAGCGCGAGAAGATTGGTCTGGAAGGCGATGTCGTCGATGACCTCGATGATCTGCTCGATCTGGCGCGAAGCGTCTTCGATCCTGCCCATGGCGGCAATCGCGTTCGCCACCACATTGGCGGAGTCATCGGCGCTCCTCTTGGTCGCGGCGACCTTCATGTTGGCCTCATGCGCGCGGTCGGCGGAGGAGCGGACGGTGACCGTGATCTCCTCGACGGCCGCAGCCGTTTCCTCCAGCGATGCGGCCTGGGACTCGGTGCGCTTCGAAAGCTCTTCCGCCGAGTGGCGCATGCGGGTGCCGTTGTCCTGGATCGCATGGGCGTTCGCCCGGATCCTCCCGAGCGTATCCTGCAGGCGTCCGAGCGACGCGTTGAAATCCTGGCGGAGCGTTTCGAGGCGCCCGGCGAACGGGGTCCGGATCTCCTGCGAGAGATCGCCCTGCGCCAGTCGGCCAAGGCCGGCGGCGAGTTCGCCGACGGCGAATTCGATCTGGCTGTCGATCTCGCGCTTCTCGGCATCGCTCAAGGCGCGCTCGGCTTCGACTTCGGCATTGCGGGCGGCTGCCTGCTGTTCGACCTCGATCTTCCTTGCGGCATTTTCCCGGAAGACCGACAACGCGCGGGCGATCTGGCCGAATTCGTTGGCCTTTTCCAGCCCTGGGACTGCGGTGTCCAGCTTGCCGTCTGCAATCCTGTGCACAGCGCCGATGAGCGCGCGTAGCGGCCGGACGGCATAGCGGATGGCCACCAGAGCGAGGAAACCGAAGAGCACCATCGAAACCAGGCCGGCGGCGATGGCGAGGAACTGGAGGTCATTGATCTTGTGGAAGTAGACTTCCATGGGGATGCCGACGAAGAGCATGCCCACGTTGTCGCCCTTGGCATTCCTCACCGGGTAGTAGCCGGTCATGAATTCCTTGCCGAAAAGCTGGGCGGGGCCGAAATAGGCCTCTCCCGTCGCCAGGGAGGCCTGGGCCGGATGATCCGCCGCAAGCTTCGTGCCGATAGCCCGGTTGCCGTCTTCCTTCTTCACGTTTGTGGAGACGCGGACGTAATCGGCCCCCTGTTTCGTGAAGATGGTCGCGACACCGTCGATCGCCTGCGCCGTGCGATCGACGAGACCGTGATCGGCGAACTCCGGAATGGCTTCAGAGCCGACGGCGCCGAGATGCCCGGCCTGAATATCGATCCTCGCCCCCTCGTTCGCGGCCCCGTAGAGCACGGCCATGGTGCGGGCGGCCTCGCGCGCATCGTCCGCCGCTTCCGACAGGACGTAGCTTCTGAGATTGTAGTGCATCACACCGACGATTACCGCTGCACTCAGGAAAACGAGCGCGATCGTCATGGCTACGTACTGGTATGCGACTGAGGATTTGATCGCTTGAAACATTGAAAACTCCGAGATGACCCGGAATTGATAGTTATCAATTTATAAGAAAAATTGAATTTCTCTCCGGACTTTTTGCGACGCAGCAAATTTAGTCGGCCAATAAAGAAAGAGCCCGGCAAGCCGGGCTCTTTCGGGACTAGTACGAGACGATCAGGCGGCGCGGTACTCCTGGCCGTATTGCCTTGAATCCTCGCTCTCGAAGCGGAACTGTTCCACCAGCATCATCAGTGTGTCCGCCTCGCTTGCGAGCTGGCGGGTCGCGGCCGTGGTCATATCGACCATCGTCGCGTTCTGCTGGGTCATCTGGTCCATCTGGTTGACGGAGCCATTGACTTCATGCAGCGCGACGGCCTGGTCTCGGCTTGCCGTAGCCATCATGTCGACATGCTGGCTGACGGTGACGATCTGCTGGCCGATCGCGGCAAGCACCGCCCCCGTCTGCTGAACGAGATGCGATCCGGCGTTCACTTCCTGCGTGGACTTGTTGATGAGGCCCTTGATCTCCCGCGCGGCTTCCGCAGAACGCTGTGCGAGTTCGCGAACTTCCTGCGCAACCACGGCGAAGCCCTTGCCCGCCTCGCCTGCACGCGCAGCCTCGATCCCGGCATTGAGGGCCAGAAGATTGGTCTGGAAAGCGATATCGTCGATGACCTCTATGATCTGCTCGATCTGCCTGGAGGCATCCTCGATGCGTCCCATGGCGGCGATCGCATTGCCGACGACAGCCGCTGAATTGTCCGCACTGCGCTTGGTTTCGCCCACGACGAGGTTCGCCTCATGCGCCCTGTCGGCGGAAGAGCGGACCGTCGACGTGATCTGCTCGACGGCGGCAGCGGTCTCTTCCAGCGAGGCCGCCTGCGCCTCGGTCCGTCTCGAGAGGTCGTCGGCGGAGTGGCGCATTTCCGCGCCCTTCTGCTGGATCGACTGCGCGTTGCCGCGGATCTGCCCCAGCGTATCCTGGAGACGCACGAGCGACACGTTGAAATCCTGACGCAGCTGCTCGAGGCGGCCGGTGAAGGGCGTGTCGATCTGGCGGGACAGATCGCCCTGCGCAAGGCGGCCGAGACCGGAGGCAAGCGCATTGACGGCGAAGTCGATCTGGCGGTCCATTTCCTGCTTCTCGGAGTCGTTGCGCAGACGCTCGGCATCGGCTGCGGAACGCTGGCGCTCGCTCTCCTCCTCGACCCGGATCTTCGAAAGCGCATTTTCCTTGAAGATGCCGAGCGCGCGGGCCATGTCGCCGATCTCGTCTTGCCTCGCCTCGCCGGAGATACCCGTGTCGAGGAAGCCGTCGGCAAGGCGACGCATGGCCGTGGTGATCTGGCCAATCGGCCCCTTGAGCGTCAGCACCAGCGCGCCGCCGGCAATGACGGCAATCGCGATACCCAGGATGGTCGTGAACATGGAGACCTGGTTGGCCTTGTCGCGCTCCACGCCGGCGCTCGTCTTCTGCTCTTCCGCAAAGCGGGTAAGCTGGTTCCAGATGCTGTCGATCTCACCCGCCGCAGCGGCGAACTCGACCTGACGCTGCTTGCTGATATCGACGAGCGCGCCGCTCTTGGTTTCCATGTCGTCCAGAACCGGCTTGATCCTGCCGCCGAGACCGCTGAAGAACGGAAGGTCGCTTGCAGTCTGCGCGAGCGTGTCCATTCCGGCACGCATGACGGCGAATTCACGCAGCAGACGAGCGTGAGCCTCCTCGTCCGGCTTTGCGAGCAACGCGGCGGCAACGATGCGAATTTCATAGACGGAGGTTACCAGCTTGCGCGTCACGGTGAGGATCGCGTCGGCCTTGACGAGCGGAGCATCGAGCTGGCCGAACGTCTTCGTCGCTTCCCGCATCTTGGCGGCCGCGCCGACCTGCAGCTGGATACTCGTCTGACGGAAGCGCGCGACGAGCCGACCGACGGCAGCGGCCTTGTCCGCGACAAGCCCTTCGGCGTCCACGGCCGCCTTGATATCGGCGAGCGTGGTTTTGTAAGTCTCGACCACGGCCTTCTGGTTCGCCGGCAGACCGGAGGAGATTTTACGCTGCACCTTGAGAAGTTCGTCGTATCCCTTGGCGACGACCTGCAACTTGTCCTCGGGAGCGGCGGCGCGCGAGACGGCGCTGCTGAAGGCGGTCAGGGCATCGGCGGCAGACGTCAGACGGTCGGCTTCGCGCAGCATGTCCTTCGCAGAGCCCTCGTCCTTGCGAACGTTGCGCTCCATCTTGGTGGCTTCGTCAAGGATCTTCATCTGCTCGGAGAGCATTCCGCTGAGGCCGACGGTGATCGCGTCGTTCAGTGCCCGCTCATCCTCGTAGAGCTTCCACAGTCCGTCGATGCGGGCGGAGATCTGCGTGCCGCCATCCACGGCCCGCTGCAGTTCCGCGCGTCCCTGGTCGTCCACGAGGTGCGCCATGGTGTCGGCAAGGACCTCCTGCTGGACGGCTAGCTTGTCGGTGACGGCTGCGCGCGTGTCTTCCGAGGTATGCTGCAGAAACTGGTTCATGCCCGCATAGACGTCCTTGAAGCCGCTCAGCGACTGCAGGACGCTGTTGGAAATCTCCATTCGTCCCTGAAGAAGGCCCGACGCATAGAGACCCGTGAAGCCAACGGCACATATGCTGGCGACAAAGGGGAGAATAAAGAAGATGACCTTCGTCTGGATCTTGAAGCGTGCAAGAATTCTATCAATGAACATGGCGAGCGACCTCCTATCGGCGGCCGTCCCCCCTGCCCGCTTTTACGGGTCTCCTAAGGCCAGTCCACCGGCTTTGCGATGGGCATGCGGACTGACCGCGAATCCGGGAGGCAATCATTGCAACGACGCGCCCTTCTTCATGCGGGAGCTCGGTTCCGGAAAAGTATGACTAGATAATCTCCGCCAATATTTAACAATCCATGCTACGACGCAGGGAAATGCGCGGCCGGCCCGCCGGGGTGGCACCGCCCGTTACAATCGGGCATGGGCAGGTCAGAAGAGATCGAGCGCGGCGAGTGCAACGGTAGCGGTCAGAAGCGCTGCGGTCACGCAGTGGAGCGCGATCAAAACAGCGCGGCGACGATCTACTCCGGCAGCAATGGCTACGGCGCGGGCGGCAAGTCTGGGTTTGGCAGGCATGGCAATACTCCGTTGACAAGAGAAAATGCCCGGTTGATCCGGCCAGCCGACCCACATCATGTTATTTCCGCCCGTCGTCTGCACCTGACGCGCAATCGGACGCGGAAACGCCGACTTGTCCCGGCATGATCGGGTACAGCTCTTAATGGAGTGTAAAGACCGGAAGCCGTCTCACTCAGGCGACCTGGCCGGCCGCATGGCCCGATGCCCAGGCCCACTGGAAGTTATAGCCCCCGAGCCAGCCGGTGACGTCGACGGCCTCACCGATGAAGTAGAGGTTGGGAACGTTCTTCGCCGCCATCGTGCGGGAATCGAGATCAGACGTGTCTACTCCGCCGAGCGTCACCTCGGCGGTGCGGTAGCCTTCGGAACCCGCGGGGCGTACACGCCAGTTGACGATGCGATCGTTCAGCGTTTCCAGACGCTTGCCGGACAGGTCTGCGAGCTGCCCGTCGATGCCGCTCTGGGAAACCACGAGCTGCGCCAGCTTTCTCGGCAGATGTTCACCGAGCAGCGTATGCACGGCCTGCCTGCCATTCTGACGGCGGGCGCCTGAAAGCACGTCGGGAATCGATATGTCCGGAACCAGCTTCAACGCGATCTCGTCGCCTTCGCGCCAATAGGAGGAGATCTGAAGAATGGCCGGACCGCTGAGCCCGCGATGGGTGAAGAGCATCGCTTCGCGAAACGTGGTCTTGTCGTGGCGTGCCTCGACCTCGACGGAAACGCCCGGAAGCTCCCCGTGGGCAGCCAGCATCGCCGGATCGAGGGTCAGGGGAACGAGGCCCGGCCTCGTCTCGACGAGCCCCAGCCCGAACTGTTCGGCTATCCTGTACGCAAATCCGGTCGCTCCCATCTTGGGAATGGACTTGCCGCCCGTCGCGATGACCAGGGACGACGCGTGCTCCGTTCCGTCGTCCGTGGCGATGCGGAACCCGTCGGGCCCATGCTCGATGGCGCTGACCGGCGTCGACAACCGCAGTTCCACTCCAGCAGCGCGCATTTCCGTGAGGAGCATCGCGATGATGTCCTTCGCCGAATGGTCGCAGAAGAACTGACCCAACGTCTTCTCGTGCCAGGCGATGCCGTGGCGCTCGACGAGATCGAGGAAATCGCGAGGCGTATAGCGCGCGAGCGCCGACTTGCAGAAATGCTGGTTGCGCGAAATGAAGTTCTTCGGCTGCGCATTGATGTTGGTGAAGTTGCAGCGCCCGCCACCGGAGATGCGGATCTTCTCGCCCGGCGCCTTGGCGTGGTCGATCAGCAGCACGCTGCGCCCGCGCTTGCCCGCCTCGATGGCACACATCATGCCCGCAGCACCGGCGCCGATCACGACAACATCCCGTTTCTTCTTCAAGCACGCCTCTCTTTGTTTCCGCCTTCCTTTCCCGGCCGACGCACAAAGTCAACGGTCGCCATCCGCAGAGTGGCAGAATCCCGCGTTTGCGGGCATCTGGCGCCCTCTCATTCAGCGCGGCGCCCCTAGCCAACACCCAAACTCCGGTTATGATGCGTTATCCGAAACCAAACCCGGTGTGTCATGCCCTCAAAAAAGACCGTTGCCAGCACAATCCAGAAAGTCAGCCGTTCTTCCAAAATACCTCCCTCCCTGACCGCGGCGCGCGGCGTGAAGTCTTGGAAAGAAGCGGCGGACTGGCTGAAGCTCAGAGGCATCGAGGACATTGAGTGCATCACCCCCGACCTTGCCGGCGTGCCGCGCGGCAAGATGATGCCTTCGTCGAAGTTCACATCCAACACGTCGCTGGCGCTTCCATCGGCACTCTACCGGCACACGATCTCCGGCGAGTACCCGGAAGAGACCGGCAACTTCCGCTACGAGCCGCGCGACAGCGACCTCAAGCTGGTGCCCGACCTTTCGACCCTTTCGGTCGTTCCCTGGGAGAGCGATCCCACGGCGCAGGTCATCTGCGACATTGTCGGCTCCACGGGAGAGCAGGTCCCCTATACGCCGAGAAACGTGCTCAAGAACGTCGTGCGGATGTACAACGAACGCGGCTGGCGCCCGGTCGTCGCGCCCGAAATCGAATTCTACCTCGTCGCTATGAACGACGACCCCGACTATCCGCTGCACCCGCCGAAGGGTCGCTCCGGCCGGTCGATCCTCGGTGGGCAGGGCTATTCGATCGCAGGGATCAACGAGTTCGACGAGCTCATCGACGACATCTACCACTTCTCGGAGAAGCAGGGGCTCGAGATCGATACGCTGATCCATGAGGAAGGGCCCGCCCAGCTCGAGATCAACTTGCGCCACGGCGATCCGATCGAGCTCGCCGACCAGGTCTTCATGTTCAAGCGCACAATCCGCGAGGCAGCCCTGAAGCACGGCATCTATGCAACGTTCATGGCCAAGCCGATGCAGGGACAGGCAGGCTCGGCGATGCACATCCACCAGTCGGTCGTCGAGACCGAAACTGGCCGGAACGTCTTCTCCAATCCGGATGGGTCGGCCTCCAAGGAGTTCTTCCACTTCATCGGCGGCATGCAGAAGTACGTCCCGAAGGCGCTGGTGATGATGGCTCCATACGTGAACTCCTACCGTCGCCTGACGCCGGAAATGTCCGCGCCCGTCAACAATGCCTGGGGCTACGACAACCGCACGACGGCTTTCCGCGTTCCGGTGTCCGACGCTGCAGCCCGACGCATCGAGAACCGGCTGCCGAGTTCGGACGCGAACCCCTATCTGGCGCTTGCCGCTTCGCTCGGTTGCGGGCTACTCGGCATCATGAACGCCGTCGAGCCCAGCCCGCCGACAGAGGACACCGCCAACGAGGGATCGATCGAACTGCCGCGCGGTCTCCTTGAGGCAGTTTCGCTGCTCGAATCCGATCCGGCCCTCGCCGACGTGCTGAGCGCCGAGTTCATCGGCCTCTATGCCGGCGTGAAGCGCGGCGAGTTCGAGACCTTCATGCAGGTGATCAGCCCCTGGGAGCGCGAGTTCCTGTTGCTGAACGTCTGACCCTCGTTCCGGGCGAACCGGGTCGCCACGCGCTTCACATTGCTCCAAGCCTTGCAGCCGGCTCCCGGTCCCTACGACCGTTTTTGATCCATTCCCTATATATTGAAAGACCTTCTCATGTCCTGGCAAAGCCCCATTTCCCCCGGCATCTCCTGGTACGAGGCAACCGTCGGGGAGCGGCCCGAATACGCTCCCCTGGACGGCTCCTGTGACGCGGACGTCGCGATTGTCGGCGGCGGCTTTACCGGGCTGCAGGCCGCCTTCAACCTCGCCCGGAAGGGTGTCCGAGTCGTGCTGATTGATGCGAACCGGTTCGGCGACGGCGCCTCCGGACGGAATGGCGGCCAGCTCGGCACCGGGCAGCGTTCATGGCCGGAGGAAGTGGAGGAGGAAATCGGTTTCGAACGATCGAAGGCGCTGTTCGATCTGGCGGAGAACGCCAAGCGACACATCCACGATTTCGCGGGCGCGCAGAACATCGACATCGAATATGTGCCGGGACACCTCAACGTCACCCACAAGCGCAGCGAGGAGAAGGACTTCCGGGCCAATCCGGAAATCGCCGCGACGCGCTACGGCTATCGCTACTCGACGTTCATGGACACGGCGGAGACCCAGGAGCGCCTCGGGTCCAAGCGGTACATCTTCGGCGTGCGGGATACAGGGACCGGCCACATTCACCCGATGAAACTGCTCGTTGGTATCGCCCGGGCGGCGGCTGCCGCGGGTGCCGTGCTGCACGAAATGACGCCCGCCACGAAGATCGACAGGATTGGTGGCAGGGCGGTCATCACCACGCCGAGGGGCACGATCACCGCGGACCGTGCGCTGATCGCCTGCAATGCCTATATCGGCAATCTCGAGCCGAGTACGGCAGCCCATGTCATGCCGATCCGATCCTTCATCGGAGCGACGCCCGTCCTCAATACCCATCCCGCCGTCATTCCGGGCGGGGAGTCTGTATCGGACTCTCGGTTTGTCGTGCGCTACTTCCGCCGCAGCCGCGACGGGCGGTTGCTCTTCGGCGGACGCGAGGCCTACACCGCCGACAATCCGCGCGACATCACGATCCATATTCGCCGGCAGATCGTCGAGATCTATCCGGAGCTTGCCAATGTAGAGCTCACTCACGCCTGGGGCGGATCCGTGGGCATTACCATGCCGCGGCGGCCCTATGTGCGGGAGGTGATGCCCGGCATTACCACGATCGGCGGCTATTCCGGTCACGGTGTGATGCTGTCCAACTATTGCGGCAAACTCTACGCGGAAGCGCTCACCGGCGGCAGTGCCGAACTCGACGTGCTGAAATCCCTGAAGATCACGGCTTTCCCGGGGGATCACGTTTCCGAACGCCTCTTCTGTTCCTGGCTCTCAGTTGGTATGCCCTTCGCGACAAGCTCTGATCGAGTCGGGTGCGACGATTTTGTTGCGTTGCGGTCTGGCATTTTTAAATCGATTAGAATATAAAGTCGTCAACCCGAACCAGATCGAGAATTCCAATGAGCAGCCAGATCATTCCCGTTGAACCCTTCGACTATGTGGTATTCGGCGGTACGGGGGACCTTGCGGAACGCAAGCTCCTCCCGGCACTGTACCACCGCCAGCTCGCAGGCCAACTTTCCGATCCGACACGCATCATTGGCGCCTCCCGTGCGGCTCTGACGCATGAAGAGTATCGCAAGTTCGCCGCCGACGCCCTGAAGGAACATTTGAAGCAGGGCGAATACGACGACAAGGAAGTGAAGGCCTTCACCGACCGGCTGTTCTACGTGTCCGTGGACGCCAAGTCCGAGCAGGGCTGGGACAAGCTGAAGTCCCTGCTGGAAGAAGGCAAGGAACGCGTCCGCGCCTTCTATCTGGCCGTTGCACCCGCAATCTTCGGCGACATCTCGGAACGGATCCGCGATCACAAGCTGATCACCAAGCAGACCCGCATAGTGGTCGAAAAGCCGATCGGCCGCGACCTGAAATCCGCGACAGAACTGAACGACACGATCGGCAAGGTCTTCCGCGAAGAGCAGATCTTCCGCATCGACCACTATCTCGGCAAGGAGACGGTGCAGAACCTCATGGCGCTGCGCTTCGCCAATGCGCTGTACGAGCCGCTCTGGAACTCTGCCCATATCGACCACGTCCAGATCACCGTTTCTGAATCGGTCGGACTTGAAAGCCGCGCAGGCTACTACGACAAGGCGGGCGCGCTGCGCGACATGGTGCAGAACCATATCCTGCAGCTTCTCTGCCTTGTTGCCATGGAGGTTCCGACCTCGATGGATGCGGAAGCCGTGCGCGACGAGAAGCTGAAGGTGCTGCGCGCGCTGAAGCCGATCGACCAGTACAATGTCGAGCGCCTGACCGTTCGCGGCCAGTATCGCGCCGGCGCTTCCTCCGGCGGCCCGGTAAAGGGCTATCTGGAGGAACTGGAAGGCGGCGTTTCCAACACGGAGACTTTCGTCGCCATCAAGGCCGAGATCGGCAACTGGCGCTGGGCCGGCGTTCCCTTCTACATCCGCACCGGCAAGCGGATGGCGAACCGCATGTCGGAAATCGTCATTACTTTCAAGCCGATCCCGCATTCGATCTTCGACGCTGCGGCAGGCCGCATCGATGCCAACCAGTTGATCATCCGCCTTCAGCCTGACGAGGGCGTGAAGCAGTCGCTGATGATCAAGGACCCCGGCCCGGGCGGCATGCGCCTTCGCAACGTTTCGCTGGACATGAGCTTTGCCGAAGCATTCGACGTGCGCAACGCCGACGCCTACGAACGCCTGCTTCTCGACGTGGTGCGAAGCAACCAGACGCTGTTCATGCGCCGCGACGAAGTCGAGGCCGCATGGCACTGGGTCGACCCGATCCTCAAGGCCTGGGAAATCACAGGTCAGCAGGTGCAGGGTTACACTGCCGGCACCTGGGGCCCGAGCCAGGCGATCGCGCTTATCGAGCGCGACGGCCGCACGTGGCATGAGACGTGAGGCGGAGAACGGAAATGACCTCCAGATTCCACAGCTTCTCCAATGGGCCGGCGTTGGCCGAGGGCCTTGCAGACGCGGTTGCCGCAGCCCTTTCCAAGGCGATCGCCGAGCGCGGCAAGGCCTCACTCGTCGTATCGGGTGGCTCGACTCCGAAGGCTTTTTTCAAGGCTCTCTCCACGCGTGACATCGCGTGGGACAAGGTCATCGTGACGCTGGTGGACGAGCGCTTCGTTCCGGCCGATAATCCGCGTTCGAACCATCAGCTCGTCGCCGACAATCTGCTGCAAAATGTCGCCGCGCGGGCTCAGTTCATGCCGCTCTATCATGCGGCGGCAACTGCTGCGGAAGCAGCCGTGATTGCAACGCGAGAGACCGCCGCGATCGGCTGTCCCTTCGACGTCGCCATCCTCGGCATGGGAACGGATGGGCATACCGCATCCTTCTTCCCGGGCGGCACCAATCTGGCGCAGGCACTCTCTGCCGGGACGCCGCGCAGCGTGATCGAGATGGAAGCAGAAGGTGCCGGCGAACCGCGCCTCACCTTCACGTTCTCCAGCCTCCAGGACGCCGGTCTTCTCGTTCTCCATATCGAGGGACAGGGCAAGAAGGATGTTCTCGACCGGGCAAACGAGACAGGCGAGGAGACCGACATGCCGATCCGCGCCATGCTCCGCCGGGCGGAGACCCCGATCGATATCTACTGGGCGCCCTGAATTGGGGTAATCGGCAACGCCCTCGGCGGGGCCACCCATAGAGGACCCAGAATCCGGAACCTTTCCGGATCGCTACATGTGACAACGCAATCGAAAAAGTCAGGATACTCCCATGTCCGCCGATTCCCGCATAGAAGCGATCACGCAGCGCATCGTCGAACAATCGAGGCCGTTCCGAGAGCCCTATCTCGACCGGGTACGGGCGGCCGCGGAGAAAGGCGTTCACCGCTCGGTTCTGTCCTGCGGCAACCTTGCCCATGGATTTGCAGTCTGTTCCCCCTCGGACAAGGAGGCGCTCGCG
This sequence comes from Sinorhizobium sp. BG8, assembly GCF_016864555.1. Classification (NCBI taxonomy): domain Bacteria; kingdom Pseudomonadati; phylum Pseudomonadota; class Alphaproteobacteria; order Hyphomicrobiales; family Rhizobiaceae; genus Sinorhizobium; species Sinorhizobium sp. BG8. Next base: position 1,427,234 of record NZ_CP044011.1, on the reverse strand, counting down.
GGAGACCGCGTGCCGAACCTTGGCATCATCACCTCCTATAACGACATGCTTTCGGCTCACCAGCCGTTCGAGACCTACCCGGAGCTGATACGGCAGGCGGCCCGCGAGGCGGGCGGCGTCGCGCAGGTCGCAGGCGGTGTCCCGGCCATGTGCGACGGCGTGACCCAAGGCCAGCCGGGGATGGAACTTTCCCTGTTCTCCCGCGACCTCATCGCCATGGCAGCCGCCGTGGGACTGTCCCACAACATGTTTGATGCTGTTGTATTTCTCGGCGTCTGCGACAAGATCGTCCCGGGCCTGACGATCGCGGCGCTGACCTTCGGTCACCTGCCGGCCGTCTTCATTCCGGCCGGCCCCATGACGTCCGGCCTGCCCAACGACGAGAAGGCGCGGGTCCGCCAGCTCTATGCCGAAGGCAAAGTCGGACGTGCCGAGCTTCTGGAAGCGGAATCGAAGTCCTACCACGGTCCCGGCACCTGTACTTTCTACGGCACCGCCAACTCCAACCAGATGCTGATGGAGATCATGGGCTTCCACATGCCCGGTGCCTCCTTCATCAATCCGGGCACGCCGCTGCGCGAAGCCCTGACCAAGGAATCCGCCAAGCGGGCGCTGGCGATCACTGCGCAGGGCAATGAATTCACGCCGGCAGGCGAAATGATCGACGAACGCTCGATCGTCAACGGCGTCGTGGGCCTGCACGCGACGGGCGGCTCGACGAACCATACGCTGCACCTGATCGCCATGGCCCGCGCGGCCGGCATCGTGCTGACGTGGAAGGATATCTCGGACCTCTCCGACATCGTTCCGCTGATCGCGCGGGTGTATCCGAACGGGCTTGCAGACGTGAACCACTTCCATGCTGCCGGCGGCATGGGCTTCCTGATCAAGGAGCTGCTGAAGGACGGTATGCTGCACGACGACGTGCGCACGGTCTACGGCCAGGGGCTCAGCGCCTACACGATCGATCCGAAGCTCGGCGACAACGGTGCAGTCCTCAGGGAGCCCTCCCCCGCCCACAGCCACGATCCCAGAATTCTCGCAAACATCGATGCGCCCTTCCAGAAGACCGGCGGGCTCAAGATGCTTACGGGCAATCTCGGCAGCGCCGTCATCAAGATTTCGGCAGTCAAGCCGGAGCGGCATGTGATCGAGGCACCGGCAAAGGTATTCCACGACCAGCTGGAACTGAACGAGGCCTTCAAGAACGGCGAACTCACCGGCGATTTCGTGGCTGTCGTGCGCTTCCAGGGCCCGAAGGCCAATGGCATGCCCGAACTTCACAAGTTGACGACCATTCTCGGCATTCTGCAGGACCGTGGCCAGCGCGTCGCCCTGTTGACGGACGGGCGCATGTCCGGCGCATCCGGCAAGGTTCCGGCTGCAATCCACGTGACGCCCGAGGCGGTCGACGGCGGTGCGATCGCGCGGATCGTCAATGGCGACATCATCCGCCTCGATGCGGTGGCGGGTACGCTGAACGTGCTTGTGGACGAGGCAACGCTTTCCGTCCGTCCGATCCCATCGGTGGATCTCGAAGCCAATGCCTTTGGCATGGGTCGTGAGCTTTTCGCACCGTTCCGCGCGGTCGCGGGGCCAGCGGATCGCGGCGCGAGCGTGCTCTTCAACTGACGCAACGGACGCTACAAACAAAAACACCCCGGCCGCATCGCTGCCGGGGTGTTTTTCATTTCGGACGGTCCGCGGATCAGCTGTAGATGTCCAGCGTCCGATTGCGGTGATTTCTGTGGGTGCTGTAGACGAAGATGCGGTTCAGGTCGCGATCCGACAGCAGGCGCAGGAAGCGCGCCTCGATGATGTCGTTGGCGTGCACGCGCTGGACGAGGCAGCCGATCATCGGAATGCGGGCGCTCTGGATATCCAGGTAGAAATTCTTCGGGACCTGAAACTTCGTCGCGATAGCGATTATCGCCCCGCTCTTGGAGATCTTGATGATCTGGCAGCGGCGGGAAACCAGATTGACGATGCCACCATTCTCCGTGAACTCGATGCGCGCCTCGTTACAGGTATCCTCCATCGGGAACTTCTTTTCCCGATCGTACATGAAGGATTCTTCCTTGTTGAGGTAGAGCTGCTTTGGAGCCGGTGACTGGTTGACCATCGGGGGTGTTCTCCCATGCTTTTTTCGTTTTGCCGAAGCTAGGAGAGAAACTTTAATAACGGGTTGAACACGCGGCTCCTGCGTCTCCGTCCAAGAAGATTCCGCGCGTCAGACGGCGCGGAAACTCTTGCCGGCTTCGTCGAAGAGATGCAACTTTCCGCGGTCGGCCGTGAAGCGGACCTTGTCGTTCCTCTTGACTGGCAGGATGCCCGGCACCTTCGCGATGATCGGCTCGTTTTCGACTAGGCCCTCGATGTAGAGAAGGGTCACCTCGCCGAGCGCCTCCACGATCGAAACGGTCCCCTCGAACAGGAAGACGTCGCCATCCGTGATCCTGAGGTCTTCCGGACGAACGCCGAAGCTCGCAGGCTTCCCGACATCGGAAGGCGTTGTCGGGGCGTCGATCACCGACGAGCGCCCACCCTTGAGTTCCACAGTCGTGGCAGGGCCGGCCGCGGTGATGCGGGCGGGGATGACGTTCATCGCCGGAGACCCGATGAAGCGCGCGACGAAGAGATTGGCCGGGCGTTCGTACAGCTCGAGGGGAGCTCCGACCTGCTCGATATGCCCCGCGGAGAGCACGACGATGCGATCCGCGAGCGTCATCGCCTCGACCTGGTCGTGGGTGACGTAGATCATGGTCGTGTCGCGCATCTGCTCGCTGAGCTTGGCGATCTCGATGCGCGTCGCCACGCGCAACGCTGCGTCGAGGTTCGACAGGGGCTCGTCGAACAGGAAGACCTTGGGGTTGCGGCAGATGGCCCGGCCGATTGCGACGCGCTGGCGCTGCCCGCCGGAGAGCGCCTTCGGCAGGCGGTCCAGATACTTGGTGAGCTGGAGAATCTCGGCCGCATTGCGCACGCGACGGTCGATCTCTTCCTTGCTCTCCTTGGCGATCCGCATGCCAAACGCCATGTTCTCGAACACGGTCATATGGGGATAAAGGGCATAGGACTGGAACACCATCGCAATGCCGCGCTTGGAGGGCGGCACTTCGTTGACCCGTTCGCCGTCGATCGTCATCACGCCGCCGCTGATTTCCTCAAGGCCGGCGATCATGCGCAGCAACGTCGACTTTCCGCAGCCCGAAGGGCCGACGAATACGATGAACTCGCCCTGTTTGATATCGAGATCAATGCCATGGATCACATCCACCGCACCGTAAGACTTGCGGATATCCTTGAGTACCACACCTGTCATGCTCGCCTCCCCAATATGCGTTTAGTCGAGGCGCGCGAAGAACGCGCCCCAGGCCGGAAGTTCGATCGTGTCATTCTTGATGGCGGCCTTGAACCCGTGCCCTTCGAGAGCCTCGACAGCGCCGTCCGGCTTCGCGACCGCCTGCTTTTCCTGGCTCAAGTTGAAAACGCACAGGATGCGCTCGTTGCCATAGGTGCGCACGAAGGCCAGCGCGGGCTCGTCGACCGTGAGGTATTCGACCTCGCCCTTGGCAAGGGCCGGGTACTGCTTCCTGAAGGCGATGAAGCGCCTGTAGTGGTTGAGGACCGAATCCGGATCCCCATCCTGCGCCGAGACCGCACGGGCAAGATGCTCCCCGGAAACCGGCAGCCAAGGCTTGCCGTCGCTGAAGCCTCCGAACAATGCCTTGCCGTCCCAGACCATCGGCGTCCGGCAGCCGTCACGGCCCTTGAAGTCCGGCCAGAACTGTATGCCGTAGGGATCCTGGAGATCCTCGTAGGCCAGTTCGGCCTCCGGCAGCGCGAGCTCCTCGCCCTGATAGATGCAGACGGATCCCTTTAGCGACATCAACAGACTCGCCAGCAGCTTGGCATGCGCGACATGGTCGGAGATGCCGAGCCCCCAGCGGGTGATGTGGCGCATAACGTCGTGGTTGGAGAAGGCCCAGCAGACCCAGCCCTCGGGAGCCGCCTTCTCAAAAGCCTGCTGCACACTGGCCACGATCGACGGCGTGATCGGATCCGGCGCCAGGAACTCGAAGGCATAGCACATGTGCATCTTGTCGCCGCCGGAGGTGTATTCGCCGGCGATCTCCAGCCCACGTTGGCTGTCGCCCACTTCGCCGACGGCCGCGATCGCCGGGAACTCATCCATGACGGCACGGAACCGCTTGAGGAATTCGAGGTTCTCGGGCCGGTTCTTGTCGTAGATATGCTCCTGGTAGTTGTATGGGTTCACCGCAGGAGCCGTCTGCGCATTCCGTCGCTCCGGTGCCAGCGCCGGATTGTCGCGAAGCTCCTTGTCGTGGAAATAGAAATTGATCGTGTCGAGGCGGAAGCCATCGACCCCGCGCACCAGCCAGAAACGGGCGACGGCCAGAAGCGCGTCCTGGACCTCGGGATTGTGAAGATTGAGATCAGGCTGCGAGGTCAGGAAGTTGTGCAGATAGTACTGCAGCCGGGTGGGGTCCCATTGCCAGGCGGAACCGCCGAAGATCGACAGCCAGTTGTTCGGTGGCGAACCATCCGGCTTCGAATCCGCCCAGACGTACCAGTCCGCCTTGGCGTTCTCGCGGCTGGAGCGGCTTTCGACGAACCAGGGATGCCTGTCTGACGTGTGCGACATGACGAGGTCGATCATGACCCTGATGCCCAGGCGGTGGGCTTCGGCGATCAGCCCGTCGAAATCGGCAAGGTTGCCGAAGATCGGATCGACGTCCTCGTAGTTCGACACGTCATAGCCGAAGTCCTTCATCGGCGAGGTGAAGAACGGCGAGATCCAGATGGCATCGGCACCGAGCGAAGCGATGTGCTCCAACCTCTGGGTAATGCCTTTCAGGTCGCCGATTCCGTCTCCATTCGTGTCCTGATAGGAACGCGGATAGACCTGGTAGATGACGGCGCCCCGCCACCAGTCCTTGTCCGCCTGCAGAATGGATGCACCCGTAGTCGTCATTGCAATGTCCTGTTCGATGCTTGTCTGAATGCTCAACCGCCCTTGACCGAGCCGGCAAGCAGGCCACGCACGAGGTAGCGCTGCAGCGTGAAGAACACGATCAGGGGGACGATGATGGTGATGAAGGCCGAGGCCGTCAGGATTTCCCAGTTGCCGCCGCGGCTACCCAGCAGGTTCACAAGGCGTCCGGTCAGCACGAGCTCCTGGTTTCCGGTTCCGAGAAAGACCATGGCGACGAGAAGGTCGTTCCACGTCCACAGGAACTGGAAGATGGCAAAGGAGGCAAGCGCCGGGAACGACAAGGGCAGGATGATCTTGACGAAGATGTCAAAATCACTGGCACCATCGACACGGGCAGACTCCATGATCTCGCGCGGCAGCCCCGCCATGTAGTTTCGCAGAAGATAGACGGCGAGCGGAAGGCCGAACCCCATATGCGCGAGCCAGATGCCGACGTAGGTCTTCGCCGGCACGCCGAAGAACGCGCCCACGCCATTATAGAGCTTCAAGAGCGGGATCAGCGACATCTGCAGCGGTACGACCAGGAGCCCGACGACGACAGCGATGAGGATCGCCCGCCCGGGGAACTTCATCCAGGCAAGCGCGTAGGCGCAGAACGCGGCCACGAGGATCGGGATGATGGTCGAGGGGATCGCCACCGTCAGCGAGTTGATGAAGGAAGAGCCGATGCCCTCGGCACTCAGCACTTCGCGATAGTTGTCGAGCGTAAAGCGCGGCGGAACGGCGGCGGTGAAGAAGACACGCTGCCCCCGGCTTCCTTCCATCTTCGTATCAGAGACAATCTCGAATGTGCCGTCGGCCTGGACTGTCAGCTTCTCGCCGTCGTTGAGCTCGGCCGTCTGCCCGGGCTGGAAGGCAGCCGGTTCGCGGCTCGAAAAGCCGAAGGCCGAGACGCTGCCTTTCTGACCTTCGAGGAGATTTCCGGAAACGACGAACTTTCCGTCGCGTTCAACCTGCGTGTCGGGCGACGGTGCGCGCGCGACGATGTTCTGTGTCGACGTGGAAAGGGCCGTCCACCATCCGGAGACGGCGAGTTGGTCCTTGTCGCGAAGGGACGAGATCAGCAGGCCCACGGTCGGCAGCGTCCACAGGACGACAAGCAGCACGACCGAGAAGTGGACGAGATAGATCAGTGGGGAGCGGGAGGCCGTGTGCATGTCAGCGTCCTTCCATTTCCTTGGCGGCGTTGCGGATGTTCCAGATCATGATCGGAATGACGAGAACCATGATGATGACGGCTATCGCCGCCCCCCGGCCGAAATCGCCCCCGCCCCTGAACATCCAGTCGAACATGAGATTTGCCAGAACCTGCGTCTGCCATTGCCCGTTCGTCATCGCGAGCACGATGTCGAAGACCTTGAGAACGAGAATCGTGATGGTGGTCCAGACGACCGCGATGGTGCCCCACATCTGCGGCACCATGATCTTGAAGAAGATCTGCAGGCCGCTGGCGCCGTCGATGACCGCCGCCTCGATCGTTTCCTCCGGGATGCCACGCAACGCGGCCGAGAGGATCACCATCGCGAACCCCGTCTGGATCCAGATCAGGATGACCATCAGGAAGAAGTTGTTCCAGAAGGGAACCGTCATCCAGGCCTCGGGCGAGCCGCCGAGCCAGACCACCAGCGCATTGAGGATGCCGATCTGTTCGTTGCCCTCCGCGCGGTAGTCGTAGACGAACTTCCAGATGACGGCCGCACCGACGAAGGAGATCGCCATCGGCATGAAGATCAGCGTCTTGGCGATGTTGCCCCACCAGATCCGGTCGGTCAGCGCCGCGATGATCAGGCCGAAGAACGTGGCGAGCGCCGGCACGACCAGCAGCCACAGGAAATTGTTGAAGATCGACTGGCGGAACTCGCCGTCGTTGAACATCCAGCCGAAGTTGCTGAAGCCAACGAAATTCTGCCCGGCGCGGTCGTGCATGCTGAGACGCACGGACTCGAACACCGGATAGACCAGATAAATCGCGAGAGCGAGAAGCGCAGGCGCCATGAAAAGCCAGGGCCGGATGGCATTGGTGGTTCGCAGGTTCTGCGATGCCTTTGCCCCCGTCAGTCCCTTGGAAGGAAAGAGCCTGTCCAGAATCCAGTTGGTTCCGACAAAATACGCGACACAGGCGAGAACGCCTCCGATCATCGTCGTGATCGCAAAGATGAGTTGCTGCATGACGCTCCCCCAGGAATGCTTCCGGCTGCATTGTGTTGAAGCTGGTCAGCACGCAGGACGCCACACGCCTGCGCCATGACAACCCGGCCGGAGGGCCGGCCGGGTTCAGGCAATCATTTACTTGATGGCGTCCCAGGCCTTCTGGATGTTCGCCGTGACGTCGGCCGCCGGCTTGCCGCCGACGAAATCGACCATGCCGGTCCAGAATGCGCCCGCACCGATCTTGCCCGGCATCAGATCCGAACCGTCGAAGCGGAAGGTCGTGGAGTTCAGGAGAATTTCACCCTGCTTCTTCATCGGCGCATTCGCATAGGCTTCCTGGTTGGCGCCCTTGAACGGCGTCAGGAAGCTCGATTGCGCCATCCAGACCTCATGCGCGATCGGCGTCTTCAGAAATTCGATGAAGGCGCGCGATGCCGGCGTGTCCTTGGTAATCATGGCCAGCGTGCCGGCACCGAGCACGGGATTGCCGAGTTCGGGCTTGCTGGCGTAGGGCGGCATGTAGAAGAAGTCCGCATCCTCACCGACAACCGTGCCTTCCGGGAAGAACGACGGAACGAACGAGGCCTGGTGATGCAGGTAGCACTTCGGCGGAGACGCGAAGAGACCCTTCGGGCTGTCGCGGAAGTCTGTCGAGGCGACCGCTGCGGCACCGCCGGATACGAACTTGTCGTTCTTGGCGAACCAACCGAACTCATCCACCGCGCCGACCACAGCCGCATCGGTGAACGGGATCGCGTTCGTGACCCATTTGTCGTAGGTCTCCGGCGTCTGCGTACGCAGCATCATGTCTTCGACCCAGTCGGTGGCCGGCCAACCCGTGGCGCCGCCCGAGCCGAGGCCGATGCACCACGGCGTCTGGCCGTCAGCAACGATCTTTTCCGTCAGCGCCTTCAGCTCTTCCATGGTCTTCGGCACTTCGTAGCCGGCATCCTCGAAGTTTTCGGGCACGTACCAGACGAGCGACTTCACGTCGATCTTGTAGGGAAATGCGTAGAGTTCCGCCTTGCCATCCTTGCCCTTGTACGTGGAAAGGTCGACCCAGGACTGACCGGCCGCATAGTTATCAAGCAGCCACTTCTTGGTGTCTTCGCCAAGCGGGACGAGATAGCCCTTCGAAGCCAGGTCTGCGATCAGGCCAGGCTGCGGGAGGACCGCGACGTCCGGTGGGCTGCCGGCCTGCGTATCAATGACGATCTGCTGCTCGTAGTTCTCGGAAGACGAGTATTTGACATCGGCGCCCGTTGCCTCGCGGAAATAGTCGAGGACCGATTCAACCAGCGTCTGGTCCTCGCCGCGCCAGGGGCCGAAGATGGTGAGGGTCTGCCCCTTCAGGTCATGGCCCTTCTTGAATTCCTCGTAGCTCGCCCAGTTGAACTTCGAATCTTCACCGGGCTTGAACTTCAGTTCGGCCGCGCTCGCACCACCCGCAAGAAACGCCATGGCGGCGACGGTCAACAAAAATCTCTTCTTCACGTGATTTGCCTCCTCAAAGGCCCGGCCTCCCACAGCCCGGCTCTCTCCAAATATGCAATTCTTCAAAGCGCTTTGGGTATTCTTTAATCCCATCACTTCCCAACCCCAGTCAAGAGGTCCATTCCGTACAGAGCAAAAAATTGGCTGAATTGACGCAATGCAGCGCAGTTTTGCACCGCGATACGAACGAATTGCTCTTTTCCGTTCAGGATTGCCAATGATAGATATTCACAGCGCTTTGAGACAAAGTTCCCCACAATTTCGAGGCTTTTCCAAAGCGCTTCGACCATTTACGGGGCCAAGCGCGTGAATTTGAAGCAGCTGTCGCAATTGCTGGGCCTTTCCCAGACCACGATCAGCAGGGCACTGAACGGCTATCCGGAAGTGAACGCCGAAACGCGGGAGCGCGTTGTCCAGGCCGCTCGCGATACCGGCTACCGGCCGAACCGGGCGGCGCAACGGCTTGCTACCGGCCGCGCCGGATCGATCGGTCTGGTGATGCCTACCGCGGAAGGCTACGCGTCAGACGTGCACTTCGGCGAGTTCCTGGCGGGGCTGGGCGACGAGGCCGTTCGCCACGATTTTCATTTCGTGATCAGTCCAAGCCATCCGGACGATGAGGAGGCAGCGTGCCGACGACTGGTTGCAAGCGGCAACATCGACGCGATTTTTCTCGCCTACATCCGCGAGAAGGACCCGCGCATCGCAATGCTCAAGTCGCTATCGACACCGTTCGTGGTTCACGGCAGGTCGCTCGGAATTCCGACCGACTACCCCTTCCTCGACATCGACAATACCGCCGCCTTCTACGATGCGACACGCCTTCTGATGCAGCTCGGCCATCGGCGCATCGCCCTCATCAACGGGCCGGAGCACCTCGCCTTCGCAATCAGGCGCAGAAAGGGTACGGAGCGGGCGCTTGCCGAACACGGCCTTGTCCTGCAGGAGAACTGCATGCAGCATTCGCAGATGATGGACGAGCACGGGTTTCGCGGCATGCAGCGCTTTCTCCGGCTCGAGGAGCCGCCGACGGCGGTGCTCTGTTCCAGTACGGTGCTTGCACTCGGCGCGGTGCGAGCGATCAACCAGGCGGGACTTGCGCTCGGCAAGGACATCTCGCTCATCGCGCACGACGATGTCCTGCCGATGCTGAAGCCGGAAAACTTCATGGTTCCGTTGACGACGACGCGATCGTCCCTGCGGGCTGCAGGGTCGCGCATTGCCAAGCGCCTGATCGCACGGATCCTCAAGCACGAGCCCCTGCCCGAGCAGGAGCTGTGGAAGACGGAACTGATCGTGCGCGCCTCTACGGGGCCGGCGCCCCAGGAATGACCAGGGACACCCGGAGCGCCGCGACGCGCTCTCAGAACCTCGGCGGCTTGCGACCGGCGCTGCGATAGGCGGCAATCACCGTATTCGCCATCAGCATGGCGATGGTCATCGGGCCGACGCCGCCGGGAACCGGCGTGATGACGCCAGCGACCTTTGCGCATTCCTCGAAGGCAACGTCCCCGACCAGGCGAGTCTTGCCCTCGCCCTTGTCCGGTGCGGGGATACGGTTGATGCCGACATCGATGACAGTCGCGCCCGGCTTTACCCATTCAGCCTTGACCATCTGCGGCCGGCCAACGGCAGCCACGAGGATGTCAGCGTTGCGGCACACTGCAGCCAGATCGCTGGTGCGCGAATGCGCGGTCGTGACCGTGGCGTTCGCGGCAAGCAGCAATGCCGACATCGGCTTTCCGAACAGGTTGGACCGGCCGATGACGACGGCGTTCAGTCCGGAAAGATCCTCGCCATGGATGCGGCGTACGAACACCATGGCACCGGCCGGGGTGCAGGAAACGAGACCGCCTTCCAGATCACCGGTCGCCAGCTTGCCGGCATTGACCACGTGCAGCCCGTCGACGTCCTTTTCGGGCAGTATCGACTGGATGATCGGCTCGGACTTCAGATGTTTCGGCAGGGGAAGCTGGACGAGAATGCCGTTAACGGAAGGATCCTCATTCAGGGTCTTCACAAGGGCGGCGAGCTCTTCCTGTGTCGTCTCGGCCGGAAGCGTGTGCTGCACCGAGGTAAAACCGCATTCCTTGGCCATGCGGCTCTTCGCCGACACATAGGTATGGCTCGCCGGATCATCGCCCACGATGACAACCGCGAGCCCCACTTTCACGCCGGTTTCCTGCAGCAACGAGGAGGCGGCGTCCTTGACGGCCTCAATGACAGACGCTGCAACCTGCTTTCCATCGATGATCGTGGTCAACTCATTCTCCCTGCGGTTTGGCCCGGTCCTGCGTGGGGGGCATAGTAGGATCGGCGCAATCCGCCGATTGGCCTCTCCACGCCGTATGATGTCCAAATCGAATAAATTCAAGACAACAAAAGCGCGCAGGGTGTCCCAAGGGCGGATACAGCTCTTCCCATCGACGCTCGCGGGCGTGACGCCCTTCAAAAAAACCGGCGAGACTTGCCACATTTCTTGGCGGCCCCCGCCAGGCGCGATGTCAAAAACACTTCAAAATAATTCCTATGTTTCAATAATTTAGATCAAGGATATCGCGACCGGTAAATCATCGGTTAACGCGCGAGCGGGGATTTGAGCGAAAGACTTAAATGGCCCTTCAGGCGGCCCTGATACGCACTGGCAAGGCAGGCGGCAGGAATGCGGGAAGAGCATGAAGTCCTTCATCGACGGCAGAACAAGAGCGGCCGGGTACCAGCCGCGCGACGCACAGCAGATCGACGCGAAATTGTCGGGTAGCGGAACGGCTGGAGGACAGTCGTGAACGAATCCGCCCGCAGAGGCATATACGCCTCCCATCGCGATATTCTCGGCCTGCAGGTCACCAATTTCGACTGGGCCTCCGCCTTCACGTTCGTCGAACAGATGGCGTCCATGCCATTCGGGCAGACGGTGATTGCCTTCCTGAACGCCAACAATGCCAACCTGATGATGCGCGACCCCGAATTTCGCGCAGTTCTTCAGCGCCAGATGATTCTGCCCGATGGCCACGGCGTCGATATCGCCTCCCTGATCTTCCATGGGGAGCGTTTTCCGGCCAACCTCAACGGTACGGATTTCGTTCCGGCGCTCTTGACCTATATCGACAAGCCGAAGCGCGTGGCGATGATCGGCGCGCGCCCGGACACGCTGAAGCGGGCAGCGGAAAGCCTCCGGCGCCATGCACCCTGGCACGAGTTCATTCCGATTGCCGACGGCTATTTCGATCCGACCCAGTCGGATGCCGTGATGAAGGAGGTTCGCCGCGCCGCCCCCGACATCCTGCTTGTCGCCATGGGCAGCCCGATGCAGGAAAAGTGGATAGATCGGCACGTCGGCCCAGGTCACGCACGGCTCGTCATCAGCGTCGGCGCACTCTTCGATTTCCTGTCTGGAGACGTCCCGCGTGCACCGAAGAGGATGCGGCGCCTGCGCCTCGAGTGGCTGTTCCGGCTCTTGATCGAGCCCAGCCGCCTGTGGAAGCGTTATGTGATCGGCAATCCGCTGTTTCTCTATCACGTGATCCGCCATCGCCTGAAAGGGGGCGGACGCCCCAAGAGGAGAGCGCAGCTTCTCCTCAGGAATCAAACTCCGCCCTTGCAGCGGGACGGGTTCCCAGACTGACAAACCCGGGGATCGGATCGATCCCCGGGTTTGTGCCTGTCCTATCTGATCTCACCCTGCCCGTGTCCACGGATGCCAGTGACAGTTCGGTCAATGGCCGCCTTCTGCGGCGGACTCCTTGGCCGGAACTTCACCCTTTACGATCGTCTTCGGTGTTTTCGTGGCCGGCTCGTGCAACTCGGTCTTGGTCAGGTAGTCGATCTGCTCGATGAAGACTTCATCGATGATCTCTTCCTTGAACCGCTTGTTCAGGCCTTCCTTGACGGTCGTGCGGAACCCGTCGACATCGAAACTGCCCGCATCGCTGATATCGATGACCTTCTGGCCGGCGAGCATCGTATACAGTTCGTCGGTGATCATGTCGGCCACCGGCACGGTCTGCTTCGCTGCCATTTCCTTGTTGGCGGTATATGCGAGACGCACCAGGAAATAGCCCTTCACCTCTCCGTCGCCGATCACGGGAACAGTCGTCACGCTGCCGGTGACGAGTTCGAGGGCCGCCTTGCGGGCTGCAGCCTCCTCGTCCACCTTCGGAGCCGCCGCCATCTGCATGGAGAAATAGACGGAAGCGAGCGTGATGACGCAGATCCAGACGCCGGAGACGATCAGCTTGATCATGAACGAACGCCCATCCGGAACTGCTCTTGCGAATACGTGCCGTCCGCCTCCATGTCATGAACCGCATTCTTGAGCAGGGTCACGACAGCGCGGACCGCTTCCAGATGCGACGACACGCGCTGGGCGTTGGCGGCAAGCTTCGTTCTCAGACGCGCCAGTTGGTTGGAGAACATTCCCCCAGGTCTTCGGCACGTACGTCGCGCGAGAGCATTGCCAATTCATAGAGGCAGCGGCTCTTGTGCGCGTTGGACGTCGCAAGATCGAAGCCGGGGTCGCGCCCGATATTGTCGTTCTCCTTGTCGATGATCGTTTCCAGGCGACCGAGAACCGTACGGATCCGGACTTCGTTCGTTGGATTTTCCATTCAGGTACCCCCAGATTGCGAATGCTTATGAATTTTCTTGGTTCTTGACGCCGGGTGTCAGGTCGGCGAACGCCTCGCGCTGCAGCTCCTGAACCATGCTCGTGGCTACACCGCGCGTTTCCCTCTCGATGGTCGGGGTCACGTGCTTGCTGTCCTTGACAAGCGTCTCGGCGATACCGATGCCGCCGCCCTTGGCGATGACGTCGCCAATCTGCTCGGCCATCATGCCCCGCCAGATCTCGCCGGCCGTTCCCTTGCCGTAAACGTCCTCGCTTTCGGCGGGCAGCATCGACTTGACGAAGTTCTGAAGCACCATGGCCTCGAACTTGCGATAGGTCTCCGGAACCGCCTTGTCGGTGGCCTTGGCGGAGCCGGTCGCGCTTACGGTGGAAGCGCTGTCCCTGTTGAGGATGCCGACCGCCGCGTTGAAGCCATTGCCGGCCTCGGCAAGGCTCGTCGCCTCGAAGGCCGCCCTGTTCGACTTCAGTTTCGCCTGTGCCTGCTGCACCTCGGCCGGATCAGCCGCGCGCACGACATCGAGCACCAGATCGCTTGGAGGGGAAATCGCCACGTCTCTTCACCTTTCTCGCAGACCGCAAAGCCAGCGGCCCTTGATGCCGGCGCACTGGAACGGGAACGAACGCTGCCTGCCCGCTAGCTCCCGAAATCTGCCGCTCGGCGACGTTCGGAACGCAAGCGGCAAACTGCAGCAACGTCTTGAAACCGGACTATCGCTTCTCAACCTTACGGGAGGCTGGAGCGCCAACGAGGCGGCGCGGCATTTGAAGGACGACATGGCGCGCGGCCGGCCGACAAGGCGTGCCGCGATCGGTATGGGTCGCCTTTCACTTCACGTCGTTGTTTTTTTGAAAGATCTTCTGCCCTGCTGCTACACCACGCTGGAGCATAGCCGCATTTCTTTGGACCGGGACAGCGACCTAACCTGCTGTTTCGACGGAATTTTAGGCGAAGGACATTAGGCACCTTCGCAGTGTCGGCTTGTCTTCTAGCTGTCGGAGCGTTTGGTCGCGAAAGACTGGTCGATCAGGTCATAGATCGAATTGTCGTCGGCCTCTCGGGTCTCGTCCGCCCGTGCCTCGCGCATGTGCTCTTCGAGACGGTCGCCCTTGGTCCGCTCCTTGATGACGCGGCCCTGGTGCATTTCCTGCACGTTGGCAAGCATCTGATCCTTCTGCTGAAGCTTGCCGAGACGGCCCGAATATATGCTGGAGAAGTTTCGATGGACGGGGTGAAGCGAATTGATCGCTTCCGTGGTGGAATCGATTGCCTCGCCCAGCTCCTGACGTTGCCTCGTCGCCGTTGCCAGATCGATTTCAGCCATCTGCTCCAGATGGCGTTGTACCTCCACCAGGCGCTTGAGTTTGTCCGATCGGTTGTTCTGACCCGCCATGGTTTCCGCCTCAGCGCCCCTCGAACACGGGCACGAAGCCGTTGGCGAAGATCTCCAGCAGCGACGAGATGCCAAAGTAGAGCAGGAACATGCCGCCGGTTATGAGGAACGGCAGCGAGATGAAGTAGATCGGAAGTTGCGGCGCGAGCTTGTTCACCAGTCCGACCGCAACGTTGAAGAGAAGGCCGTAGAGAATGAAGGGGCTCGCAAGGCTCAGCATGATCGTGAAGGTCTGGCTGAGGGCATCGGTCAGCGATATGAGGGCGCCCTGCGGACTGAAGGTCCCGCCCATCGGCATCGCCGTGTAGGAATCGACCAGCGCCCGCATCACGACATGATGGAAATCCATCATGAAGAGCACCGTCAGTCCGGTAAGGCTGATCAGATTGGTCAGCTGGTTTTCCGCCGCGTCCTCGAGGATGTCCTGCGACGGGGGACCGGTGAACCCGATCATCATCGTGAGAACCGTACCGGCGAACTGCAGCCCGAGAACATAGTAGCGGGTGATCAGTCCGATGACCCCGCCGATGACCGTCTCGATGGCGATGATGCCGATATAGGTGCTCGTCGGTCCGGAGACCTTCGGATAGATCGTGTCCCACATGATCGGAAGGACCGCCATCGAGATGGCGACCGCGAGGAACAACCGCACCTGCATGGCAATCCGCGCCGACGAGAACCCGGGCAGCACGAGAAAGCATCCGCCGACACGACAGAAAGCGGCGAACAACGCCAGAATCGTGCCCTGCGGATCCTCAATCATGAAATCGAGCCGAGAATCTTGATTTCGATGCCCTTGGCAAGTTCGACGTGGGAAAGGACCGGCAATGTGGCGAACAGGCGCTCGATGATCATGCGCACATAAGAACGGGATTCGGGCGACGTGACCAGCACAAATGGCGTACCGCGGTCGAGAAATTCACGGATAACCTTGGTCGCCTGCTCACTGAACTCTTCAAGGTTGCGGGGATCGATATCGAACTCGACGATTTCGCCCTTCGCATCTCGCTTGAGCGCCTGGTGGAACACCATGTCCCACTTGTTTCCGAGACGCAGCACCGGCAGTACGCCGTTCTCGGCAAGGTCGCCGCAGATCTGCTGGGCCATGCGGATACGCACGTGCTCGACGATCTGCTCCGTCTTGCGCACATGCGGCGCGAGTTCGGCAACCGCTTCGAGAATGAGGTGAAGGTTGCGGATGGAGACGCGCTCGGCGAGGAGCAGCTTCAGCACCGCCTGCAGGCCCGAGTAGGACATATGCGACGAGCAGATTTCGTCGGCGAGCTTGCGGTACTCGGGGTCGAGACGCTCGATGAGGATCTTGACATCCTTGTACGACAGGAGCTGCGGGAGGTTGTTGCGGATGACTTCGCTGAGATGTGTCAGCACGACGGAAACGTTGTCGATCGGATGGAAGCCTTCGCGCTTCAGGTCCTCCGTGAAGGCCTCGAGCACCGAGACTGCCGGCATGCCGAAGGCGGGTTCGCGGATATCGTCACCGGGCACGCTTGGCTTGCGACCGCCGCCCGTGACGACAAGTACTTCGCCGACGCGCACCACACTCGATGCGATCGTCGTACCGTGAATACGAATGTGATAGGCCTTGTCGGGAATGTTGAGGTCGTCTGAGACCTTGATTTCCGGCACCACGAACCCGTACTGCGAAGCGAACTTCTTGCGCATCTTGCCGACGCGGAATGCGAGTTCCTGATGGGCGCCGAGCAGGCGGTTCGACACCTGCTTGCCGAGAAGAAGCTCGATCTCGGCGGTCTTGAGCACCGATTTGACCGAGTCCTTCTCCTGCTGCTTGTTCTGCTGCAGCTTCTGCGCTTCCTGTTCGCGCTTGCGGCTGTTTTCCTCTTCGAGGCGGCGCGGAATGATCCAGCCGCCAAAGCCCATGATGCCGCCGAGCGCGATGAAGGGGAAGAACGGAAGACCCGGCATCAGCGCGAGAAGCACCATCAGGCCGGCTGCCACGAGCAATGCGCGCGGATAGCCGCTCAGCTGATTGACCACGGCCTGATCGGCCGAACCGGGTGTCGCGCCGCGCGAGACGAGCAGGCCGGCCGCGAGCGAAACGATCAGTGCCGGGATCTGCGACACAAGACCGTCACCGACGGACAGCTTGACGAAGACGTCGGCCGCTTCGCCGATATCCATGCCATGGCGGAAATAGCCGATGATGATACCGCCGAAGACGTTGATGGCGGTGATGAGGAGGCCTGCGACGGCATCACCGCGCACGAACTTTGAGGCACCGTCCATCGAGCCGAAGAAGGAGCTTTCGTCTTCCAGCTCACGGCGGCGACGCTGTGCTTCCTTCTCGTCAATCAGGCCCGCCGAAAGGTCGGCGTCGATCGACATCTGCTTGCCGGGAATGGCATCGAGGGTGAAGCGCGCGCCGACTTCGGCGATACGCGTCGCACCCTTGGTGATGACGATGAAGTTCACGGTGATCAGGATCAGGAAGACGATGAGACCGATCACGAAGTCGCCCGACATGACCAGGCTGGAAAAGCCCGCGATCACTCCGCCGGCCGCGTCATGCCCCTGGTGCCCGTGCGAGAGAATCACGCGGGTCGTGGCAATGTTCAGCGCCAGTCGGACCATGGTCGCGATCAGCAGGATCGTCGGGAAGGACGAGAAATCGAGCGGCCGCTGGATCCACAGCGACACCATCAGGATGAGGACCGAGAAAGCGATCGAAAACGCCAGGCCCATGTCGATGAGAAATGGCGGTATGGGCAGGAACAGGATCGAAAGGATGGTCACGATGCCCATTGCGAATGCGATGTCGCGTCCGCTGGGGCCGGTCTTCGGTATATTTAGAACTGGTACTTGCGCCATCTGTCTTCCATCTCGTCATGAGAGGTAACGGCTGATCATGCAGCCGCTCGTGCCTGCGTCGGAACGAGAACTAGCGGTTGAAGCTTGCGCGAGGGTGGCAGAGGGCAGTGACGCGGGATCCGCTCGGAAAGGCAGGCGCCGGAGCGCATGCGAACAGGCCTACAGCGGAGGCCCTTAGCGTATCGTGACCCGTCGTGGCCGCGATTCGCTGCGGTGCCAGCAAGTGTCTGGAACGTTTGCCAAATCAGATGATCAGAACACGCGCTTTGGAAAGAGGCGGAAGGCTCGAGAAGATATCGCGTCCCAAGGGTATCGCTTCACACTCTTGAGGCAATCGCTGTCACGATAGTCTCCCAATACCGGCTCCCGCCATCGGAAAACGTGCTTCAGAAGCCCGATTCGATCCGCGAAAACACGATGTTGGTAAAAATGGAGATCTGCGCGCCGATGAAGGGCGCCGAAATGGCGACGGTGACAAAGATCGCCAGGATCTTGGGGACGAAGGTCAAGGTAATTTCCTGGACCTGCGTCAGCGCCTGAATGAAGGCGATCGTGACGCCCACGAGCATTGCAGCAAGAACCGCGGGTCCGGACGCCATGACGACGGTCCAGATGGCAGCTTGGGCTATATCGAGGGCGTCTGCTTCATTCATGAAGGGTCGGAAACCACTACACCGGGGCCGATAACGATTTCATCGCCCGAATCAAGCGTCGCGACGATGCCGTCAGTATATAGGGTGACTTCCTCGACGACGCCAGAGATTGTTCCGTCGGCGCTTGTCACGGTCTTGCCCATGACCGAATTCGCCTCGTCAATCGACGTACGCTGCAGCAGACTTTCGAGGTTGCTGTTCGTCTTGATCGTCTGCTCCACCTGCGAGAAGGTCGCAAGCTGAGCCATCTGCTCAGTGGCGTCCATCGGCTCGGTCGGATCCTGGTTCTGGAGCTGCGCGACGAGCAGCTTCAGGAAGCTCTCGTAGTTCAGCGTCGCATCCGTGGAGTCCGTCGAGGACTCAGTCGCCGACACCGTCGGGACATAGGTCGAGGACGTCGTGCTGGATACAGAGGTTACCATGGTGCGATCTCCTTGCGAATTTGCTCGATCGTTGCCGGCAGCATTTCATGGCTGTTCAGGATGCGGTCCTCGATCGGATAGAGCGCACGGATCGCCTTCAGCGCCTCGAACGCGCGGCCCTGCGTCACAAGCGCATCCACACGCTTGAGCTCGGCCAGGATCTCTTCGTTCTTGAAGCAGGAAAGAAGCATGATCACCGACTTGCGGAACATTGCGATGGACTGTTCTGCCCCTTCGGGGTTGATCAGTGCCATCTGTGCGATGAAGTAGAGCTGCCGAAGGGGCGTCGTCGCCTGTTCGGGCTGAAGGACGTGGTTCTCGAGGAGGAAGGTCACGTCGTTCAAGAACTCGATCGCAACCTTGCGATCGACCCTCAGAACTGCCCCGTTGACGAAGATTCGCTCGCCCGACTTCAGTGATATACGCAGAGTACTTTTCATTTTAGGCCATCCCTGATGATGGTGGTGATATCGATGATCCCCTGGAAGTTGTCGGACTTGCGTTTCCGGACGGCCTCGGTCTCCCGAAGGATCCAAATGGCGATCGAAATGAGATTGGCCTTGAGCTCCTTGTCGAGCTCATTTTCAGGATTGCTCAGATCATCTATGAAACGCACCCAGACACGCCGGGTATAGTAAGCCGCCTCGATCGCCTCGCGGCCGAAGGTCGGAGCATTTTTTGCCGCAATCAGCAGCGCGATCGAACGGTCGAGAACCTGTCGTTCCCGGTCCTTCGAAAGTGCAACGCCGTCCTCCATGATTTCGGCATAGGAAAACTGGTACATTCAGACATCCCTCATGATTGTCTTTTGCCTCTGTTCATCAGAGGTAGTTGACGAGGCTGAGATCCTGCAGCTTCGACGTCAGCGTGTAGGCGAGAGAAAGCTGGGTTTCGAGCGTATTGATGCGCGTTGCCGCCTCGTAGGTATCAACCGAGACCATGTCGCTGATGCTGGTCGTCAGAATGGTAATCTGGGTTTCCAGCGATGTATTGGCCTGCTCGACGCGCGCCTCCGACACGCCAAGCGTACTGCGGGCGGCATCGATACCGGTGATGCCTTCGCCGATGTAGGCGAGCGAAGCTTCACTGACCGTGCTGCGCGTGGCACTCGAGAGATTCAGATTGAGCAATTCGTAGCCAATCACGGCGCCGAGGGCGAACTTCCTCATGCCGTCGATGTTGGCATTGGTCGAGCTCTGGATGACTTCGCTGCCGCTGATCCGGCTCGTCATGTTCTGGTCGGAAGCGGTGGACCAGTCGTCCCAGCCAGTGCCCATGTAGGACGTTTCGAGTTCAGCGATGAAATCGGACATCTGGTCCGAGGTGATGTCGGCTGTCTGGGCGTCGGTCTGCGTGAAACCGAAGAAATCGACAAACGCCTGGTCGAACGCCGTCTTGGCAGCGGATGCCGGATCGCTCAGATAGTCGCTCACCGGCATGACATCGGTGTTGATGCCTGCGAAGAGGTATTCCCCGGCGTAGGACGTGTTGACCGCGCTGGTGAAGATCGAGAGGGCGTTCGCGTAGCTCTCCTTGGCCTGGTCCAGCTGATCCTGGGACTCGGTGCCATCGAAGGTAATGTTCGTTTCCATGGCCGAATTGGCGGCCTCGGAGATTTGGCTCAGTGCGCCCTGGGAGGCGGCAAGCTTCGAAGTCGTCAGCGCATTCATGCTCACGAAGGACTCGAGCCGCTGCATGTCCATCTCGAGGTTGAGCGAACGCGCGGTCTTCGCACCGAGCACCGCGCCGACGTCGGCATAGCGGCCGGTGACGCTTTCCTCCTCCAGCTGCAGCATTTCCTTCTGCGCCTGCGCAATGGTCTGGCGCATCGCATTCTGGAGCGTGAGGTTCGATACCAAAGAAGTCTTCATGTGTTAGCCCGCCGCTTCGAGGAGTGCGGTCATCATCTCGTCGACCGCGGCAACCAGTTTTGCAGATGCCTTGTAGGATTGTTCGAGATCGAGGAGCAGCGCCAGTTCCTCGTCGAGGCTGACCGCCGTCACGCTCGAAAGCGCCTCCTGCGTCCGAGAATAGAGTGCCGTCTTGTCGTCGCTTGCCGTGGTTGCGGCGCTACGAAGCGCTTCGAGCCATCCGACGGATGCCGTCGAGAAATCGAGAATATTGTTGGTGGTCGTGAGGGCAGTCGAAGAGTCGAACGAGAGCGAGGCGTCGAACTGCGTCATGTACCCGTTCAGTACATCGGAGAAGCTCGCATAGTCGTCCGTATTGAAGTCCGTGTTGATGCCGTCGCGCAGCAGCAACGGGTCGCCACCCTCCGAGGTGATCAGCGCCGGGTTTACCTCGATGGTGCCGGCCATGCCGCTGACCATCGAAGTCTCGACAGTGCCGCCGCTCCACGTGAAGAGGCCGACTGTCGCCACCCCACCCACGTCTTCAGAGAACATCGTGATGAGGCCGCGCGCCGTCTCGTCGAGCTGAGCCTGGAACGTCGGTGCGATGTCGTCGCGGATCTGAAGCAGTGCGGCGATCGTGCCCTGCGCATCGGTGTTGCCGCCGCTGCCCGCTTCGACGGCAACGCCATCGATCAGCACGGCATTGCCGGTCACTCCGGCCGTGTAGGTCGCGGTCGCGGTAAAGCTCACTTCGCGCGGATAGGTCTCGAAGAGGACGGTGCCGTCGCTCGTGTAGAGCACCATGTCGTTGTTGGTGCGGGTGACGGTGCTGACCCCGATGATCGCGGAGATCTGATTCAGGATGTCGTCGCGCTGATCGAGCGCGTCGTTGATATCGGTGCCGGCCGCCGTTCCGGACTTGACCTGGTCGTTGTAGGTCTTGAACTCACCCAACAGGCGATTGAGCTCGTTGACCGCCGTCGCGATGTCCGCGTCGGCTTCCGTGCGAAGCTCCTGCACGGCCTGGCTTGCGCTGTTCAGGGAGTTCGCGACATCGATAGCGTTGGCGACGACCGTTTCCGCAAGCGACGCCTCGCTGGGCTTGTCGGCGAATGCCTGAAGATTGTCGCGCAGGGTGGCGAGGTAGGTCGAGGTCGAAAGCTCGTACTCGTCGCCACCCAGCACTGTCTTGAGCTGCTCGAGGCCGGCGAGAACCGTGTCCTGAGCATAGGACTTCGAGATGCTGAGCAGGTTCTGCTTCTGGAGCGCTTCGTTCTGGGCGCGCTGCGTTTCCACGACCGACGCGCCGTTGTCGGCGGTCGCGAGAATCGCGGACCGCCGGGCGTAGGCGGTGTTGCTCGCATTGGCAATATTTTTCGAGGCGACCGCGGTCTGTAGCGCGGTGTTCGAGAAACTAGACTGGGCAGTCTTTATTGCTGCTGAAAGCGACATCGTCTCAACCTATTTCCTGCGTTGCATGCTCAGAGGGTATTACCGCTTGAGGTTCACAAGCGTTTCCATGAGTTCCGAACCGGTCTGGAACACCTTCGAGTTCGCCGTGTAGTTACGCTGCGACTCGATCATCGCAGTCAGTTCCTCGGCGATATCGACGTTGGAGTCTTCGAGCGCACCCGAGACGATGCTGCCGTAGCCGTTGCTTCCAGCATAACCCATGACGATAACGCCGGACTCGTTGCTCTGGCTGTAGACGTTGCCTGCGAGCGGCGTCAGCATGTCCGGGCTCTGCACCGATGCCATGGCGATACGGTACTTCGGCTCCAGTTCGCCGTTGTCGTACTTCAGCGAGACGACACCGTCGCTGCTGATCTGGTAGCCGACGACTTCGCTGGCAGCGTTGCCGTCGATCTTGCCGTTCGAAACGTTGAAGTCTGCAGAAAGCTGGGTCGAACCGGCAATGCTGATGTCGAGGCCACTCAGTTCCGCACCGCCGATGGTCTGGGCAAGCGTGGAAATGGAGGTGGGGCTCTGAAGCACGCCATCCGCATCGAAGGTCAGGGTTTCCGGGGCCGAGAGAACACTCGTGCCGTCATAGGTGACGTCCAGTTCCCATTCGTTGTCCGCGGTCTTGGTGTAGGTGAATTCGAGCAGGCGGGTGTTGCCCTGGCTGTCATAGGCAACCAGCGATGTGGACTTGGAGTAACCGACGGCCTCGCTGGAGGGCAGGTTGACGTCGAGAGCTCCGGATGTCGAGCCGGTCGCCGACAGGGAGCCGGACGAGAGGTTGATCTCGGTCAGTCCGTCGTAACCGTTGACGACGATGGTCGGATCCTCCGTCGAGGAGTACTCGTAGCCCATGAGGGTGTAGCCGGCCGAATTCTGCATCGTGCCGTCGTCCATCACCGTGAAGGCGCCGGCGCGGGTGAGATATTCGATACCGTCAGAGCCCTGAACGATGAAGAAGCCGTCGCCGTTGATCGCGAGGTCGGTTGCCGAGGTCGTGTAGGTGAACGTACCCTGCGCCGAAATGGAGTAGCGGATGTCCGTGGTGACGCCGCCGGAATTGTAGGCCCCGTTGGTCGAAGGCAGAATCAGGGAGGAGAACTGCGTCGAGGCCTTCTTGTAGCCCGTCGTGTTCGCGTTCGCGATATTGTCGGCGACCGCGCTCAGTCGGTTTGCCTGGGCATTCATACCCGACACGCCGGTTCTCATCGTTCCGTAAAGGCTCATGACAATTCCTCGTTTCAGTAGTCGATGCAGGGTAAAAAATGGGCCTTGCGTGAAGCTGTCTGTCGTCCGGTCCGCTTCTCCAGACGACACTTCAGCCGGCGGCCCACGCCGGTATCAGTTCCAATCGATGCAATAACCGAGGAACCGCTTGGAATCGATCGGATCGAAACCGAGCTTCTTGCGCAGCTTCTTGCGAAGCTTGCTGATGTGGCTTTCGACGACGTTCTCTTCGACGTCCTCGTCGAAGATGCCGTAAATCGCGTTGAAGATCTGCGTCTTGGAAAGGCGCCGGCCGCGGTTGGCGACCAAGTACTCCAGGATGCGTCGCTCGCGACGCGGCAGGGGAAACACTTCGCCGCTGATCTCCGGATCACGGCCGTCGGAGAATACCCGGATCGCTCCGATATCCGTGAAGTTGGCCAGTGCCTTCAGCCGGCGGCGGATGGCCGCGGCACGTGCGAGGATCTCGCGGGGATGAACAGGCTTGCGCACCACGTCGTCGACACCGCAGTCGAAGAGTGCAAGCGTGTTTTCGAGCGAATGGCTGTCGCTGACCGCGATCACCGGCGCCTGGGAACGATCGCGAATCGCTCGCGGAAGCTCCATGCTTTGCTGGCCCTGACCGATCAGAAACGCTTCCACAGCGTCGATATCGGTGTCAGCCGCCGTATTCACCCATTCGCCGAATTCCTTCGGATCGAACCCGGTGGAGGGCACGCCCTCGCGCCCAAAAAGAGAAGTATAGCCGTCCTTAACGAGCTCGCGCTCATCAACCACTACGATCATTCGTCCGCCTCCGAATCAGTGTGGTGTTTCGATGTCAGAGTGGTACGAATCGAGAGAATCTGCGGCAACTAGATAAAATAACTGGCTGATTTTAATAATTGATTAAGAATTGTGGCATGATTTGCGCTATATGTAGTAGGTCGCGTTAACTATGACACTATTTTCTCGTGGAAAAGTTAACGAATTCCCGGACGCACCCTTGCCCGCCACAATGAGCCCATTTTCTCGCCACATTATGTTGCGGCGCAACAACGTTTCTGATTTTCAATTTTAGGTTGTATTACTGGCAGAACTTGCGAGCGTTCGCGGTCCAGTTCCCATAGCCGGTCGCAACGAGATTTGCGATCACCCGACAGACGTACTTCTTCTGCGCGGGATCGTTGTTCGGTCCCGCGTGATAGCGTGCGACGGCCATCGTCCATGTCTCATGGCGAGCATGGAGCCTTGAGAGGAAAGCAGCCGCATACTCCACATTTCGCCTAGGGTCCAGCATTTCGGCCGGCGATGCGAATTGATCGCCGTGAAAGTGATGGTTTATCTGCATGCAGCCCAGATCGATGAGCTTGGCACCTCCCGCACGCGCCTTCTG
This sequence comes from Sinorhizobium sp. BG8, assembly GCF_016864555.1. NCBI lineage: Bacteria > Pseudomonadati > Pseudomonadota > Alphaproteobacteria > Hyphomicrobiales > Rhizobiaceae > Sinorhizobium > Sinorhizobium sp. BG8. The sequence goes on along the minus strand of NZ_CP044011.1, from coordinate 1,402,716 downwards.
GAACGCGCGGAGTGCCTCTTGGGAGCTGCCGGCAAAGAAGGCCTTGCCTTCGATGTTGAGCGCATAGGGCTGCAGGGAGCCCTTTACGCCCGTCTCCGTGAGACCGACCGAATAGAGAATGCCGGGCGGTATGTCGTATTTTCTGGCAGCCGCGATGATCTCGCGTTCGCACGCACCAACCGATGCGCTCGCGCTAGAGGTAAACGCCGCCAGGCTGCTGAGACTGAGTGCCAGCAATAGCCTGCGCCGAGCCCTGATCATTCGCCCCTCCCCTTGAATTCCACGTCGACGAGCCTTGCTGGCTTCCGCTCTGCTGCCCGCTGCGGCCATCACCCGGCTGCTGCTGCTGGCCGGTGAACTGCGGTTGCGACTGACTGTTGCCCTGCTGCCCACCGGACGCACCCTTGTCCGTTGGCGTGAACTGAATGCTGACCTGATCCACGGCGAAACCATGCGACCGCAGGGCCTTGACGATCTGATCCTGGTCGTCCGTCAATTGACGGTAGGCTTCTCCGGTCTCGACCTGCAGCGAGACCACCAACTCGTCGCCCGAGAGGCGCAGCGTCGCGGTCACGAGGCCAAGGTCGATCGGGCTCATCTGGATCTTCAGCGTGTTGACGGTCGTGCCCGTCGCCGAGGAATCGAGGCCACTGGCGGACGTCATCTGCGCTGCCCAATCGGGATCCTGCGCGATCGCTGCCGTCACTGCGGCCGAATTGCTGCTTTGCGCGAGGCCGAGGTAGCGCCGGGATTCGATCACGGTAACGGCATCGGATTTTGCGGTCGTCGCGGCGTTGGCATCGCGGATGGTCGCGGTCTCGCCATCGCCCGAAATGCCGAGTTCCATCTCGCGGCCCTTGCCGTCCGCGCGGATCAGCCGGAAGATCTTGTCCGTCTCGGATGGTTCTGCCTCGACCTGTTCGGCAGCATCGGAGGCACTCTCCGCCACATCCGCGGTCGTTGTCGCGCTCGTCTTCTGCTCCGTCTTCGACACCTTGCGCTCGGACAGGTCACCTCTGTCCGAAGTGCCTCCCTTCGCCGTTGCCTGGCCGAGGACTCCTTGGGCGGCACCGGCGAGCAGGCTTGCCTGCTGCTCACCCGAAGCCGTTCCTGACAGCATCGTCAACAACTGGTCGACATCCGTCGAGGTGGAAGCGTCTGTCGCATCGCTCTCGCCGTCCTCCTCGACGCTCTTTTCGCCGGTCGCACCAGTTGCGTTTTGCGCCTTGCCAATCAGCTTGGAGAACTCGCTTCCGACCTTGGTCCGGCCGGCTTTCTCTTCTGCGTCAGTGCCGAGCGTAAACTGTTCTGTGGTCTCTTCCGTGGCACCCTCGCTGCCGCTGGCCTGGGTTCCCAGAGCGCCGAGCCCCAATCTGGAGAGAGAAAGCTTGTCGCCAATGCCTGACGTCGTCGTGTCCACAGCCGTCTCCCCCTGATTCAGGTCCAACCTGCCGCGGCTCTTGCGCTCGCCATCGCCGGAAACACTCGCGAAGGTTTCTGCAAAGCCCTTGCCGTCGGACGCGGTGCTGCCTTCCCCGTCGGTCTGATCGGTGTTTCCTTTCGTCACCACCGGCTTACCGGTGGCCAACGCCAAAATCCCACTATCAATCTGGGTCAACTGCCTTCTCCTTTCAGGAGCGAATCGATTTCCTCTAGCTTCGATCTGCCGGTCGCCAGAAAGCCATCGAAGGCGGGATCGCGTTCGGTCCCGCCCGCCGCCGACGCGGCGGCCTCTGCCTTCTGTCCATCTTCAGCTTTGGGAGCATTGCGACCGTCGTCCCCCTTCGCCGCGACTGCGCTGCCTCCTGCTCGGGGATCCATCCTCTGATCCTCCAGTTCGGCCTCGGTCAGCCCTTCCCCAGGTTCGGGTCTACCAGCAATTCCGGACTTTCCTCGGCGGCCTGGTCTTCTTCGGCCACCGGTTCGCGCAGCACCTGTTCGGCAACCGCCCTAGCGGCGGCCTTGAGTGCGCGGTCCTTCGTCGAGAGTTTCTCGTCGGGAATGGAGATAATGGTTTCCATCGCCTGGCTGACATCGGCGGACGAGACCGTCGCGAGACCCGAGTAGAGATCGGCAAGTGCCTTGGGCACCCCTTCCCCGTCTTCCGCCAGCTCGTGCGCCCTCTCGGCCGAGAGCGTTGCGAGCCTGTTCTTTCCCGAGATGGCGGCGAGCCTGGCCATGCGCAGATAGATTTCCCGTCGCCGCGGCGAATCCATGAAGGACAGAACCTCGAGGATGTCCTCCTCTTTCATCTTCTCGAAATTGTCGACCGAGAGCTTGACGAAGAGATCCGCGAATTGGCTGGCGTAAGGCGAGTGCAGGAAGCGCCGCGCATAGCGGTTCGAGTAGGCGAGCGCCTTGTCGGACCAGCCCGCATTCGTCGCAGCATAGATGGAACGCCGCACCGCAGCCTCCTCCACGATGGTTCCCGGCGCGGTAAGGCGGGCCCAGTCGAAGTATTTGAGTGCGAGCGCCGGATCTTTGCGGATGACCGAATTGGCCGATACGAGCGCGAGATAGGCGCCGATCGGAGACTGCTTGTATTCAGGGAATGTCTCAGCCAGCGACTTCGAGGTTACGGATCCGCGGCCGCCCAGATAGCTCCGGATCGCATCCGTGATGCGGCTGTCGAAGTGCCCGGCGATGTCATTCTTTGCGAGAATGTCGAGCGTCTCGGGATTTCCCCCGCTCATGGCGTAGACCAATGCCGCATCGACGTTACGTGGATCCCGAAAGATCGAGGGGTCGGCCGTGCGCAACCGCTCATCGATCGTCGAAATGAGGAAACGCTGCATTTCCATGGCCGAATGATCGCCGAGCACGACCGTATCCTGCACATATTGCAGAGAGCGGATCATCTTGTACGGCGCGAGATCATCCTCGCCCTGCGAACGCGCCGGCGTCGCGGCGGAAAGTCCGGCCGCGACGACGATGAGAGCAGATTTCAGGCGGCGTGTGCCTCTCATCCATTAGCCCTCGTCAGACTGAATGAGGATTTCAATTCGCCGGTTCTGGTCGGCCAACGGATTGTCCGGCACCTTCAGGCGGCGGTCCGCGAAGCCGGTGACCTGGCTGACGCGGGCTTCTTCGAGCCCACCGCGCACCAGCATGTAGTAGGCGCTTTGCGCGCGCGCCGTGGAGAGACGCCAGTTGTCATAGCTTCCGCCCTTGAAGGGCCGTGCGTCAGTATGGCCCCGGATCGCGATCGCGCCCTTCCTCTCCGCGAGGATCTTGCCGATCTTCTCCATAGCGAGGACCATCTCCTTGCGCGGGAGCGCGGAGCCAACATTGAACATGGGCGTATCGAGCTGGTCCGTCAGGCTCACGAGCAGTCCGCCCTCCGCCGGCGTGACCGTCAACCCTTCCGCGAGCTTGCCGACGGCTCCGATGGACGCCTCGATCTCCTTCTTGAGCTCCTCGGCGTCCTTCGCTTCCTTTTTGTCCTTTGCGGCTTTTTCGGCCACTTCGGCGGCAGAAGCAGCCTTGTCTTCCTTCGGCAACTCGCCGTCCTTGGGCGCTGCTGCCTCGGCTACTTCCTTGTCGGCCACGTCCTTCTCGGCCGCGTCGGCGGATTTCGCGGCAGTGGATTCAGGCTGCGGCGAGCCTTCGCTGCCTGCGCTCGTTGCCTGGCTTATCTCGACCTGCTGCGTCCAGAAGTCGGGATCGAATGGATCGCGATAGGCCTCGCCTCCATCGGCACCGGTCGCCGGCCCGGCGTCTGCCGCGCCGCCGTCACCCTTGGCGCTGACATTCGCCTGCTGACCGACCTCCTGAGCGATCTCCGAGAGAACGGAATAGGGGTTCTCGAAGTAGTTAGCCTCCGAGTATTTCGTTTCCTCGCCGGCGGTGGCGCTCTGGTCCTTGCCCATTTCGGCGCCGTTGCCTTCGGCCTTCTTGTCGCCCTGCTCCTTGGACTTGTCCTCGGTGTTCTCCCCTTCGGCATCCTTGCCCGGCTTCTGCACCGACTTGTTGGCCGGCTTGTCGTCGGTCAGCTTGATCGGATTGAAATAGGAGGCAATTGAAGCCTTCGTCTCCTCGTTCGCGGCGTTGACGAGCCACATCACCAGGAAGAAGGCCATCATGGCGGTCATGAAGTCGGCATAGGCAATTTTCCAGGCAGCCGAATGATGGTCGCCATCGTGATCACCATGTCGCTTGATGATGATGATCTCGTTCTTACCGTGATGATGATTTTCGCCTTCACTCATGCCAGCACCTTACGAACGGTGTCTGCCCAGGCGGCCATCCGTGTCACCAGGATGGTCTCGCCGAATTCGACCGTCAGATCCAAATCCTCTGCCTCGACATGCCGGAAAGCCGGCACATCCGAGCCAAAATGCGATATCAATGCCCCGAAGAGGCGAGCGGGGCCCTTTACCGTCACCGTCAGGCCCTCGCCGGCCTGCAGACCCTCGGCGATCATCTTCGCCATGTCGGCGATAGCCTTTTTCTCGAGCACTTCGTCCATCACCGGGGCCAGGACGTGTGCCGCCTGGGTGGAAACGAGGTCCGAGAGCTTCGCAGTCATCGTGGTAAATCGTTCGGCGAGTGCTGCGGCATACTCCTTCTCGTAGCGCCGCCGCATCGTCTCTATCTCTGCCTTGTGTTCTTCCTTCAGCGCCGCAAGTTCTGCGGCATGGGCGGCGGAAAGCTCGGCTTCGGCTTCCGTGCGCCCGGCAGCCTTGCCGTCGGCGTGGGCTTCGGCGCGCTCCGCCGCGACGTCGATCCTCGGCTCGGGCGCCGGCAGAGACATCGTCTCCCGCACGGCAACGCTCGTGTCGTCTGCGCCAAAGGACGGCGAGCGGAACAAGTTCGGCGCCCTGCGCTCGGCAGCGCCGAAATCCTTGAGGTAGCGCGCAATCTGCGTGTTCATCGTCCAACCTCCGGAGCCTGTGCGGAAAGGCGCTGCCAGCCGAAAACCCGCCGGCAAGACCGCGGGCTCCTGTTGGACCGAAGATGGGATACGCTCGTACCTGACAACACCGCTGACATGTCTCCTTGGACGTTGCGCTTTCTTCGCGAAGGGAAGGCGCACAATCTTCCTGACTGCAGCGACGAAACTAGGCGGCCAAACTTGTGCGAGGATGAAGGTGTTGGGTCGCACCAGGGCAAATAGTGCGACCCAACGCTCGTGCCGGGAGCCGATGACCGCGGTCCGGCGGAGAGGAAAGGTTCCAGCCTTAGTTCTGGAACAGCTGCAGGATGTTCTGCGAGTTGGTGTTGGCGATCGAGAGCGACTGGATGCCGAGCTGCTGCTGGGTCTGGAGCGCCTGCAGTCTTGTCGATTCCTCGTTCATGTCCGCATCCACCAAGCGGCCGATGCCCTCGTCGATCGTGTCCGTCAGGGTCGCGATGAAGCTCTCCTGCATCTCGATGCGGCTCTGGATCGAGCCGAGGCCCGATGCAGCGCTGGTCATGGCAAGCAGCTGTGTGTCGAGATACTGGGTGAGCACGTCGAGAACGTCCTCGTCCTCATAGGTCTCGCCCGTCATCGCTTCCATTGCGGTCGCGAGACCACTGAGATTGGTAATGTCCAACGTCGAAACGGATACGCCGAGGTTGCGGTTCGAAAGCGCGCCCGTAGAGCTGACCGAGAAGTAGTAGTCGGTTCCGCCCGAGCTGTAGGCGGGCGTCGTCGTTGCCGGAGCGGTCGCCGGATCCGTATCCGTGACGGCGACCCACGTGTCGGTGTCGACGCGATAGAAAAGATTCGTGCCGTCGTCCCAGAGGTTGGAATCGGCGCTGTTGTTGGTCGTTCCAAGTGCAGCGAGATCGGCATCGGAGTAGGTCGTTGCCGCGTACTTGGCCGTCGTGACCGTTCCCGCGCCGTCATCGGTGGTGACCGATACGGTGGTTTCTGTGTCGGAAACGAATGCCATCTCCGAATCGAGGATGCCGAGCTTGCCGCCGCTGAGGTCAAACAGGACGGTACTCGAGTTTAGGGAGTAGTCGACGGTCTTGACGGCGACCTGACCGGAGGAGGTGCGGATGAAGGAGGCGACGACCTGTTTGACAAGCGGGTTCTCGACTGCAGGAGAACCGCCGTCACTGATCGAATCCTGCAGCCAGTTCTCACCGGAGAAGGAGGCTGATTCGGAGATGCTGGCGAGCTGGTCCTGCAGCTGCGCGATTTCGTCCTGGATCTTCTCGCGGTCGGCTCCGACGCCGTAAGCGGCCACCAGTTTCGCCTTGATTTCGGTCACGACCTCGATCGCGCTTTCCATGGCGGCATAGGCGGTATCGACCTTCGCGGCGCCGAGGCCGAGGGCGTCCTGCACGGTCGAAAGCGCGCGGTTGTCGGATCGCATGGTCGTCGCGATCGACCAGTAAGCGGCATTGTCTGCGGCGGTTTCGACCTTATAGCCGGAGGAAACCCGCGCCTGGGTCGTTTCCAGGTCACTGTCGATGGCGCGAAGCGTCTGCAACGCCGCCATGGCGGCGCCATTGGTCAAGATGCTGGTCATTGGCAACTGTCCCGATTGTTAAGGATTTGCAGGCCGGAGTGAAAAAACCGGCGACGACGGAGCCGCGTCATGCGCTCTTCGACCAACTGTTTGCCCTGGGTCGAAGTCCGTCTTCCTTAATAAAGGGTTAACGCTGAAATAGTTAACAAATGGTTAACGCCGGGCTGCCCCCATTAGGAAAAATGAAGAAAACGTAAATTATTCTTCCCGCATGAACGAACGCATCGCTGTTGCGCCAACAGCAAATACGAAAAACCGCACCCCTTGCGAGGTGCGGTTTCTCTTTCCGGATTTCCTGCGCCAGTCAGGGCGGGACGAAGTCGCCCCTAGCCAAGGGCGCCGCTTACTGACGGAAGAGCGACAGGATATTCTCGGAATTGGAATTGGCGATCGACAGCGACTGGATGGCGAGCTGCTGCTGGGTCTGAAGGGCCGACAGGCGTGTCGATTCCTCGTTCATGTCGGCGTCCACGAGACGGCCGACGCCGGAGTCGATCGAGTCGGTCAGGCTGGAGATGAACTCTTCCTGAAGGTCGATGCGGGTGGAGATCGAGCCGAGCGCGGAGGTGGCGCTGATGACCGCCTCGAGCTGCTGGTCGACGTACTGGATCATGAACTCCAGGGCGTCGTCCTCGGTGAAGCTGCCGCCCATGTTGGAGGCGATCGTGCCCAGGTCGGTGATGTCCAGGTCGTAGACCGAGAAACCTACATTGGCATTGGTGACGCTCGTCGGGGTGTTGGCGGTGTCGACGTAGTAGTCGGTGGTGCCGTCGTTATAGGCAATGGCCTGTCCGGTCGTGGGAGCGGTGGTGGTCAGCTTGACCCACTTCTCGCTATCGACCTGCAGATAAGTATCCGTGCCATCGGTGGCGACCGTCTGCGAACCACTGGTTGCGAACGTCATGCCGGCCGACATCATCAATTCGTCGGTGCTGTAGGCCTTGACCGCTACGTCGGAGTCGATACCGTTCACGCTGATCGTGACCGTGATGCCGTCGGTACCGGTGAAGAGTGCCTCGCTGTCGAGAATGCCGGCGCCGTAGCCGGTCGTCGCATCGGCACCTTCGTCGAAGAGAACCGTGCTGCTGTCCAGCGTGTAGTCCACAGTCTTGACCGAGACCATGCCGGAGGAGTCGCGGACGAACGAACCGACGACAGTCTTGGTCACGCTGCCGCCGCTGATGTCGGCCTGCAGCCAGTTCTCACCGGAGAAGGAAGCGGATTCGGAAATGCTCTTCAGCTGATCCTGCAGCTGGTCGATTTCCTCCTGGATCTTCTCCTTGTCGACGCCCGCTTCGGTAGCTGCGACGAGCTTCGATTTGATTTCTTCGACAACGTCCACGACCGATTCCATCGCGGCATATGCCGTGTCTACCTTGGCGCCACCGAGACCGAGGGCATCCTGGACGGAGGAAAGGGCGGCATTGTCGGAACGCATGGTGGTCGCGATCGACCAGTAGGCAGCGTTGTCGGATGCGGTCGCGACGCGCAGACCGGATGAAACGCGCGCTTGTGTGTCTTCGAGGCTTGAGTCAATCGAGCGCAAGGTCTGCAGAGCGGCCATGGCTGCGGTGTTGGTCAAAATGCTGGTCATATTTCTTGCCCCTTGAATGGCTGATTGAAAAAGGGACATCCCGGTTTCGCCGGGAACGATGATCTGGCCTGATGCCCGTTAACCACTTCTTCGTCTTGGTTAACCCATCGTTGCGATGGCACCAGATAACTTAAAGAAGGTTAACAGTTGGTAAACCGTTGATACCCAGTTAACGAAAAAGAAAGGCCGCGCCCAAAATAGGGCGCGGCCTCCAGTTCAGTTTAGTTGCCTTGCGGCGATGATTAACGGAACAGCTGCAGGATGTTTTCCGACGAGGAGTTCGCGATCGACAGTGCCTGGATGGCGAGGCTCTGCTGCGTCTGCAGAGCGGACAGGCGGGTCGATTCCTCGTTCATGTCAGCGTCTACGAGACGGCCGACGCCGGAGTCGATCGAGTCGGTCAGGCTGGAGATGAACTCTTCCTGAAGGTCGATGCGCGTGGAGATCGAGCCGAGGTCAGCAGCAGCGCTGGTCATGGTGGAGAGCGCCGTGTCGACGAACTGGATCATGAAGTCCAGAGCGTCTTCCTCGGTGAAGCTGCCGCCCATGGCGGTGGCGACGGTCGCCAGGTCGGTGATGTCGAGATCGTAGACCGAGAAGCCTGCGTTCGCGCTCGTGACGTTCGTCGGGGTGTTGCCGGTGTCGACGAAGTAGTCGGTCGTGCCGTCGTTGTAGGCAACGGATTGGCCGGTCGTCGGAGCAGTGGTGGTCAACAGGACCCACTTTTCGCCATCGACCTGCAGGTAGCTATCCGTACCATCAGTTGCAACCGTCTGGCTGCCGCTGGCCGTGAACGTCATGCCGGTCAACGCCATCAGTTCGTCGGTGCTGTAGCCCTTGACCGCTTCGTCCGACTCGATGCCGTTCACGCTGATCGAGACCGTGATGCCGTCGGTACCGGTGAAGAGTGCCTCGCTGTCGAGAATGCCGGCGCCGTAGCCGGTCGTCGCGTTTGCGCCTTCGTCGAAGAGAACCGTTGAGCTGTCCAGCGTGTAGTCGACCTTCTTGACAGAAACGCTGCCCGAGGAGTCACGGACGAACGAGCTTACAACGCTCTTGGTGACGCTACCGGTGGTAGTGATGTCTGCCTGGATCCAGTTTTCGCCGGAGAATGCGGCGGATTCTGCGATGCTCGTCAGCTGGTCCTGCAGCTGGTCGATTTCTTCCTGAACCTTTGCCTTGTCAACGCCGTCTTCAGTGGCGGCAACAAGCTTTGCCTTGATCTCGGTGACGACGTCGATCGCCGACTCCATGCCCGCATAGGCTGTGTCGACCTTGGCGGCACCGAGGCCGATTGCATCTTCGACGGCAGCGAGTGCCGAGTTGTCAGAACGCATGGTGGTTGCGATCGACCAGTAGGCAGCGTTGTCGGACGCCGAGTCGACGCGCAGGCCGGAAGAAACGCGGTTCTGGGTTTCTTCGAGACCGGAGTTGATGGACCGCAGGGTTGCGAGTGCGCCCATGGCTGCGGTGTTGGTGAGAATGCTCGTCATTTGGTGTTGCCCCTTGAATGGCTGATTAAGGAAGGGACACTCCGGCCTGGTGCCGGCGAACGACGGTCAGCGTCATGCTTGCCAACCGGTTAAGCTCTTGGGTCAACCCGTCGTTTCGATGGGCTTAGCTAATCCCCTGATGGTTAACGAACATCTAAACGAAAGCAAAAATGGTTGCATCACCAGTTTTTTCTGCAGCCTATGCGTGCGCGCGCGTGCCACAGGAAGTTTAAAAAAAGAATAAGGCCGCACCCGCTTCCGGTACGGCCCTATCCCTTGATGACGATCATGCAGCTCGGTCAGCCTCCTCGCCGCGATCACCAGTATTCCTGCTCCCGCCTTCAGCCCGGTCAGCCTCCTTGCTGCAGGCGGGGAGTTAGTTGCCCTTAGCCCCGAAAGGCTATGGGCGTTTTTCTTAGCGGAACAGCTGCAGGACGTTCTGCGAGTCGCTGTTGGCGATCGAGAGTGCCTGGATGGCGAGGCTCTGCTGCGTCTGCAGAGCCTGCAGGCGGGTCGATTCCTCGTTCATGTCGGCGTCTACGAGACGGCCGATACCGCTCTCGAGCGAGTCGCTCAGGCTGGAGATGAACTCTTCCTGCATGTCGATACGGCCAGAGACCGAACCGAGGTCAGCAGCAGCGCTGGTCATGGTGGAGAGCGCGTCGTCGACGAACTGGATCATGAAGTCCAGAGCGTCGTCTTCGGTGAAGCTGCCGCCCATGTTGGAGGCAACGGTGGCCAGATCCGTGATGTCGAGATCGTAGACCGTGAAGCCTGCGTTTGCACTGGTGACGTTCGTCGGCGTTTCGCCGGTGTCGATGTAGTAGTCGGTCGTGCCGTCGTTGTAGGCAATGGCCTGGCCGGTCGTCGGAGCGGTGGTGGTCAGCTTGGCCCACTTCTCGCCGTCAACCTGCAGATAGGTGTCCGTGCCGTCCGTGGCTACCTTCTGGTCGCCGTCGTCCGTGAACGTCATGCCGGTCGTCGCCATCAGCTCGTCGGTGCTGTAGCCCTTGACCGCTTCGTCCGACTCGATGCCGTTTACGCTGATCGTAACCGTGATGCCGTCGGTACCGGTGAAGAGCGCCTCGCTGTCGAGAATGCCCTTGCCGTAACCAGTCGTCGCATCAGCGCCTTCGTCGAAGAGAACCGTGGAGCTGTCCAGCGTGTAGTCGACCTTCTTGACAGAAACGCTGCCCGAGGAGTCACGGACGAAGGAACCAACGACGCTCTTGGTAACGCTAGCGGTGTTGATGTCGGCCTGCAGCCAGTTTTCACCCGAGAAGGAAGCGGATTCTGCGATGCTCGTCAGCTGGTCCTGCAGCTGGTCGATTTCGGCCTGGATCTTCGTCTTGTCGGCCGACGATTCCTGCGCCGTTACCAGCTTGGCCTTGATTTCGGTGACGACGTCGATCGCCGATTCCATACCTGCATAAGCCGTGTCAACCTTGGCTGCACCGAGGCCGATTGCATCGGCGACCGTGGAGAGAGCGGAGTTGTCCGAACGCATGGTGGTCGCGATCGACCAGTAGGCAGCGTTGTCGGAAGCCGACTCGACCTTCAGGCCGGAGGAGATGCGGTTCTGCGTGGTCTCGAGGTTGGAAGAGATGGAGCGCAGGGTAGAGAGCGCGGCCATTGCATTGGTGTTCGTGAGTACGCTTGTCATTTTACTTGTCCCTTTAAACAAAATACTAGTGGGGACATACCGGGTTACTTACCGGTCACGACAGTTCGGCATCATGCCAACTCGGTTTCTTCAGATTTGAAGGGATACCAAACCCGTCGTGTGAGGTAAATTTCGCAGCCATTTCTTGCCAACAGCTTAACCCGCGCCACCCCTCAGGAGAGAGCACGATGAGGTGGTTAATGATCACTTGAGGGTTATACTTAACAATACTGCGACGCCGAGCATCGCGCGTTAAGCATAATTACGAATCCAATGGAATCAGTGATTTATGTGTCGGACGCTGGGATCCGGAGGATCAAAGGTCCTCAATGCCCGCCGCATTCCGCGACGGGCCGCGTCCATCAATGGAAGGAGCGTACGAGGCTGCCGACGAGGAGGTTCCAGCCGTCGATGAGGACGAAGAACAGGATCTTGAATGGCAGGGAGATCGAGGTCGGGGGCAGCATCATCATGCCCATCGCCATGGTGATCGTGGCGACGATGAGGTCAATGACCAGGAAGGGCAGGACGACGAGAAAGCCGATTTCGAAGCCACGCCGGATCTCGGAAATCATGAACGCCGGGACGACCGCCCTGAGGTCGACCTTGCCGTCCTCGACCATGTTGCCCTGACCGCGCTCCTGGGCCAGCGATATGAAGAGCTCGATGTCCTTGTCGCGGGTATTTGCCGTCATGAACTCGCGGAACGGCTCCGCTATGCGCTTGGCCGCCTCCGTCTCGTTGATCTGGTTGGCGATCAGCGGCTCGACGCCGTTCTTCCAGGCGGTGTCGAACGTTGGCGCCATGACGTAGAAGGTCATGAAAAGCGCCAGCGAAACCAGGATCATGTTGGAAGGGGTCGTGCCGAGCCCCATGCCGGAGCGCAGGATCGCGAAGGCGATGACGAAGCGCGGAAAGCTCGTCACCATGATCAGGATGCCGGGGGCGACGGAAAGAACCGTGAGCAGCCCGAACGTCCGGATGATCCAGGACGCGACAGAACCCTCGATCGGCGCATTCAGGATGTCTGCCGGGAGTTGTTGCGCCGCTGCGGCGCCGGTCATCGCCATCATGGCGACGAAAGTCAGAAAGGCTCGAATCATTCGATCACAAAGGTTCGGAACATGATGTTGGTTACGCGCCCTTCCGATCTGAGGTCAACCCGCTCTTTCAGGTCATCCCGGAGATATTGGAAGCCGCGCGGTCCCTGGACCTGCTGTAGCGAAACAGTGCGCATGTAGGCGAGGATATCCTGGTGGATCGTCTCGGCCATCGCCACGTCCGGCGGTCCCTTGAACATGAGGGCGACCTCCATGCGCACGAGATTGTCCGAGGGATAGGCGAGATTGCTGGTGATCGGCTCGAGGAGCACGATGCCGTTCGCCTCGGTCGAGATGTGGGGAACCCCTTCCTTGTCGTCCTTGCCGCCGCCATGTCCGCCCTCTGCGGCGGCTACCTCCGCCGCGGGCTCCGCAGCAGGTTCCGCGGGAGCCAGGAGGTTGCCGACCAGCCACCCTCCCCCGATCGCAGCCACGGTCAGGCCTGCGACGATGCCGATCGTCACGACGATAGAAGGCTTCTTCTTGGCTTCCGCGCCCGCTTCTTCTTGGTCCGCCATCCAGGATCTTCCGTTTCTAGAGCACCTCCGCGTTTCTCCGAATCGCGGACGTGCTCCAATCTAGTTTTCCGACGCAGTTCCGGACGCAAGACCGCTCAACGCGAGTGCCGGGACTGCTCCAAGTTCCACCGTGCGACGCGCCTCGCGCATCAGAGCGGCGAGAAGAGATCGACCAGCTGCTGACCCCATGGCGGCTGCTGAACTTCCGTCAGGCGGCCGCGGCCACCGTAGGAGATGCGTGCCTCGGCGATGCGCTCGTAGGAGACCATGTTGTCGGAATCGACATCCTTGGGCCTGACGACACCGGCAACGTTCAGGATGCGCAGCTCATGGTTCACGCGAACTTCCTGCGAACCGCTGATGACCAGGTTGCCATTCTCGAGCACTCCGGTGACCACGGCGGCCACGAGCAGCGTCAGCTTCTCGGAACGTGCGGTGGTACCCTCGCCCTTGGTGTTCGTGTTCGATCCGTACTTGAGATCGCCGTCTGCGGAAAGGTCGTTGTGGCTGTCGGTCCCGGTAATACCGAAGCTCATGCCGCTCGAATTGGTCCGCTTGCGCTCGGTTTCGTTGTCAAACGAAGCCTCGTCGTTGAGCTTGATGTTGACCGTCAGGATATCGCCGACATTGATTGCGCGGGCGTCCTTGAACAGCGCCGACTGCTGGTCGTTCCAGGTCGAGTAGCCGGCCATGACCGTGCGCGGCTGCTTCGGATAGAGCGCGAGCTGGGGCGTCTGGCCGTACTGCAGTCCGCTGCCGATCGGACTCATAGCCGGCGCACGGCCGACTTCCCTCAATGCTTGGTTGGAGCATCCCGCAAGCACGGCGGCCGTTACGAGGGCCGGGACGATCTTTTTCATGAGGGATCCTTTGAGGTGTTCGGGTCGGAAGCGCTGGCAATGATGGCGGTCAACATGGCCGCCTTTTCCGCTTCCATTTCACTGAGAATGAGGCTCGACATGCGCGGCGCAAGGCGCATCACGATCGCGGATGCGATCTCCGGCCTGATGAGCTCAAGCTGGGCAGCCGCGGCATCGGCAGGCATGTTCTTGTAGATATCGACGAGGCTCGCTTCAGCGACCTTGAGGAACTCGTTTCGGCGCTTGAGCCAATCCTCGTACTCGGCGCGGCGCTGTTCAAGTGTCTGGATGCGGCCGTCGACCTCCTTCTGGAGATCTTCCAGCTCCTTCTTCTGGAGAAGGTAACGCTGGTCCCGTGCCGCGTCCGCGATGTTGGTGCAGAACTCGCGAACCTCGTCACCGGCAGCCTTCGTGGTCGTAATGACCGGACGCTCCTCTGCGAATGCGCCCGGGATCGACAGAAGGACGGCACCGGCCAGCGGAAGCGCCAGCCTGCGAAGAAGAGACCGGATTGACGGAAGGGGAAGGAGCTTTGCGATCATTGCAGCACCAATTCTGCCTGGAGAGCACCTGCGGACTTGATGCCCTGCAGGATGGAAATGATTCCGTCTGGCTTCACGCCGATACTGTTAAGTCCGGCGACGAGCGTGCGCAGGTTCGATCCATTGAGGATCGCCACCTTGGCGTTCTCCTGCTGGAGCAGGATGTCCGTGTTCGGTTCAACCGCGGTGACACCCCTTGAGAAGGGTTCCGGCTGGATGACCTTCGGCATTTCGGTAACCTGCACGGTCAGCGAGCCAAAGCTCACGGCCACCTCCGAGATGCGGACATCCTGGCCGATCACGATTGTCCCGGTTCGCTCGTTTATGACGACGCGAGCCGGCACGTCGGTCTCGATGATGAGGTTCTCGACCTCGGCCATCAGCCGCGCAAGATCGGCGGCAGCGGGCTTGCGGACGTAGACGGCCTGCGAATCGCGCGCCTCGGCGAGCCGCCCGCCATACTGTGCCGCACCGTAGCGGTTGATGGCGTCAGCCATGCCGACAGCGGTGGAGAAATCCGGGTTCCGAAGCTGCAGGACGAGCTCGGCGGTGTCCTTGAACTTGGCCGGCAACTCTCGCTCTATGATCGCGCCGTTCGGGACGCGACCGGCAGTCGTGATGCCGTCCTGAAGCGTTGCCGCATCGCCCTGCGCAGTAAAGCCGGTGACCGTGACCGCGCCCTGGGCGACGGCATAGATCTGGCCGTCGGCACCGGAAAGCGAGGTCATGACGAGCGTTCCGCCGCGAAGCGAGGTCGCATCGCCGAGCGATCCGACCGTCACGTCGATGCGACTACCGGGGCTTGCAAAAGGCGGGAGGTTCGCCGTGACGACGACCGCAGCGATGTTCTTCACGCGCGAATCGCCGCCCTGCGTCGAAATTCCAAGATTCTCGAGCATTGCCCGCAGGGACTGGTCGGTGAAGGGAGCAGCCCTCAGGCTGTCGCCCGTGCCCTGGAGGCCGACAACGAGTCCGTAGCCGATCAACTGGTTGTCCCGCCCGGATTGCAGCGATGCCACATCCTTGATACGCGCCGCAGAGAGCGCCGGCCCGGCGGCAAGCGCAAGTCCGACCGCGAGACCGGCGAGGCGGAACAGAATTCTTCTAATCATTTTGCCACCACGTGGACGGATCCGTCCGCCATCACCGTCCCTGACAGGATGACGCCGGAATCCGTATTGCGTACCTTGATGAGTTCACCGACCGATGCGTCCTGAAGCGGCGTTCCCGATGCCGTGATCGTCAACGGACCGCTTTCGAACACGAGGTGCACCTTGGAGCCGCGCGAGACCGTATACGGCTGGCGCAGCGTCGAAACGAGAATGATGCGGCCTGGCAGCAGCGTCTTCTTCGTCACGAGCCCGCTGATTGCAGAAATGCTCTGGGCGTAGCCCGGCGCGATATTGGGATTGGTCACCTCGACCTCTTCCAGGGCCGAGGACTGCAATTCCTCGCCGGGATAGATGATCCGCTTGGGCACGACCGCAAGGGGGCCTTCCGCGAAGGCCGCCCCCTGGCCGAGGAGAATAGCAAGAATTGCGAACGGCAGCAGAAGCGCCGCGCGACGGAGCTTGCCTCCGATGATCTTGCGCCGGTCCCCGGCCGCTTTCGATTTCAGGCGAAACATCATGTTTCACTCTCCGACGGTTATCTCAGGTTCTTGCTGACCACGGCTGCCATTTCGTCTGCGGCCTGGATGATCTTCGAATTCATCTCGTAGGCGCGCTGTGCAGAGATCAGGTCGGTGATTTCCTTGACCGGATCGACGTTCGACGCTTCGAGATAGCTCTGCTGCATGTAGGCGAAGCCCGCCTCGTCCGGCGTGCCGACGTTCGCGGGGCCCGATGCGTCCGTTTCACGGAACAGGTTGTCGCCGAGCGGCTCGAGGCCTGCTTCGTTCACGAAGTTGGCAAGCGTCAGCTGGCCAAGTTCCTGCTGCTGGTTATCCACCGTGGCAAAGACCTGACCCGAGCGGTTGATCGTGACCGCGGTCGCATCTGCCGGCACGGTGATCGCGGGAACGACGGAATAGCCGTCGAGCGTGACCAGCTGTCCGTCGGCGTTGGTGTTGAAGGCGCCGGAGCGCGTGTAGAGCGTGGAGCCGTCCGGCGCCTCGATCTGGAACCAGCCACGTCCGACAAGCGCCACGTCGAAGGAGTTGCCGGTGCTGGTCAGTTCGCCCTGGATGTGCAGGTTGCGCACAGCGGCCGTCTTCACGCCGAGACCGATAATCGCGCCTTCCGGCACGATTGCCTGGTTGCCACGGTTCGGGACGCCCTGCGCGCGTTCGGTCTGGTAGAGAAGGTCCGAGAACTCGGCGCGAGCGCGCTTGTAGCCCGTGGTGTTGATGTTGGCGATGTTGTTGGCGATGACCTCTAGATTGGTCTGCTGGGCATTCATACCCGTCGCTGCGATGGCAAGAGCTTTCATTTCACGATCCTTCAGATCTGCATACGGGCAACTTCGAGGTAGGCGGTCACGACCTTGTCGCGGATGGCGATCGCGGTCTGGAGCGTCTGCTCGGCGTTCATGACGGCGTCGACCACTTCACGCGTGTTGGCCTTGCCCTGGATTCCTTCGAACGACTTCACTTCGCCGGCCTTCAGCGTATCGACCATGTCCGTCGCCATGTCGCCCATGACCTGGGCAAAGCTCATCTGGGTCTCGGCGCCGCTCTGAACCGCCGTGCTCGTCGAGGTCTCGCTGGTGACGCCGGAGATCGCCTTCGTGGAAAAGAGAGAGCTAAGGCCCTGGACGGATTCAATCATTGCGATGCCCTCAGAAGGTCGATGGTCGCGCTGATAAGGTCGCGCGATTGCTTGATGCTTTGCAGGTTTGCCTCGTAGGAGCGGTTCGCTTCGCGCATGTCCGCCATCTCGACCAGCATGTTGACGTTCGGAAGCTTGACCACACCATTCTCGTCGGCGGCCGGATTGCCGGGATCGTACTCGGTGGTGAAGTCGCCCTCGTCCACGCCGAGGCGCTCGACCTCGACCATCGAAGCGCCGCTCGCACGATCGAGCTCGGAGACGAAGGTGACCGTCTTGCGCCGGAAGGGATCGGCGCCTGGCGTGTCACCGGTCGATCTGGCGTTCGCCAGGTTCTCGGACACAATTCGAATACGTGTCGACTGCGCCTCGAGACCCGAGGCCGATACTTTCATTGAAGCTACAAGCGGATCCATTTTATCCCTTTACTGTCATCAGCATCATGCGATGAAAGGCCTTCACCAGGCCGGCATTCAACTCGAACTCACGCTTCACCTGCCCCTGCTTCATGAGTTCTTCGGCAAGGCCAACGGTGTTTCCCGATTCCTGAACACCCACTCCGTCGATCGGCTTGGTTTCCAAGACCTCGTTCGTCATCCCCGGCTCGGTAAAGTGAGCGGGATTGGTCGCCGCCATGCGGATGCCGGTGTTTTCAAGGACGGATTCGAAAGGCGTCACGTCCTTCGACCGGTAGGCCGGGGTATTGACGTTGGCGATGTTGCCCGCAACCACGCCCTGGCGCACTGAAAGCCATTCGGCTTGCTTTGAAGCCAGTTCGAAAAGTTGAATCGGTTGCATGACAAGCTCCATCCTTGTTCTGAGCGGAACCTACGGGGCTAATCTTGTGTGGGACTTGCCTGAAAGCCGGAACACCGAAGAGGGCGCTGCCCAACCGCGCGAACACGGGCTTGCGGGCCGCAAGGCCACCTGCCCGGGAGCCTTAAAACCATGCTCCGACGAACAAAAAACCCGCCGTGACGGGCACGGCGGGCGGTCGGTCATTCAAAAGTCTTCGGCGTTGAAAATACGGGCTTACTTGTGCTCGTAGACGGCGCCGTTGGAGGTAACGATGACCCACTTACCGTTGCGCTGTTCGAGGGTGGCGAGTCGGCTGTTGTCCGGCAGTGTGGACCCCACGCGCACGATGTACATGCCGCTTGCGTCCTCGATAAGCGCGCGGCCGTTGGCGACGTGCATCAAGCGGAAGCCGCTTTCGACCGGCAGCGGCTGATCCACTCCGGTATCGAGCGGCTTGCCGAGCTTCCGGTCCGGGCCGGCTTCCGAAACGGTCGCTGTCGCGAGCGTGTCCAGCGCAGGAGGCGCCTTGTCGTCGTTGTCGACCATCGCGGCGGGCGAGACGCTCATGACTTCGCGGGGTGCCGTTTCCGGCAGATCGCGCGTGTTGCCCTTCCAAAGCGGCGGCACAGAAAACTGGTCGGGATTCAGGAAAACATACCAGGGAAAGAAGGCAGCCATTGCCGCAAGCAGCACCCCGGATCCGACCAGAAGCCTGTCTGCGAGGCTTTGCTTTTTGCCCGGAACGCGCCGGAGCGCCTTGACCTTTTCATCCGCGTCGAAGTCTGTCACGGCTATCCTCTCTGTCTCGCATTTCCAGCTGCGGCCCCACCCTGGTTGCCCGCTCCGTTCTTGAGCGCGACGGCGAGATCGGCGAATGCATCCGCCGCGGTCTTTTCACCGGGCATCTGTTTCAACACGTCGTAGATGATGGGGACCTGCTTGATCGCCATGTCGAGATCGGGATCGCCGCCGGCGCGGTAGCCGCCGATCAGGCGCAGGTCCCTAGTCTCTTCAAAGCGGTGAATGAGTGCCTTAAGCCGCGACACCAGCTTTTCCTGATCCGGCGTCCAGGCCTTGCGGGCCAGACGTGAGATCGAGGACAGCGGGTTGATCGGAGGATAGCGCCCCTCCTCGGCCAGACTGCGCTCGAGCACGATGTGTCCGTCCAGAATACCGCGGGTCGAGTCGGCGATCGGGTCATTGTGGTTGTCGCCGTCGACAAGGATCGAAAGGATCGCGGTGATTGTTCCGGTCCCCTCTGCGCCGGGCCCTGCGCGCTCCAAAAGCCTCGGTAGCTCGGTGAAGACGGAAGCCGGGTAGCCGCGTGCGATCGGAGGCTCGCCGGAAGCGGTCGCCACCTCTCGAATCGCATGCGCAAAGCGGGTCACGCTGTCGATGATCAGCAGGACATTGTCCCCCTGGTCGCGGAAATGTTCGGCAATGGTAACGGCGGTCAGCGGCGCCATCTTGCGCAGCATCGGGCTCTCGTCGCTGGTCGCGACAACAGCCACCGACTTCGCAAGGTTCGCGCCCAGCGTGTCTTCGATGAACTCACGTACTTCACGACCGCGTTCGCCGACGAGGGCTATGACCACCTTGTCGAAGGCGTCGGCGCGCGCCAGCATCGACAGCAGCGTCGATTTACCGACACCCGAACCGGCGAAGATGCCGAGGCGCTGGCCGAGGCAAAGCGGCGCGAAGATATCGATGGCACGAACGCCTGTCCGAAACCCTTCCTCGACGCGCTTGCGCGTCATCGAGGGGGGAGCGGTGTTCGAGATCGAGCGACGAACGTCACCCTGAACCAGCGGGCCGCGCCCATCGATCGGTTCGCCAAGCGAGTTGATGGTTCGTCCGCACCAGGAGGCGGTCGGCGCAACGCGGAACGCACCCTTCCGGATGACCGTATCGTGAATCCCGATCGGTTCACCCGGCTCGATGGGGCAGACGACGATCGCATCGGGCTCAACGCGGACGACTTCGCCGAGATGAATTCCGGTGGCGCTCTTGTGGGCGACGAACTCGCCGAGCCTGACATGGCGCGAGAGGCCGGTAACAGTGTAGTTTCCGGCCGCGATCGTGCGCACCTGCCCCCCATGAGCGACGGAGAACTCGGGATCGGAGTAGCGTTTCACCAACCCCGCCAGCGCGCTCAGCCTGCGGCTGCCGTCCGAACCGGACTTTGCTTCCATCGCTTTGGCCCCTGTTGCGTTCATGGTGTTTTACTGACTTCCGCCGAGCGTTTTCACAGCGTCTTCGAGAGATGATTCGCTGTCGCGGATGAGGTTCGCGATGTTTTCGAAAGCCCGCGTGACCATGATCAGCTGCGTCATCTCGGACATCGCATTGACGTTCGATTCCTCGATGTATCCCTGGACGACGCCGGCATCGACGCGATCCACGACCGGCTGGGGCTGCGAGTTCGGGATGATGCCACTGTTGCCTGCGCGTACGAAGCCATTGGAAAGATCGGCCTCGAAAAGACCAATCGCCGCAACCGGCTGATTGTTCTGGTTGAGCTGGCCGTCGGCGCTGAGCGTAATGCTGCCCGCCTGCGGATCGAGCTGGATCGGACCGCCGCCGGCATCGAGAACCGGATAGCCGTTGAGGGTCACCAGTTCGCCTGCATCCGTCAGCGTGAAGCGACCATCGCGGGTCAGTGTCGGACCCGAGGGCGTCTCGACCGAGAACCAGGCGTCTCCCTTGATGGCGAAATCGAGCGTGCCACCGGTCTCGGTGATACCACCGCTCTTGGTCGAAATGAATTCCTGGCCCTCGTTGACGAAGGCAACATCGGCGGTCCGTTGGTCGGAAACGACCTGGTTGAACTTCACCTCGGTGGCCCGAAAGCCCACCGTCGTCGCATTGGCGACGTTGTCGGCAAGCGTTGTCAGACGGCGGTCCAGGGCGAGCTGGGATGAAAGCGATACATATAGCCCGGACTGCATGTCAGCGGCCTCCTAGTTTCAGATTATTGATGGAGATCAGGAGATCGGTGGAAATGCCTGTCAGGCTCGAAGGCCGGAAAGCAGGCAGGGAATTGCTGGAATCGGAAGGATTTTCGACCTCCCAATTCGAGGTGAAGCGTTCGAGAAAAGCGGCGACCTTGGTGGTGTCCTGGAAGTCCGCCAGATCGAGTTCTTCCTCATAGTAGGCGGACTGGCGGTCAACGTCCGAGGCCGCGAATGCATCCGGAAGCTGCAAGACCGTCCGCACGACCTGCGACAGCGCATCGTCGGCGATGATCGAGTATCCGCTGGTGATGGACGAGGCCATACGCTCGAAATATAGCGCGAGGCGGACGCCGGAGTTTTCCTCGCCGGCCTCGACTTCGAGGGTCTGGCGATTGAACTTTTCGACGACGCCCTTCTGCGCGCGGTCGAAGGCCGTCGCGGCTTCGCCGTTGCGGGCGAAATTCAGCGATTCGACCAGATCTTTGTAGCGACTGTCGCTCAGCTTGTTGGCAAACGCGTCGTCGTTGTCGACACCTTCCGTCAGCACCTTGCGCATGAAGGCCTTGGCGTAGGCCATGTCCTCCAGCCCATGCGCCTTCATCGCATAGTTGTAGACACGGGTGTCGGCGAAGAACTCGTCGATCGTTTTGATGCTGCCGATCTTCGACAGGTAGTACTCGGACTCGCGCTTGACGTCCGGCTGCTCGGCGACACGCGCCAGCGACGTCTGCAAGTCCGCTGCAATGAGTTGGTAGCTCGTGTAGGTCGTCGTCACGATAGATTCCGCACTTCAGTCTCAAGCGGGCAGAAATGCCCAATCTGGTGACGGAACTTGAGCCTTTTTGCTTGCGCGAAACTGTTCCTGCACGGCCTGGAAAAAGCGGGGTTTGGGTACAGCCTCACACAAGGCTCGCGACGTACTCCTGACGGCAGGAATAGTGTCGGGACATATGTGCGAAAATGAACATTATCATCGGTCTAATCGTTACCTTCGGCTGCGTCATAGGCGGCTACATGGCCATGGGCGGTCACCTTGACGTACTGATCCAGCCCTACGAACTGATGATCATCGGCGGCGCGGGCGTCGGCGGCTTCATCGTCGCCAACAAGATGAAGGTCGTGAAGGATTCGGGCAAAGCCCTGATGGAGGCCTTCAAGTACAAGGTCCCCAAGGAACGGCAGTACCTGGATACGCTCGGCGTCCTCTACAGCCTGATGCGTGATCTGCGCACCAAGTCGCGCAACGAGATCGAAAGCCATATCGACAATCCCGACGAATCGTCGATCTTCCAGTCCGCGCCGACAGTTCTGCAGAACAAGGAGCTCACTGCGTTCATCTGCGACTACGTCCGCCTGATCATCATCGGCAATGCGCGCTCCCACGAGATCGAAGCGCTGATGGACGAAGAAATCCAGACCATCACGCGCGATAAGATGAAGCCCTACGCCGCAATCACCACGATGGGTGACGCCTTTCCGGCCATCGGCATCGTCGCGGCCGTTCTCGGCGTGGTCAAGGCCATGGGCGCCATCAACGAGTCGCCCGAAATTCTCGGTGGCAAGATTGCCGCCGCGCTCGTCGGCACGCTGCTCGGCATCTTCCTGTCCTACTGCGTCGTCAACCCGATTGCCGCAAACGTGAAATCCGTCCGCGAGAAGCAGAACCGCCTCTACATCATCGTGAAGCAGACCCTGCTCGCCTACATGAACGGCTCGGTTCCGCAGGTCGCCCTGGAATACGGCCGCAAGACCATTTCCTCCTACGAGAGACCGTCGATCGACGCGGTCGAACAGGAAATGATGAACCCCGGCGGCGGCGGCGAATCGAAGGCAGCATAAGTCATGGACGGTCAAACCTTGTCACAGACCCCTACCTTCGATCCCATCGTACTGGCCCGCCTGACCGGGCAGCTCGGGGACAAGGCAACGATCTCGAAGCTGTGCGCCAGCCTCGGCGCGGCGTTTGCCGAATTCCTTCCCGATCTCTTCGAGGGCGAGCTGGGTTTCGAAGTTGCGGTTTCCTATGCCGGGTTCGAAGTGGGGCGCTTCGACGAACTCGTAGGCGGACTTGGCGGGGCCATGGCGCTCTCGGATTGTTCGCTCCGCGACTGGTGCGATCGCTTCACCATCATTTGCGACAGCCCCTTCATCATCACCCTGGTCGAGAACATGCTGGGCGCAGTGAGTGATGCCGTGGAGGAACCGCAGCCACGGCCGCTTTCCCGGATCGAACTCGATGTGGCCGCAATGATATTCGACCGCATCTCGAACGTTCTCAAGATGGCCGTCTCCGGCAGCAACGGCTACGAGCCGAACGTCGGCCTCGCCTACAATGCGGAAGAGCGCAAGGCCGCCGAGGACGGGACTGACGAGGCCCACGTGGGCGTGGTCAACATGGCTGTGGGCATCGGTCCGGTGCTCTCCACCTTCTCGGTCGTGGTCCCGCAGCACGTCCTCCTGAAATCAAAGATCACGGTGCCACAGGCCGCTAACGCGCCGAAGACGCGCAAGGAATGGAGCGACCAGCTCGGCGAGCAGGTTCGCCGCTCGAAAGTCACGCTGGAGGCCCGCATTCGGCTCGAGAGCCAGACACTCGACACCGTCAGCCGGCTCCAGGCAGGCGACATTATTCCGTTCAAGGAAGCAGGCGACGTACGGGTCGACGTGAGCGCGAACGGCCAGAAGCTCTACGTCTGTGAATTCGGTCGGTCCGGCGCGCGCTACACGGTTCGCGTGAAGGATACCTACGGGTCCGAGGAGGACCTGCTGCAGCACATCATTGGTTGAGAAATAATCGAGGCGTTTCCCCGGGGTACGCCTCAGGCAAGTTTCAAGTGGAATAAATAGCTCATGGCACCGAAAAAAGCACCCATCGCAGACGATCTCAAGTCTTCCATCAACGCAGACGACCAGGAACTGGAGCAGGCGATCGACGACTTGCGCGGCGTCCTGAAGCAGGGTGCAGAGCCTGCCGCGGCAACGAGCTTCGATGCTGACTTCGGCGCGGGCGCCTCGGACGATCCGCTGGCCGCCTTCGGCGGAGACTTCGGAAGCACCGATACCGCCGGCGACTTCGGCAGCAGCTTCGGCGAAGCTGGCGGGGATTTCGGCGGCAGCGATTTCGGTGGCGGCGACTTCGCCGGATCCGGCAGCGCCGAACCGGCTCGCCCCGGCAGCGCGCTTTCTGCAAATCTCGACATGATCATGGACATCCCGATCGATCTGCAGATCGTCCTCGGATCGTCCCAGATGCTGGTCTCCGGCCTGATGAATCTCTCCGAGGGCGCAACGATCGCGCTCGACAGGCGGATCGGTGAACCGGTCGAAGTCATGGTCAACGGCCGGATCATCGGCCGGGGCGAAATCACCGTGCTCGAGAACGACGACACCCGGTTCGGTGTCAAGCTGATCGAAGTCAAGAACACCCGCAAGAGCTGACACCGCTGAAGGTATCAGGAGGCTATCCATGATGGATTTCGAAAATTTCGGCAGCACCGCTGTAGGTGCTCCTCTCTCTCCGGTAGACAAGGCGGCCGCGGTATTGCTTGCAATGGGCAAGCCGGTGGCCGGCAAACTCCTGAAGTTCTTCACCCAGGGCGAATTGCAGGCGATCATCGCCGCCGCGCAGAACCTGCGCGCCATCCCGCCCCACGAGCTCATTGATCTCGTCAACGAGTTCGAGGACCTCTTCACCGAAGGCGCCGGTCTGATGGACAACGCCAAGATGATGGAGGGCATTCTCGAAGAGGGCCTGACACCGGACGAAGTGGACGGCCTGCTCGGACGGCGCACGACCTTCCAGGCATTCGAAACGACCATCTGGGAAAGGCTCCAGGATGCCGATCCGGTCTTCATCAGCAAGTTCCTGCTCAAGGAACATCCGCAGACCATCGCCTATATCCTGTCGATGATGCCTTCCTCCTTCGGCGCGAAGGTGCTGCTCGAAGTTCCCGAAGAGTATCGGGCCGACATCATCAATCGTACCGTCAACCTGAAGGACGTGAGCCCCAAGGCGGCCGCGATCATCGAAACGCGCGTCATCGAGATGATCAACGCACTCGAAGCGGAACGCAACTCGGTCGGCTCCAACAAGGTTGCCGAACTGATGAACGAGCTGGAGAAGACGCAGGTCGACGAAATGCTCGCTTCGCTGGAAACGGTCAGCGTCGAATCGGTCAAGAAGGTGCGGCCGAAGATCTTCCTTTTCGAAGACATCCTGGCGATGCCGCAGAAGAGCCGCGTGGCGCTTTTCAACGACGTATCGGGCGACATCATCACGTCTGCTCTGCGCGGTGCGCCGATCAGCCTGCGCGAGGCCGTGCTGTCGTCTATCGGTGCACGTCAGCGCCGCATGATCGAGTCCGACCTTGCGGCCGGGGACGACAACGTCAACCAGCGCGAAGTGGCGATCGCCCGCCGCTCGATCACCCAGGAAGCCATCCGGTTGGCCGCTGCGGGACAAATCCAGTTGAAGGAAGCCGAACAGGCACAGGCAGCAGCCTGACGGGGCTTGACACTCCCTACCCCCAGGCCGACCGTAGTTTCGGGCCCGAATCTCTGACAGGGATTCGGGCTTTTCCGTTTCCAGAGCGCTCCAATCCAAGAAAGCGCCTTGCTCTGAACCCGGCAGACAATGCCGGGCGATACGCCAGGAGTGGCATACGTGTCTGACGAAGAGGACAAAGAGAGTAAAACAGAGGCCCCGTCGGAGAAAAAGATCCGCGATGCCGCCGAAAAGGGCAATACGCCTTTCTCGCGCGAGGTTCCGGTCTTCGCCTCGACGGTCGCCATGTACCTGTACATGGTCTTCTTCCTGCCCGACGGCATCTCACGGATGAATGAAACGCTGAAGGATTTGTTCGAGCAGCCGGACCAGTGGACGCTCAACACCAGCAGCGACGTCATCTCGCTTTTCGGCCACCTCACCTGGGAAGCTGGCGTGCTTCTCTTGCCGGCGATGGTGATGATGATGCTCTTCGGCTTGGGTTCCTCGGTCCTGCAAAACATGCCGAGCCCGGTTCTCGAGCGGGTGCGCCCGCAGATGTCCCGCGTTTCGCTGACCAAGGGCCTCGGCCGCATGCTCGGAAAGCCGGGCCTCGTCGAGTTCGGCAAGTCCGTGATCAAGATCGCGGTCGTTTCGATCGTCGTCGTTCTCGTGATGCGCCGAAGCTACTTCGAATCACTCGACGCCATGTTCTCCGAGCCGGCCGCCATCTTTCCGATGATGGCCGCCGACGCCCGGAAGATCATGATCGTCATTCTCTTCGCAACGGCAGTGGTTGCGATTCTCGACTTCTTCTGGACGCGCCATCACTGGATCACCGAGTTGCGCATGACCAAGCAGGAGGTCAAGGAAGAGATGAAGCAGGCGCAGGGCGACCCGATCGTCAGGGCCAGGCTTCGCTCGATCCAGCGCGACAGGGCGCGCCGCCGCATGATCACGGCCGTTCCGCGTGCGACGCTGGTGATTGCCAACCCGACTCACTTTGCAGTCGCGCTGCGCTATGTGCGCGAAGAAGGCGACGCTCCGATCGTCGTCGCCAAGGGGCAGGACCTCGTGGCGCTGAAGATTCGCGAGATCGCCGAGCAGAACAAAATCCCCGTCTTTGAGGACCCTCCGCTTGCGCGCTCAATGTTTGCGCAAGTCTCGGTGGATAGTGTCATTCCACCGGTGTTCTACAAAGCCGTGGCGGAGCTGATTCACCGGGTATACGCAGCCTCGCCCCAGAAAAGACGGGTAAACAGGATCCCATGAGAAAATGCACCTACTCTGCGGAACGCGAGAAGATAGTAGCGGAGGCCATCTGCCCGGTTGCGACCGAGCTGCGGCTGCTTGATGCCGCCGACCTCGTCTCGCTTCTGCGTTTCGAGTGTTACGGAAACCTATCCGACCTCGTCGCCTCGGCTGCCGAGCTTTACTTCCTGCCGGGAACCGTCAATTTCGGCTCAGGTGGGGACTATCGCCTCGACTGGGGAACCGAACCGGAAGTGACGCTGGACATGGAGCTGCGGCCGCCGGGCGTGACAGTCTATGCCAAGCTTCTCCTGCAGAAGGATCAGGCAGGGGTTGAGGTAACGCATGTGGCGTTCAGCGATCCTGCCGCCAATCCGGACGACAATACCGCCTTCCTGGAGAAAAGCCTCAGGGAAGCACGATTCGTGCGCTCTACGGATGCACAGGCATCCAGCACGACGCATTGATGTTCGATTGCCGCAAGCTTTGCGAGGCCTTGCCCTGCCGGTCGTCCGCCATGACGCGGAAAAAGGCAGATCAGGCGCCGTGCGGTCGCAAGGCAGCGGACTTCCAAACCGTTAGGTGATGTAACCGAAGCGGATCGCCTTCGCGATCGCCTGGATGCGGTTGACCGCGTCCAACTTGGTCGTTGCCGTGCCGAGGTAGGCGTTGACGGTGTGAACCGACAATCCCATCTTCTCCGCGATCGCCTCGCTGATGCAGCCGTCGCCCGCCATTTGAAGGCAGGCGATTTCGCGATCACTCAGCGCTTCCGCGGGCAGCAGCTTCTTCTCGTCACAGGAAAGCAGATCCACAAGTATCTGGCAGCACTTGATATGGGTATCGACGATCAGATCGCTGGACAGATCGATGAAGCTGCCCATGAAGACCACGTAGCCGTTTCCGAACGCGCCGAGGCGCACCGGAAAGGCGATGCCGGAATAGGGCACCTGCTTGTCGGGCAGGCGCGCCGTAAAGTGAGGAAGCCCGGCTTCGGCGATCTGATTGTCGCCGGCGCCTTCCCAAAGCAGAGGAAGGAGCGAACCATCGAGATGCGTCATCAGGGCCGTGCCATAGGCATTCAGCAACGAATGCACATGCCGCTCGGCGTCATGCCCGAGATTGTGCAGCGAACATGTGAGCCGGCGCGTCGAAGGCAGGCCGTGACCGCTGAGTCGCAGGACCACGAAGCTCTGCGCGCCGATGATCTTCTGCATCATCTGCAGACGTGCCACGAAATCCGCCGCGCGCTGCGCCTTCGGAGGACGTGCCAGCCGAATCTCGGCTTCCGTGTTTGCCGGATTGGGAATCGGGATGTCCATCACCTTCCTCCTTCGCGCGGTAAGACCCTGGTCACGCCGCTCAGACCAGATTGTTTCGGACGGCCCATGCGATCGCTTCGGATCGCGTGCGGGTCGCCGTCTTGCGCATTACGCTGGTAATGTAGTTGTTGATCGTGTTTCGCGAGATGCCGAGAATGACCGCGATCTCATCGCTGGTCTTTCCCTCCGCAATCCAGAACAGGCACTCGATCTCGCGCTCCGTCAGCTCCAGCTCGCGATCCTGGCGCTCCGCGGCGCGGCAGGAGAGGCTGGCGAAGTAGCCCGCCAGCAGCCCGATATCCCGAAGCTTGCTCTGCGACAGGATGAAATGTTCGCCGAAGAGCAGCAGCAGCGACATCCGCGTGCGGCCGACGTTGAAGGTGACGATGCAATACTCCCTGCTGATACCCGCAGGGATTGCGATCGTCTCCGGCATGTGCACGAACGATGGCTGCAGCACTGCAAGGCACTTGTCGAGCTCGCTGGTGCGCGCCTGGCTTCCGCCGATCGAACCCACGAGGTTCTTGACCAGGTCGAACGGCCAGTCCGAAGCGACGACGAGATCCAGAGAGGAATCCGACGCCGTATCCTGCCTCAGCAGGAGGAAATGAGAGGCGCTGACATAGTCCGTCAGCGCCCTAAGGCCAGAGGACAAAGCCATGCTATTCGCATAGCGTCCGAGCTGTTGAACCAGAAGCTCACGCGCACTCTTACGCTCATCCGACGCGGCAGGAAATCCGACAGATTCCCAGGCCGCTACATCCGCACGGATTGTATCCATATTTGGCCCCCTGTTCTGATTCCGGAGGCGTTCCCGCCCCCGTTCTCAGCGTCACCGGAGTCATTCCGGTATCGTCGAAGATCGAGCCGCACGGCAGGAACCACCTAACGAATCAGTAACTAAACTTTACAACGAGACCGGGAAAAAAGAATCGCACGTTTCTCGGGATTTACTTTTGTAACGTTCCGTGAATCGATTCGCGCGAGATAAAACGTAGAAACTTTCGGAAATAATGCTCCGGGATGTCAAAGAATTAACCAATTGTTAACAATTGATATTTTTTGCAGAAGACAGAAACAGACGGCGCCGGGAACGGCGTAAATTCTCGTGGATCTCGCAGAAATCCACGATTGCAACTTTTCGTGAGTCGAAAAATTTCTTTTCTGTGATCGAAGAAAGTCCCGAAATCATCCATATCGGGTCTTTTCGGCCACGGGCGACGCCCTGTTCTGGCACGCCGCGCGGGTTCAGGCGTGGCTGTAAAGATACACTTTCCTGAAAACATGGGCCCCATCCGGGCCGCCTCGCCCTACAGGGTCAGCCTTACCCGAAACTTGACAGCCTCACGTAACGTTAGTTTTGCCGCGCGGGCTGCCGACATTTTCGTCGACGTCGCACTTCGTCGAAGTCGTGGCGCGTCTGTTTGCTACCGCTCCGTGTTCCATTGCCGACAGGTTTCCGGGCGAGCAATCTCTGCGAGGCTCCATCTCCCCACACGCCGCACGGTCACCCCTTTCGTTAACGCCAACCCTTGGTTTTGGGTCGCCGTTTACCCGCCTTTAACTTGTGCCCCCCAAATTTGCCCGGACTTACAGGGGGCCAGAATGATTCTAGTCATAACACCTGAAATGCGCGGGCAGTATCAGCACCTCATTCAGGACTATTTCCGCATCCGGAAGACCGTCTTCCACGACACGCTTGGCTGGGACGTCGCCGTGGACGGCGACCTCGAATACGATCGCTACGACTTCATGCCTTGCACCTACGTGCTATCGCTGGATGATCGAGGCGATGTGACCGGGGGACTGCGCCAGATGAGCATGGCCGGGCCGAATCTCACCTGGGAATGCTTCTCGGACATGATCCCGGATCCGGCCGAGCTGCTCTCACCGAAGATCACGGAGACCACCCGCTTCGCGATACGCCCCCAGGAAAGGGACGTTCGCGTCATGAGCGGCGTGAACCGGACCGCGATCGAGCTTTCCAATGCTTCCCTCGAACTCGGCTTCCACGCGGGCATCACCCGCCACGTCGCCATCTGCGAGGAGAACATCGTGCGGCTGACGAAATCGTTCGGGATCAAGTACCACATAATCGGCCGGCGCGAGATGGAGAACTCCGCACCTATCCTGTGCGTGTCCTGGGAAGTCAGTGAGGCTTCGCTGGAAAAACTCGCGTGGATAAAGGAGAAAGTGGCGGCGGCGTAAAGCCGTCGTCGAAATCGCGCAGCCAACCCTGCGAAATGCAGCGAGCGACCAGGTTCAACGGGTTCGCACAGCCCAGTCGCTCGCAAAGATCGTTGAGCGTCGCGATCACCGCCTGCTCGCTCCATGACATCGCCTCGCCGATCTCGGCATAGGTGCGCCCGTCCGCAAGCATCGATACGCATCGCGTTTCGTCGCAATTGAGCTCGGGGAGCTCAAGCGTGTCGGGCATCAGCCCCCTCGCCTTCAGCGTATCGACATGGAGCTGCAGCGCGGCCTCGAGCAGGAGTTCGCGCTTCCTCTCGATGTATTTCGTGATCGCGGTGGGCTCGATGTCGAAGGCGAACATGACCGTACCCCGGTACTCCGAGTGCGGCATGACCTGAATCTCGACGAAGCTCCGGCCGATGCCGAAGGACTGCGCATCGGCGAGCATCGCACGCACCGCCCAGCCGCTCTCCTCGACATGATTCAGAATCCGGATGGATGTCGGCCGCTCGTCATCCCGGATCACGGGATCGACCGAGAAGTAGTTGCGGATTGCATAGTTCAGAAGCCAGCGTCCGGGGTAGGTGACCGATATGTAGGTTTCTTCCTGCCCGGGCGCACGCTGGAGGTAGACATGGGCCACATGGCGTGCCCCAACCTCTCCACGGCAACGGTTCAGAATAGAGCATACACTGCTCTTCTGACGCCCGGCAAAAAACGACAGGGGACCAAGCCCCGCCAACACGAGATCCATCTTCGCGCCCCCGGCACTTTGGAACATTGCGTCATCATGATCGCAACCTAGCAAAACAGTTTGGATTCCCGTCCGTTCCACGAAGAGCGGGGCCGCCACTGCAATGCCATCATAGAGCGAGGTCGATGGGGTAGTGCACGCATTACGCGATAAAGAGCAGTTGCACACCCGAGATCCATCGATCCCTCATCTCTCAACATATTGATCGCTTTTGGAAAATCCAGAGGATTCACGCTCCGGATCGAGAAATCCCGCCGCCATGGCGGGATTGCACTGTGGAAAAAGACTTGCTTTGCCGCTCTGGTTGCCGACTAGGCCGCCTCTTCAATCGCCCACTTGCGGAGGATCTTGGCAGCGCGCTCTTCGCTGATCTCGACCATCCGTGCGAGACGGCGCTCGGGTCCTTCCTTGACGCGGCGATTGAAGGCGCCGTCGCCATCGTCGGCACTGAGCAGGTCGTCGGTGCTGTCGAAGCCGAAGTCCGCGCCGAAGCCATCCATGAGGGTGGCACCTGGAGCGGCGACACCGGCGGCGGGCGAGAAGTCAGGCAGTTCGAGACCCGCAGTGTCGCTTTCGAGGGCGGCCGCACCGCTGGCGCCGCTGATGGTGCGTACTGCAGGGCGCAGACCGAACCAGACGACCAGGAAGGCGACGGCAACGAAGGCGAGCGCATTGATGATGCCACCCAGATTGCGTGTCAGCGTCTCCATGATGCCTGGGCTAGGCACGGCCTCGTCAAGAAGCTGGTTGTCGAGGAAGGTCATTGCCGTCACGGTGACGACGTCGCCGCGATCGGGGCTGAGACCGGCCGCAGAGGCCACGATCTTCTTCATTTCCTCGATGTAGGCGTCGATCTTTGCCTGGTCGGCAGGCTCGCCCACCATCGCGGCGATGCGACCGTTGTTGACGACGACGGCGACCGAGAGTTTCTCAACCTTGTAGCTGCTGCGGACAGTCGCAACGGTCTTGCTGTTGATTTCGTAGTTGGTCTGCTCTTCCTTCTTGTCGGCTTCGTCGCTGGACTGCGGGCCTGTCCCGCCTTCCGGTCCGCCCTGCGGAATGTTCTGCTCGACGGTGGCCGGCTTCTGAAGGGTCTGCTGATTCGACTTCTGGCTCTCCTTGGTCACCCGCACTGAACGCTCGACGCGGGATTCCGGGTCGAACACGGTTTCCTGCGTCTGCTGCTGGTCCGTGTTGAGTGTCGCCATGACGCTGGCACGGAAGTTGTCCATGCCGAGGAAGGGAGCGAGCGCCTTCTCGATGTTGTTCTCGACTTCGCCCTGGACCTGCTGGACGATGTTCAGCGACCGGTTGAGGTCGCCATTCTGCGCGTCGTCGCCGGAGGCGAGCAACTGGCCCGAGGAGTCGAGGATCGTAACGTCCTCCACGTTGAGGCCGGGAACGGAGGCGGCAACGAGGTGACGGATCGAAGCGGCGGCCTGGCGGCCGGAAGTGGCGCCGGCGCGAATCATGACCGAGGCGGTGGGCTTCTGTTCGGCCTTTCGGAAATTGCCGCGGTCCGGCATGACGATGTGGACGCGGGCGGCGGATACGCCGCTGATCTCCTGGATCGTTCGTGCGATTTCGCCTTCGAGAGCCCGAACGCGCGTTACTTCCTGCATGAACGAGGTGAGGCCGAGGGAGCCGACCTTGTCGAAGAGTTCGTAGCCGGAATTGGAGGAGCTGGGCAGTCCGCGCTCGGCCAGGAACAAGCGGGCCTTGCCCGTTTGCCCGACCGGCACCTGAATGCTGGCACCATCCGACCCGGTCTGGAAATCCATGTTCGCTTCTGCGAGCGCAGTGCTGATTCGGTTGAGATCGGAGGTCTCGAGACCGACATACAGGGTCTCATAGGACGGCTTGTTGACGTAAAGCCCGGCCGCCAGCACCAGTCCGATCGATACGATACCCGCACCCGCGAGCATCGCGATTTTGGCCTGGCCCAATGATGCCAGGTTGTTGAAGACATTCTTCAGCTGTTCCAACAGATTCATTCTGTTCCCGCACGAACTTGCGCGTCCAATTTCCTTAAAACGGCCTGCCAAAGCCGGAAACCAAACGCAATTTCAAAACGCCCCGGGCCGGACGAAGCCTTGTCCTCAAGACTGCCAACCACGGACAACGCGGATCCACCAGACCCGCTGCGGAAACTAGAGAACGAAACTTGCGCGAGCGTTTCGTTGTTTCGGCGCCGCGAAACGCCTGAAACGCAGGCGGCGCCCGATGGGGCGCCGCGATGACTTTCGAGGGAAGAAACCGTTGATTCGAACGAGGTCAGAAGGCCTCGAAATCTCCCGCCGCCTTGGAAAGCGGCTGCGAATGGCCATGGCGAAGGGCACCGTTGCTCAGTGCCTTCTGCATTTCAGCAAGCTTGACGAGGCTTAGCGCAGTCGTCAGGTCCACCATCCAGTCCCCGGGGATGCTGGCGGTGATCGTGTCAATGAACTCGGCAAGGCCACGCGTCTTCTGCACGGCGAGATCGATCCCCTGCAGAACCATGATCCGCTCTGCCGAATCCGCACCTGCCGCGCCATGAAGGTGGTTCAGCTGCGGTTCGATCCGCTCGATAAGATAGGCGACGTCGTGAAGCTCCGAGACAATCCGCATCAACACGTCAGGAAGGGCTTCCTCCACGGCAGACGTTCCACTCAAATACTCGACTTCCATGGTACCCTCTATGCGATGCTTCAGCCTGCGGATGCAGGCTGATCAGAAGAATTCGATTCCGTTGTCGACCGGCTTGACGACCGGCGCCGGACGCTGCTCCAGAGCGACCGTCTTCTGCGTCTCCACACCGGTCAGCGCATATTGGCGCGCTCTTCCGGAGGAAGGCCAGTATTCCAGCTTGCGTCCATGCTCGCCGCCCGTGCTTTCACCGACGATCTGGATGCCCTCGTCCATCAGGAACTGCCGTGCAAAGCGCGCGTTCTGTTCCCCAACGTTCGAGAAGCGGGCGATCGTCTTGGCGCCGCCGAAGATCTTGGCCTCCAGCCGGTCACGGCGGGCGCCCTGTTTCAGCAGACCGTTGATCAGGAGCTCCATGAGATGCACCCCGTAACGGGTCGCATCGCCACCGGCTGCCAGCGCATCGACGGATCCGGGAAGAAGGAAGTGATTCATCCCGCCCACCCCGGCAACTGGGTCACGCATGCATGCTGCGACACAGGAGCCAAGGATCGTGGTCAAAACCACCTCTGGATCGTTCACGACCTTGTATTCGCCCTGTATCACGTGGACACGGCGTGCACCCGCTTCTGCTATCATTTCAGCGATCCGAATACGGCTTCGATGGCCGCTTTCATCTTGTCGATGGTAAACGGCTTCGCGAGAACGTTGTTGGCGCCGAGCGCTGCCGCCTTCTGGACCAGCGCGCGGTCGCCCTGTGCCGTCAGGATGATGAACGCCGCCTTCTTGGTCGCCGGGTTCGCGCGGACGTTCTGGAGAAACACCAGGCCGTCCATCTTCGGCATGTTGAAGTCGGAGATGACGAGGTGATGCGGCTGCTGGGCCATGATCTTCATGCCCTGCTCGCCGTCACCGGCCGCAGTGATCTGCTTGAAACCGAGCTGCTGCAGGGCATCTCCCAGCAGCAACCGGCTCGTCACCTGGTCGTCAACGATGAGTACTTTGATTTTTTCAGCGATAGACATTATTCGCTCCCTTCCTTCCGGGCCGCAGTGATCTTCAAGATTTCCTCCCCGATGGACGCGAGCGGAAATTGGTGCTCTACGGCACCAAGTTCGAAAGCCACTCTCGGCATTCCATAAACGATGCAGGTTTTTTCGTTCTGACCGATGGTCCGCGCCCCTGCATGACGCATTTTCAAGAGACCGGCCGCGCCGTCACGGCCCATGCCGGTCAAGATTACGCCGACGGCGTTGCGGCCGGCGAGTTCCGCAACCGAATCGAACAATACGTCGACCGACGGGCGGTGCCCGTTGACGGGATCCCTGTCGAGCAGCCGGCAGCACGGCGCCATCGCGTTGGCGATCTGCAGATGCCTGTCACCACCCGGCGCCAGATAGATCTTGCCGATTTCGAGCCGCGCGCCGTCCGTCGCTTCCTCGACCACGGGCGCGCAGAGCCTGTTCAGGCGCTCCGCGAAGCTCTTCGTGAACGTCGGCGGCATGTGCTGCGTGATGACCGTAGGCGGGCAGTTGACCGGAAACTTCTGAAGGACGGCAATCAGGGCCTCGACCCCACCGGTGGAGGCACCGATGGCTACGATCCGACGACCCGGACGGAAGCTGCCGACCGCCGTGTTGGTGACCGGCTGGGCGGCGGCGGTGACGGCGCGGCGCTGCGAGCGGGCTGCAGCCTTGACCTTCTCCGCCAGATCGCCGAAGGGCCTCGGATCGCCCGGCTGCGGTTTGCCGACACAGTCGAACGCGCCGATTTCGAGCGCCATCAGCGAGGCCTCTGCACCCCGATGGGTGAGCGTCGAGACCATGATGACCGGCATGGGCCGCAGCCGCATGATCTTGTCGAGAAACTCGAGCCCGTTCATGTTCGGCATCTCGATGTCGAGCGTGACGACATCGGGATTGAGCTGCTTGATGGCGTTTCGTGCCTCCATGGCGTCGCCGGCCTGGCCCACCACTTCGACACCCGGATCGGCATTGAGGACGGCCGTGATCAGGCCCCGCATCGTCGCGGAGTCATCGACGACAAGAACACGTGCTGCTGCCGTCATGCGCGCCTCCCGCCGGACTTGCCGGTGTACCGATAGGTGGTGATGCCGATATTGTCGAACAGCGACTTCGCTTCACCCGACACACGTTCCGAGTGACCGATGTAGAGGTGGCCATTGTCGCCGAGCATGCCGGCAAAGCGGGACCAGATCTTCATCTGCGTCGGCTCGTCGAAATAGATGACCACGTTGCGGCAGAAGATGACGTCGAACGGTCCCTTGAATGGCCACTGTGCCATCAGGTTGAGCTCGTTGAAGGTGATGAGCTTCTTCACCCGGTCCTCGACCTGCCATTTCTGGCGGCCGCCGGCGTCCACTTCCCGGAAGAACTGCTTGCGCATTGCGGGGCTCACCGTTTCGAGAGCGTTGCCGTCATATGCGCCGGCACGTGCCAGCGAGAGTATCTTGGGATCGATGTCCGTCGCCAGGATACGGAAATCGTAGTCGGCCGCGTTCGGCATCAGCGAGAGCACCGTGAGTGCGATCGAATAGGGTTCCTGACCATCCGAACAGGCGGCAGACCAGATACGCACCCGTCCGCCGTTGCGGGCACGGGCGAGAAGGTCCGGCAGCACATCCGTCTTCAGATGCTCGAAATGGTGGTTCTCGCGGAAGAACCGCGTGAAGTTCGTCGTCAGGTGGGAGAGCATTTCCCGGCGCTCGGCCGCTCCGGCGGGCGAGGCGACCAACGTGCAGTATTCGCGGAACCCCTTCAGGCCGAGGTTCCGGATGTGCTTCGACAGCCGCGAATAGACCAGCGACGCCTTGGATTCGTTGAGATAGATCCCTGCGTCCGCATAAATCATCGCAGCAATCTCGGACAGGTCCCTCCGCGTCAACGGATATTCACCGCTGGCAAGGCATTCGTCCGGCGACTGTCTCGTGTCAATGGCACTGGCAAACGTCATGCGGCTTCGCTTTCGAAGTGCGGGAAAAGGGCATCGAGTTCGATCATGCAGATCATGCGGCCTTCGATGGCGAGAATGCCGCGCGCATAGTTCTTCTCCGCATCGTTGGCGATATCCGGCGTCGGCTGGATGTTGTCATCCGTTACCGTCAGGATGTCGGAAACCGCGTCGACGAGCAGGCCGACGGTCTTCGAATTCACCTGCGCCACGATGATGACGTGCCGGATCGTCGGCTCCGCCGGTTTCAGCCCGAAACGCAGCGCCAGGTCGATGATCGGCAGCACGGCGCCACGCAGGTTGATGACACCGAGAACGTAAGGTGGCGCATGAGGCATGGGGGTCGCGGGGCTCCACCCGCGGATCTCCCGCACCGCCATGATGTTTACAGAGAATTCCTGATCTTCGATGCGGAAGGCGATGAGCCTCCGTCCGTCCACCAGGTTCTTGACCGCGTTTGTCATTTCCTTATCCGGCTGCCGCGAGTGAGACTTCTTGTTTCAGGGACTGTCCGCGCGACGCGGCAACAACCGCGTCGACGTCGAGAATGAGCGCTACGCGGCCATCGCCAAGGATGGTCGCCGCGGCGATGCCCGGAACATGCGTGTAGTTGGCTTCCAGGCTCTTGATGACAACCTGGCGCTGACCCTGGATCGCGTCGACCATCAGGGCGCGCTGACCGCCACCCTCCGATTCGACCAGAAGCGCAACGCCTTCGATGGGATTGGCCTGGCTCTGGCGGAAGTTCAGGATGCGGCCGACGTCGACGAGCGGGCAGAAGCTGTTGCGGATCGAAATCAGCCGCTGCGAGGCGCCGAAGGAGTGGATCGCGGAAGCCTCGGGCTGCAGCGTTTCTACGATTGCCGTCAGCGGCACGACCAGGGTCTGGCCGGCAACTGTCACGACCATGCCGTCGAGAACGGCGAGCGTCAGCGGAAGGCTCATCGTGAAGACGGAGCCCTGCCCCGGCTTGGAGGAGATCGTGATGCGGCCCCCGAGGGCCTGGATCGACCGCTTGACCACGTCCATGCCGACGCCGCGGCCCGAAATGTCGGAGATCTTGTCCGCCGTCGAGAAGCCGGCGTGGAAGATCAGGTTGTCGATCTCCTCGTCGGACAAGTTTGCGTCTGCGGCGATCAGGTCGTTGTCGATCGCCTTACGGCGGACCTTTTCGCGATTGATACCGGCGCCGTCGTCGGCAAGTTCGATGACGATACGGCCCGACCGATGCTTCGCCGTAAGCCGCACCGTGCCTTCCGGGTTCTTGCCGACCGCGGCACGCTTCTCGGGCGTTTCGAGGCCGTGGTCGACCGCGTTGCGGATCATGTGGGTCAGCGGTTCGGCAAGCTTGTCGATAACCGTCTTGTCGACTTCCGTGTTTTCACCCTCGGTGATCAGGCGAACGGACTTACCCGTGGTGTCCGCGATTTCGCGAACGATACGCGACATGCGCTGGAAGACAGGCTTCACCGGCTGCGCGCGGATTGCCATCACGCTGTCCTGGATCTCGCGCGTCAGCTGCTGCAGCTCTTCAAGACCCATGTTGATCGAGGAAACACCGTTGGTGTCATTTTCGATCACGCTCTGGGAAAGCATGGCCTGGTTGATAACGAGCTCGCCCACGAGGTTGATCAGGCGGTCGACGCGGTCGAGATCGACGCGGATGGTCGGCGCGGCGGCAGCCGCGGCATTGGCGTTGGCATTGTTCTGGGCAGCGGCCGCGGCCGCGGCGGCGGCCCGCTCGGTCTTCGCGCTTTCAGCAGCAGCGGCACGGTTCGCGCCGCCCGCCATCTGCATCACGTTGGTCGCTGTCTCAGCGGCGGCGACGGCTACGGACACGTCGCTTGCGACCGGCGCGGCATTGCCTTCATCTTCCGATGCAGGCGCGATCGCCGGCTCTTCGTCGAGGATCGACAGGTCGAAGGGAACGACCTGCATCGGCGCTTCGTCGTCGTCCGCGGCGACCTCTGCGTCTTCTTCGATGGTCTGGATCTCGAGATCGCAGTCCCACTCGGCAAATTCGAAGACCGACCGGACACCGTCCTCGCCCTTTTCCGACTTCACGGAAATCTTCCAGGAGAGATAGGCTTCCTCGGGGTTCATTTCCTCGAGCACCGGCAGAGCCGACATGTCGCAGTTGATGGTCATCTCACCAAGGCGGGAGAGATCGCGCAGCAGCAGCGTCGCCTCGTTGCCCTTGGCATAGAGCTCCCGCTTGGGACGGAAGCGGATTTCGCAGGCAGGGACATAAGGCTCGACCGGCTTTTCCTCCGGTACGAAATCATCGAAGGAGAACGGGATTGGCTGGAAGCCCTCGTCGTTGACCGGCGGGGGCGCAACCGGGGCCGGCGCGGCCGCCTTGGGAGCGGGCGCCGGTGCATCGGAGGAAGCAGCCGGCATTTCGCCCTTTGCCAGTGCCTCGAGTTCCCGGATCAGCGCCTTGCTGCGTGCCTCGTCCACACTTCCGCCATCGCGGGCAGCGTTGGTGAGGTCCGCAAGGACGTCCGCCGACTTCAGCATGACCTTGAGGACATCCTGGTTCGGTTCGAGCTTGTTGGATCGAACGCAATCGAGAGTCGTCTCAAACACGTGTGCGAAGGAGACGAGATCATCGAGGCCGAAAGCCCCGGCGCCCCCTTGATGGAATGCACCGCGCGGAAAACGGCATTCACCGTTTCCGGGTCGCGGTCACCGTCGTTCAGCTTCAAGAGACCGGATTCCAGTTCCGCGAGCTGCTCTTCGCACTCCTGGAAAAAGATCTCTTTGATTTCGTTCATATCCATCAGGAGGAGCCCTCGAATTAGGCGGTTACGCGCTCGATTGCATCGATCAGTTTGGTGGGGTCAAATGGCTTGACGATCCAGCCGGTTGCGCCGGCCTGGCGGGCACGGTTCTTCTTTTCCGCGTCGCTTTCGGTCGTCAGGACGAGGATCGGGATCGCACGGTACTTCTCGTTGCGGCGAACCCCTTCGATGAAGCCGAAGCCGTCGAGGCGGGGCATGTTGATGTCGGTGACGATGACATCCGGATTGGCGTTCTCGAGAACCTCAAGGCCTTCGATGCCGTCCTCGGCCTGGATCGTCTCGAACCCGGCGTTGTTCAGCGTCACCAGAAGCATGTTCCGGATGGTCCGTGAATCATCCACGGTAAGCACCTTTTTCTTCATTGCTGACTCTCCTTTGACAGCATGTGGTCGACGTTCATGCCGATAAGCTGCATCGTTTTCATAAAGGGTTCGGACACTTTGCCGATGGTGAAGGAGTGCTTGTCGCGCTCCCAGCTCTTCGCACCGGCCATGAGCACCTGGGCGCACAGGGCGCCGACGCGCTCGACCGCCGAAGCGTCGATTACGAGATTGCTGCCCCTCAGCCCCATGAGCTTTTCATGGAGTGCTGTCGCCTCGTTGAGGTCCAGCACCGGGGCAAGGCTCAAGGTCTTCTGAGCGGCTTTCTTGCTCGCCATCATTTCGCTCCTTGTCTGCGTTTGTCGGCGTTCAGTGCGTATGTCTGCGGTTCGACCTGCGACGGCTCATGGCCAAAAAGCCTGCTGCGATCGGTAGAGAACCAGTGTCGGGGTTGGCGTTTGAACATGGTCACGCTCCGTATCCGATCGCCCGCGTAGCGCGCTGCTCATCGTCGACGTAGGTGATTGGCATCGCTGCCGTGGCGGATTGCGCCACCGCCGCGCGACGCTGAGGGGCTGCCGCAGCGTGGTGCTGCACATGAAAGGCGCGCACGGTCTCGCCGAGTTCGAGGATGACGGTATGGAGGTCGGCGCCGGCATTGGCAGTGCGTGCCGCGACCTGCGCGTCGGTCTCGACCAGCCTTCCGATATTGCCGAGATCGGCTGCGACCGCGACCAATCCCGTGGAACCCTCGTCGCTATCGCGCGCAATCGAGCAGACAGCGTCGTTGATGCCCGCCACCTGGCGCACGATGCTTGCGATCGCGTCCTGCGTGCGGTTGACCCGATCGACGCCGGCTTCCACCTGGGTCTTTGTTCCGTTCACGAGCTGCTTGATCTCGCGCGCCGCATCGGCGGAGCGCTGGGCGAGTGCTCGCACCTCCTGAGCCACGACCGCGAAGCCGCGGCCGCTATCCCCTGCCCTGGCTGCCTCGATACCGGCATTGAGCGCAAGGAGATTGGTCTGGAAGGCGATCTCGTCGATGACACCGATGATCTGGCCGATCTTCTCGGCAGAGGCCTCTATGTCGGCCATTGCCGAGATCGCCTCGCCAACGATGGCGCCGCTGCGTTCTGCCGACTGGCGGGTGTCCTGGACGGCCGTTTCGAGGCGGCGGGTCTCGTCGAGTGTCGTCTTGACGCTCGTCACGATGTCCCCCAGCCGCGCGGCGGTCTCGGCGAGGCTCAAGGAGCGCTCCCGTGACTGGGTAGCGAAAGCATTCGCATCGCGCGATACGGCGGCGACCAGCGCATCCGAGGCCGCGGATTTTTCGGTCGCCTGGGTGAGTTGGGTGCGGAAATCCTCGAGTGCGCCGTTAAGCGCACCGGCGAGGTCCTGCCAGTCATCGGGCATTTCGCCTGACACGCGAGCGGTGAGATCGAGGCGCGACAGACTGCGGATGACATCGCCGAAAACGTCGTCCAGTCGCGAGACGTCGCCCTTGCGCTGCTCTGCCAGTGCGCGGTGATGCTGGTGACGCTGTTCGTTGAACCGCAGCGAGACGGCGATCTCCGCGTCCACCATCGCAGTGCGGATAAAGGCGGTCAGCAGGTCGGAAAGTTCCTTGCGCCGTCCCTTTGCGGCCCCGGGGAGCAGGGATTTCGGCCAATATTCCTCGATCAGGCCGTTGATGACATGCTCCATCACGATCGCCTGGCCCGAAAGCCGCCAGCGTGGATCGAGGCTCATCTGGCTCTCGACATCAGAGAGAACCTTGACACGCTCGGCATAGAGGCTGTCGAAGCGGGCGTCGGTCAGCACGCCCCAATGGGAGGAATGAAGATCGTGCAGGCGATCGACCTGACGCTCGCTCTGGAAGTAGCGGGCCGCGTCGGGGAACGTCTGAAAACGTTGGAAGAGGTCGCGCAGCGCGATTTCGACATGGCGTTCGAGCTGCTGACGGTGGTTCCGCAGCATTTCGCCCTGGGCTGGCTCCAGGCCGGCAAATCTCAAGCGGTCACGCAGGCTGGTTGCCTGTGCCGTTCGAGCCTGATCTGCCGGCGATTCCTGCACCGAATTGTCCCCACGCGACGCTGCATTCCATGGCCGAACTAATCGGCCGGCCTTTCGAAATCGGTCATGGAAGATGCAGTGTCGGTAGAACGATAGCCTATCGCTCGCGCCATGCAGCCGGCTCTCGCCCGGCGCATGATGACTGCCGCCCGATGATCCATGATCAATTTCGGTGAAAAGTGAATACCGGATCGAGACCGGTACGGCGGTTTGGCATCATGCCTGGGTGGGAAACTCTTACACTCTCCCACTCCGACGCGTGGAACAATGTTTATGGTTAATTCCTTGCCTGAAGGTTAATATTGCACTCCACGCTTTCGCATTGCGGGACATGCTTCCAATCAGGCCGAATCAGCGAAGTTTTTTGGCGATTATTTTCTTGTCAATAGCAAGGATTCGCACAAGCCACAGGTAAGATTCTTAGTATATAAGCATGTGATGTTGACAATGATGTCAGTTCGGGAAAGAGCAATGATTGTTCTGGGTCTGAGTGCCACGATAATTGCCGCAAGCACCTTGGCGGCAATGTCGCTTCTCCTAAATATCGAGCGCGGCCGGTCGCCCGCCCCTTCTCGCGTTTTCTAGAGCAATTTCAGCAACGCGCTCCAGCGTCCGGAATTACTTCAAGACAATTGGCTAGAGACCTGTCCACTTCCGGAAACGCGGAAGTGCTCATCGAATTCAACGCAAGGCGCGGCTTGCCCAGGCCTCAGCGTAGGCCTTCATTTCGTCCGACGAATCGCGTCCGAACGGCTGCAAGCGCGGCTGCGCCACGTTGCCGGCTGCAAGGCAGGCAGCCCCGGCGCTCGTGCCGGTGACACTTGCCCCCGTGAGGATCTCCCTCCCCGTTGAGGCTTTCAACATGGCGAGATAGGCCGGATTGGACGCGAACGGACCTTCCACAATCACGGGCCCCTCTGCGCCGATGAGGCCGAGGCAGGTGGATGTCATGAGCGCAAGGTGGAAGGCGATCGTCGCCTGGACTTCCTCTTCGCTCAACTCGTCTCTCGCGACCGTCCACTCCGCATGCTTCCCCTGGAAGGGACCAGAGTCCTCGGGCACGGACGGCAGTATCATGCTTGCGCGGGCAAGCACTGACGTGACGGCAGCGTCGGCAATCGGCATGGATCGCCCGCCGAGAAGCGAGAACGCCCGCCCTCCCATGAAGCGTGCCGAGGGCACGGGATTTCCCAGCGCATTCACGTTGACGAGCGTGTCGCGCGCTTCATCGAGCTTCAGCCTCTTTCCGCCCATCGCCATCACGATCACCCAGGTGCCCGTGGAGACGACCGCGTAGGGAGCGTCGAGCGAGAGAAC
This sequence comes from Sinorhizobium sp. BG8, assembly GCF_016864555.1. NCBI lineage: Bacteria > Pseudomonadati > Pseudomonadota > Alphaproteobacteria > Hyphomicrobiales > Rhizobiaceae > Sinorhizobium > Sinorhizobium sp. BG8. Next base: position 1,359,850 of record NZ_CP044011.1, on the reverse strand, counting down.
GTAGGGAAGAAGGGACGCGTTGGAATCGTGGATGCCGCAGTATACGGGAGTGCCTGCGTCGAGCCCCGTTCGCGCTGCGACGTCGGGCAGGATCGGACCAAGACTGTCGCCGGCCTTGCGTAGCGGCGGCATGCGCTCCAGCCAGCCCTGCTCCGTCACGAGCGTGGAATAGCGCCCGTCCAGAGGCTCCCACAGGTCCGTGTGGCAGCCAAGCGAGGTCACCTCACCGGCGAGCACGCCTGTCAGGCGGAAGGACCAGTACTGCGCATACATGAGGAGGGAAGCAGTATTGGCGAACGCATCAGGAAATCGGCGCGACTGCCAATAGATCTGCGCCCCGAGATTGAGACCGCCGGGAAGGCGCGGCGTGCCGGAGGCGGCGAAAGGCGGACGCGCCTTCCTGTACTCGGCATCGAGCTCGTCAGGGCCGGCGTATTCATAGTCGAGAACCGGCAGCGCAAGGCGGCCGTCCGCATCGACGAGAGCAGCCGTCGCGCCATGCGTCGTTACGGAGACGGCATCGATCCGCCGTTCGGCGTTGAGCGATCCGAGGCTTTCGACGATGAACGCCCAGAGCCGCTCCGTGTCGAAATGCGGATAGGGCGGGCCGGTGACGACCAGATTTGGCGTCGTCCGCACGGCGATTTCCTGGAAAGTGGCCGCATCCACCAGGGCGACCTTCGCATTAGTCTTGCCGATGTCGACGACGGCAATGGTGGTTACATCCGCCATCGGCTCATTCCATGTGAAAGACGGTCGCAAGCGGTACGGCCACCGGCTCGTTGTCCGCCTTGGTCTCCATGATGTCGGCCATGTGGGCCCACCACTTCTTCATCACCGGATGGTCCGGAAGCGTCGCCATGCCGTGATCGTCGCGACGCCAGAGCACGCCGAAGAGCAGATTGTTTTCCGCGTCGAGATGGATGGAGTAATCGGAGACGCCGGCATCCCTTAGAAGCTTCACCAGTTCCGGCCAGATTGCATCGTGACGCGCCTTGTACTCCTCGGCCATGCCGGGGTTGAGGCGCATACGGAAGGCATACTTTTCCATTGTGACGCAATCCTCAGGCATGCAGGCGGCGGCGAAGCCGGGTGTAGAGAATGGGCAGGGCGATGACCGAGATCAGCAGCAGGCCGATGAAGATCGACATGACAATGCCGGGAACGTTGAGCAGGCCGAACCCGAAGGTCACCATGCCCATGATGAGGGCCGCGAGCACGACGCCCGGGATCGTGCCGGAGCCGCCGAGGATGTTGACGCCGCCGAGCACCACCATCGTCACCACTTCGAGTTCCCATCCGAGCGCGATCGAAGGCCGCGTGGAGCCGAGCCGCGAGGTAAGGCAGATCGATGCGATACCCGCCATCAGGCCGGTGAGCAGGAAGAGGATGAACTTCACTCTTCCGACCCGAACGCCGGAAAAGAGCGCCGCCGTCTGATTGTTGCCGATCGCGAAGACGGTGCGACCGAAGTTCGTCTTGTGCAGCAGCACGCCGTAAACCAATGCGAGCGCCAGGAAGAGGCAGAACTCGAAAGAGAAGACCCACCAGACGTAACCCTGGCCGAACCAGGCGAAGCTTTCGGGATATCCGGTAAACGCCTTGTCCCCGAGGATGACGAAGGAGAGGCCGCGGAAAAGGCTCATCGTTCCGATGGTGACCACGATTGACGGAAGACCAAGCCCGGTCACCAGAAGTCCGTTCACAGTCCCGCAGAGCAGGCCGGTGCCGAGGCCGATCGCCACGAGCATCGGTGTATCGAACCCGAGCTGCACCGCATATCCCATTGCCGTCGAGGCCAAAGCGATGATGGAGGCGACCGAAAGGTCAATTTCCCCGGATATGATGACGAGCGCCATCGCGAAGGCGATCATCGCCTTTTCGGTGAAGTTGAACGTCGCATCCGAGAGGTTCCACGGATCGAGGAAGTAGGGAGACGCGAACGAATTCGCGAGGAAGATCGCCACGGCCACTACGAGGAGCAGGCTTTCCCAGCTCTTCAACATGCGGGCGCCACGCCCCTGGAGACGATCCGGTATGTGGCGTGCCGTCATTTCTGCGTGCGCCATCAGACTGCCTCCGCTTTCTTGAGAATGACCCTGCCCTTGCGTCGTTCGGCCCGAGCGTTGACGACGACGGCAATGATGATGACCGTGCCCGAGATCGCCATCTGGGCGAAGGGCGATATGTTGATGACCGGCAGTGCGTTCTTGATCACGCCGAGAAACACCGCGCCGAGGACTGCGCCCGCAACCGACCCGATGCCGCCAGCGATCGATATGCCGCCGATGACGCAGGCCGCGATGATGTCGAGTTCGAAGCCGGCGGCAATGTCGACATAGGCCACCGCATAGCGCGAGACCCAGAGGTAGCCGGCAAGCCCCGAAAGGGTGCCGGAGAGGCAATAGGCGAAGAACCGCGTCCGGCCGACATCGATCCCCGTGTAAACGGCCGCGTGCGGGTTCCCGCCGACGGCGAAGAAGGCACGGCCGAGAGGCGTGCGGCTCATGACCACGAACATGATCGCGATCATGACCAGCGACAGCCAGGACAGGACGGGGAAGCCGAGCAGTGCTGTGCGCGGGAAAGCCTTGAAGGCGTCGCTCATCTGGTGCGCATTGATCCACTGGCCGTTGGTCAGCAGGAAGATCATGCCGCGATAGATGGTGAGCGTGCCGAGGGTTACGACGATCGGCGGAATGTCCAGCTTCCAGACGAGAAGACCGTTGATCGAGCCGAGGAAGGCGCCGAGCAGCATGGCGACGAGGATGACGACGGGGATCGGCAGCCCTGGCATCGCGACGTTTATGAGGCCGGCGACCATACCGCACAAAGCGAGGTTCGCGGCCATGGACAGATCGATACACCGCGTCAGGATGACCGCCATCTGGCCGAGCGCCAGAATGATGAGGATCGACGTGTCATTATAGACGTTCGCGAGGTTCGCCGGGACGACGAAGCCGGGGAAGCGCAGCGCGATCATGCCCACCAGAGCGACGATCGCCACGACCAGCAGCATTTCGCGGTTTTTCAAGAGTCGTGCCATCATGCTGCCTCCGCGATGCCGGCCGCCGCCCGCACCAGTCGTTCCGCCGTCAGTTCGCTGCGTTCGAACCGTCCGGCAATCCTGCCTTCGCGCATGACGATGACGCGATCAGACATGCCCATGATTTCCGGGATCTCCGAGGAGACCATGATGACGCTCAGCCCCTGCGCCGCCAGTTCACTCATGAAGGCGTGCACGGCTGCCTTGGAACCGATATCGATGCCCTTTGTCGGCTCGTCGAGGATGATCACCTTCGGCTGAGTGGCGAGCCACTTGGCGATCACCACCTTCTGCTGGTTGCCGCCCGAAAGCGTACCGACATCCTGGTCGAGCGATGCAGCGCGCAGGTCGAGGCGCGAGGTGTATTCGCGCGCCAGCCTGAACTCCTCCGCAAGCCGCAGGAAACCGCTGCGCGAAGTGCGCGCGAGGGACGGCAGGGTAACGTTCTGGAAGATCGGCATGCCGATGATCGCACCCTGGCGGCCGCGCTCTTCCGGCACATAAACGATGCCACTGGCAATGGCCTCCGATGGACTGCGGATCACCAGCACTTCGCCGTCCAGCCGGATCGCGCCGGCCGATGGCCGGGTGATGCCGATCAGCGACTGCATGAATTCGGATCGTCCCGCGCCGACGAGACCGTAGAAACCGAGAATCTCGCCCTTGCGGAGTTCGAAATTGATGTCCTCGAACTCGGTCGGATGACGGTAGCCGGAAACGGCAAGGACCGGCGCGCCGATTTCGACGGTCTGCTTGGGGTACACCTGACCGACGTCACGGCCGACCATCATGCGGACGAGCTCGTCCTGACTGGTATCGGCGATCAGTCCTTCGCCCACCATCTTGCCGTCCCGGAAGACGGTGTAGCGGTCGGCGATGCGGTAGATCTCGTCGAACTTGTGGCTGATGAAAAGGATCGCCTTGCCATCCGCCTTCAGCCGGTCGATCAGTTCGTAAAGCTCGTGGATTTCCTTGTGGGACAGGGCGGCCGTCGGCTCGTCCATGATGACCACGCGGGCATCGATGGAAAGGGCGCGCGCGATTGCCACGAGATGCTTCTTGGCGATACCGAGATCGCGCAGGCGGATCGTCGGATCGAAATCGGCGCCGACACGGTTGAGAAGCTTGCGGGCGTCCGCGTTCAACTTCCCCCAGTCGATCAGGCCGAGGCGCGTGCGTGGCGCATGGCCAAGAAAGATGTTTTCAGCGACCGAAAGCTCGTCGAAGAGGACGGTTTCCTGATGGATCGCGGTGACACCGGCCTTGGCTGCGGCGGTCGCGGTCGGGAAATGGGTCTCGCTGTCATCGACGCGGATCGTGCCTTCATCAGGCTGGTAGATACCCGTCAGGATCTTGACGAGCGTCGATTTGCCTGCGCCGTTCTCACCCACGAGCGCCGTAACGGACCCGGGGTAGAGCGACAGCGAAACGTCGGAGAGCGCGCGCACGCCGGGGAAGGATTTAGAGATCCCTTCAAGTGCGATGGCGGGTTTCATCCGCGATGTGGTCGTATCCTGGAGCAAAGTTCGTCCACCGGTTTGGTTCAGTAGCGCCTGCCGTTCATCAGGCTCGGCACGTCTGGAGATTGCCCCTCAGCCTCCCCTTTTCTCCGCAAGGAGGACGGAGGGGTACTCCCACGTCCTGCCGCGCCGTGGGGCGGAAGCATTGCGGAATGGCTGCTTCTCCCCCCACTTGAGGGGGGGGAGAAGGCGACCCGCGGGCCGGATGAGGGGCATACTCGTTCAAGCAAATCCGATCCGGCCATGGGGCCGGGATCGGCATGTGGTTCACCGGATCAGAAGATCTTGGCGAATTCCTCTACGTTCGTCTTGTCGTAGACGAACGGGTCGGCCATGGCGCCTTCGTTGTTGTCGTCGAGCTTGACGCTGCCCATGCGGCCCATCTTGAGTTCCGCACCCGGCTTTGCTTCCGCGCCGCCGATGAGGTCATAGGCGATCATGGTTGCCGAATAGCCGAGATCGATCGGGTTCCAGATGGCGAACGACTTCGAAGCGCCCGACTTCACGTGACCAGCCATTTCGGACGGAAGGCCGAGACCAGTGACGTTGATCTGGCCGACCTTGCCGGCGTCCGTCACAGCCTGAGCGGCGGCAACGATGCCGACCGAGGTCGGAGCAATGATCGCCTTCAGGTTCGGATAGGTCTGGATGAGGCCCTGCGTCTCGCGGTAGGACTTGTCGGCAAGGTCGTCACCATAGACGGTCGCAACGACGTTGATGCCCTTGTAGTTCGGCAGCACCTTGTTCATTTCCGCGATCCAGGTGTTCTGGTTGGTCGAGGTCGCGGTTGCCGACAGAACGGCCACGTCGCCGCCTTCAGGCAGGTTGTCGGCGGCGAGCTTGATGATCATGTTGCCGATCAGCGGGCTCGACGACGGGTTCAGATGCATCGCACGACCATCCTTGGCGACGCCGGAATCCCAGGAAATGACCTTGATGCCGCGGTCCATGGCCTTCTTGAGGGCCGGAACGAGAGCGTCCGTATCATTTGCCGAAACGGCGATCGCGTCGACCTTCTGGGCGATCAGCGAGTTGATCACCTCGATCTGGCCTTCAGCCGTGGTGGTGGTCGGTCCGGTATAGATGATCTCGACGTCGCCGAGTTCCTTGGCTGCTTCCTGGGCGCCCTTGTTGGCCGCTTCGAAGAAGCCGATGCCGAGCGCCTTGACGACGAGGGCGATCTTCTTGTTCTCGGCGTGAGCCATGTTGGCGATCAGTGCCGTCGAAATGGCGGCGGTCATAAGCAAAGTCTTCAAAATTTTCATGAACTTAGTCCTCCCAAAGTGGTTCATTCCCTCTCCGCTCGCCGCCCATCAGGCAAACGAGGGAGCATTCTCCGGTTTGGCGACCGCCTGAACCGTTGCGACGATCAGGTTTACGCCGGCAGCCTCCAGCATCGAGGCGTGACGATCCTCGATGTCCGAATCTGTAATGACGGTGGCGATGCGCTTAAGGCCGCACAGGATGAGGCTTGAGCGCTTCTCGAATTTCGAGGAATCGACGAGCACGACGAGCTCTTCGGCCTGGTCGATGAGTTTCTGCTCCGCCTGAATCAGCAACGGATCGGTCTCCATGAGACCCAGCGGTCCGAGGCCCTGCGCGCCCATGAACATCCGGCGCGCATAGAAATTGCGCGTCACGTCATTTTCGAACGGGCTGAGGATGATGTTCTGCTCTCTATATATAACGCCGCCGGAGAGCATGACGGTGTTCTTCGAGTGCTTCAGCAGATGCTCGGCAATCGGAAAGGAATTGGTGAAGACCTGCATCCTGCGATTGACCAGGAAGTGCACCATCTGAAACGTCGTCGTGCCGCCGTTGATAATGATCGGCTCGCCATCCTGACAGAGGGCGACGGCTTCCTTGGCGATCGCCTGCTTCTGGCGGGCATGGAGCGTTTCGTTGACATGAAACGGCCGGCCCGCAAGGCCCGGAAATTGCGGCGGGTTGAGCGCTTCGGCGCCACCGCGCACACGGCGCAGGCGTTTCTGCACGTGCAACGCGGCGATATCGCGCCGGATCGTCGCCTCGGAACTGTCTGTCAGTTCGACCAATTCGGAAACAGTCACGACGGACTTTTCCTGAACGGCGGACAGAATGATCCGATGTCTCTCTTTCTCGTGCATGGCTCCTCCAGTGCTCTCATGCTTCCATCAGGAACCGCGCATTGTCAATCATCATCGATCATATTTTTTCATTGTGCACTGCAATATGATTGTTATTGATCGTTTCTGATTGACAATTGTCGTTCTTCCGTGAGATTTGGTGTCAATCTTAGACGTGGCCGACCGTGGCTGCGTGACAAACGACCGGGAGGAAATGCCGATGCTGAACAAGCAACAAGGGTCGCGCCTTGCCAATCTCTGGGACGACGCCAAGGCCGCTGGAATGAGCGAGGCCGAACGCCTGCTCTACAGGTCGAATCTGCTTGGGTCGGACAAGCGCATTACGAACTACGGCGGCGGCAACACCTCTGCGAAGGTGATCGAAAAGGATCCTCTCGGCGGCGGCGAGGTCGAGGTTCTCTGGGTGAAGGGCTCCGGCGGGGACGTCGGCACCATCAAGATGGACGGCTTTTCCACCCTCTACATGGACAAACTCAACGCCCTGAAGAATGTCTATCGCGGAGTCGAGTTCGAGGATGAGATGGTGGGCTACCTTCCCCACTGCACCTTCAACCTCAATCCCCGTGCAGCTTCGATCGACACGCCGCTGCATGCCTATGTGCCGCGCAAGCACGTCGACCACATGCATCCCGATGCGATCATTGCGATCGCCGCCTCGAAGAACAGTCGCGAACTCACGCAGAAGATCTTCGGTGACGATATCGGCTGGCTGCCGTGGAAGCGTCCCGGATATGAACTGGGCCTGTGGCTTGAAAAGTTCTGCAAGGAAAATCCGAACGCCCGCGGCGCGGTTCTCGAAAGCCATGGCCTCTTCACCTGGGGCGACACGGCCAAGGAAGCCTACGAGACCACCATCGAGATCATCAACAAGGCAATCGCCTGGTTCGAGGTGGAGAACACCGCTCCGGCCTTCGGCGGCGCGGTCAAGCCGGCGCTTCCCGCAGCCGAGCGGCGCGCTGTCGCCCAGAAGTTGCTGCCCGTGATCCGTGGCCTGATCAGCGCCGACGAGCGCAAGGTCGGCCATTTCGACGATAGCCAGGCCGTGCTCGATTTCGTGACATCGAAGGACCTCGTTCCTCTCGCTGCCCTGGGCACCAGTTGCCCGGATCATTTCCTGCGCACCAAGATCCGTCCGCTCGTCGTCGACTTCGACCCGGCCAATCCGGATGCGGACAAGACGCTTGCCGGCCTCCCGGACGCGATCGCCGCCTACCGCGCCGATTACTCCGCCTATTATGAACGCTGCAAGCGCGACAACAGCCCGGCCATACGCGACCCGAACGCGGTCGTCTACCTCATCCCGGGCGTCGGCATGATCACCTTTGCCAAGGACAAGGCCACAGCCCGCATTTCCGGCGAATTCTACGTCAACGCGATCAACGTCATGCGCGGTGCATCCGGCGTTTCGACCTATGTCGGACTTCCGGAACAGGAAGCTTTCGATATCGAGTACTGGCTGCTCGAGGAAGCGAAGCTGCAGCGCATGCCCAAGCCGAAGATGCTTGCCGGCAAGATCGCGCTCGTCACCGGCGGCGCGGGCGGCATCGGCAAGGCGACGGCGAACCGGCTGATGTCCGAAGGCGCGTGCGTCGTGCTTGCCGACATCGACGAGACGGCGCTTGCAGCAGCCCATGCCGAACTCGGCGGCCGCTACGGCAAGGATTTCGTGCGCAGCGTGGTCATGAACGTGACCGACGAGGCGAAGGTGGCCGAAGGATTTTCCGACGCGCTACTTGAATTCGGCGGGCTCGATATCCTCGTCTCCAACGCCGGGCTTGCTTCCTCCGCCGCAATCGAGGACACGTCGCTTGCGCTCTGGAACAAGAACATCGAGATCCTGACGACCGGCTACTTCCTCGTCTCTCGCGAGGCCTTCCGCATCTTCCGCAAGCAGAAGGCGGGCGGCAACGTCGTATTCGTCGCCTCCAAGAACGGGCTTGCCGCCTCTCCGGGCGCATCGGCCTATTGCACGGCCAAGGCCGCCGAGATCCACCTTGCACGCTGCCTGGCGCTGGAAGGTGCATCCGAGCAGATCCGCGTGAACGTCGTCAATCCGGATGCGGTGCTTCGCGGCTCCAAGATCTGGACCGGCGAATGGAAGGAACAGCGCGCTGCGACCTACAAGACGGATGACCTGGAAGCGCACTACCGCGACCGGTCCATGCTGAAGCTCAGCGTATTCCCGGAAGACATCGCCGAGGCGATCTACTTCCTGGCTTCGGACATGTCGGCCAAGTCCACCGGCAATATCATCAATGTCGACGCGGGCAATGCCCAGTCCTTCACGCGCTGACGGGTGGCGACATGATCGAGATGATTTCCAGGGACGTGATCGACGCCGAGAACGCCAAGCGCTCGGCCGATCTCAAGCGCGACTACGCACATCTCGGCGAGCAGCTTGCACGCCGGGGTGTCGATATCGACGCCATCAGGGACAAGGTTGCCGCCTACGCCGTAGCAGTCCCCTCCTGGGGTGTCGGCACGGGCGGCACGCGCTTTGCGCGCTTCCCAGGGCTCGGCGAACCGCGCAACATCTTTGACAAGATCGAGGACTGCGCCGTCATTCAGCAGCTGACCCGCGCGACCCCCACCGTCTCTCTCCACATCCCGTGGGACAAGGTGGCGGATATGAGCGAACTGAAGCAGAAGGGAAATGCCCTCGGCCTCGGCTTCGACGCCATGAACTCCAACACGTTCTCGGATGCGCCGCAGCAGGAGCACTCCTACAAGTTCGGCTCGCTCTCCCATGCGGAAGCGGGCACCCGCCAGCAGGCGGTCGAGCACAATCTCGAATGCATCGAGATCGGCAAGGTGCTCGGCTCGAAGGCGCTGACCGTCTGGATCGGCGACGGCACGAACTTTCCGGGGCAGGCCAACTTCACCAGGAGCTTCGAGCGATATCTCGACTCGATGAAGGCGATCTACAAGCACCTTCCGGACGACTGGCGCATCTTCTCCGAGCACAAGATGTACGAGCCGGCCTTCTACTCGACCGTCGTGCAGGACTGGGGCACCAACTATCTCATCGCCCAGGAACTCGGTCCGAAAGCGTTCTGCCTGGTCGATCTCGGCCACCACGCACCGAACGTCAACATCGAGATGATCGTCGCGCGACTGATCCAGTTCAAGAAGCTCGGCGGCTTCCACTTCAACGATTCGAAGTACGGCGACGACGACCTGGACACCGGCTCGATCGATCCCTACCGGCTGTTCCTCGTATTCAACGAGCTGGTCGACGCCGAAACGCGGGAGGCCGAAGGCTTTTCGCCCGCGCACATGCTGGACCAGAGCCACAACGTCACCGATCCGATCGAAAGCCTGGTGCGCAGCGCGACGGAAGTCTGCCGCGCCTACGCCCAGGGCCTCATCGTGGACCGCAAGGCGCTGGCCGCCTACCAGGATACCAACGATGCGCTGATGGCATCCGAGACGCTGAAGGTTGCCTTCCGCACGGATGTCGAGGTGATATTAGCGGTAGCCCGGCTGGAAAACGGCGGCGCCATCGATCCTGTCGCGACCTATCGCGCCTCGGGATACCGGGCGAAGGTCGCGGCCGAACGCCCCGCAGTTGCCGGCGGCAGCGGCGGGATCGTCTGACCCGCTCAGGCTCTATCCAACAAAATACGAGCCCGGCGACGTTACGCCGGGCTTTTTCTTTGCACGGGACGCCCGCGTCCGGGGAGGTCTCAGACCTTGACCGCCTGCTCCACGAAATCCTCCGTTCCGAAGAACTTCAGATAGCGCTCAACGGCGGCCGGGTCCCCCGTCGCTTTCCGGGGATTGTCCGAGAGCTTCACGGCCGGCTGGCCGTTGGCGTCGCTGACCTTGCAGACGATCGAAATGGCATCTAGCCCGCGAATGGTGTTGGGCGCGCATCCGGCAAAGTCATTGGTCAGGTTGGTTCCCCAGCCGAAGCTCATGCGAACGCGCCCTTCGAAATGACGGTATGTCTCGATGATGGTGTCTACATCGAGGCCGTCCGAAAAGATCAGGAGCTTCTCTTTGGGATCCCGGCCCATCTTCTTCCACCAGGCGATGATCTTCTCGCCCCCCTCGATCGGCGGGGCGCTGTCAGGCCGGAAGCCCGTCCAGTCCGCCACCCAATCCGGCGCGTTGCGCAGGAAGGCCGCGGTGCCGAAGGAATCCGGGAGAACGATCAGAAGGTTTCCGCCATAGAGCCGGTTCCAGTCCTTGAGCACCTTGTAGGGCGCCTCGGCCAGTTCCTCGTCGGTCCTGGCGAGTGCTCCCGCCACCATCGGCAGTTCGTGGGCGTTGGTGCCGAGCGCCTCGAGATCCGTATCCATTGCCAGGAGGACGTTGCTGGTGCCGGAGAAGGAAGAACCGATCCCTTCCTTCAGCGCCTCGACGCACCATCTCTGCCAGAGAAAACTATGGCGCCGGCGGGTGCCGAAATCCGAAATGCGGAGATTGGGATTGGCGCGCAGGCGATCGACCTTGGACCACATCTTGGCCTTTGCCCGCGCATAGAGCACATCGAGCGCAAAGGGGCCGATTCCGCGCATGGCGGTGCGTGAGCGAAGCTCGTTGACGATCGCAAGCGCCGGGATCTCCCACATGGTCGTGTGCGTCCACTTGCCCGGAAAGGTAAGCTCGTACTGACCGTTTCGCCGCGTCAGCTCGTAGTCCGGCAGGCGAAAGTCAGCCAGCCATTCCAGGAAGTCCGGCGCGAAGATCTGCTTGCGGCCATAGAAGGTATTGCCGGCGAGCCAGATCATCTCCTTCTTGGTGAAGCGAAGATCCCTGACGTAGTCCAGCTGCTCGCGCAGTTCCTGCTCGTCGATCTCCTCGGCCAGCCTCACCGTCTTGCTGCGGTTGATAAGCGAGAAGGTCGCCTCGACATCCGGGTAGAGCTTCCAGATCATCTGGAGCATCAGGAGCTTGTAGAAATCCGTATCGAGCAGGCTTCGCACGATCGGATCGAGCTTCCAGGCGTTATCGTAGACGCGGCGAGCAATATCCGTCTTGGTCATGGACAATGAACCTTCTTCCGCGGTCGCCCCTCCGGGGTCTCCGGGCCTTACATTAACATTCACTCGAGCGCACGACACACGCCTCATTGCGCGCAGTCATTGCATGCCTCTTCGCCCGCTCGCAAGCCGTACCCGAACCGGCCACCCGGCCCAGCATCAGGATGTGCTTGTAATCTTTCTCTCTTCAATCAATGCTAGCGATGTCAATAAACCCACGCACGGGAGGCGTATTGATGGGTATTGAAAGCATCATCGTGTTTATTATCGTCGGGGCGATCGCCGGCTGGCTTGCCGGTTTGCTCGTATCCGGCTTCGGCTTCGGCCTGATCGGCAATATCGTGGTTGGCATTATCGGGGCGTTCATCGCCGGCTTCATCTTTCCCGCGCTCGGCGTCAGCCTCGGCACCGGGATCATAGCAGCCATCCTCCACGCCACGATCGGGGCCGTCATCCTTCTCATGCTGATCCGCATCGTGAAGCGAGCCTGATCCGTCAAATCCGTTCCGTGGCAGCCCTTTGCCCGGGCTGTCACGGTAGCCTTGTCAGGCCCGACCCTGCGGCAGGGGGCACAGGTTGCCGCACCCGCAAACGCCCGGCAGCGCATAGCGCAGGCAACAGACCTTGCGGCAGGAGAAGCAGTTGCCGTCCTTCTCGCAGGTGCGGATTGTGCCGTAGAGCGGATTGCGCTTACCATCGCTCCAGCATTCATTCTCCATGAGACATTTGCCGCAGGGCGATTGCGCGCCGCCAAACACCTCGATCTCGCCGACGATCCAGGAAAGATAGGCTGCCGCGTTGTTCCAAAGGAGCCGCTGCGAAACCCCGCATGGGACGTGATCGCCTCGATGAGCGGGCCCAGATGCTCGCGAAGAAGCGCTTCCATCTCCTGCTCGGGATCGCCGATCGCCGGCGCCGCCCCGAGTTCCTCCGTCAGCAGAAACGCAGTCGGAGCACCGGTGCTGGCATTGCTCACGAGACACAACCCGTCGAGCGTGCGCGGCAGGCGGCGGCCAAGCACCAAGGTGGACACGGCCGCACCGATCACCAGCGTCGAAAAATAGTAGAGCGTCCACATGGACACGATGGCGCGACGATCCGCGCCGGCGAATTGCTCGCTGTATAGGTCGATCTCAGCGTCGAAGGTGGCGCGATCCAAAAGTGACCTGCATGCGACAACCCGCTGGCCAGCCGCAGCCTCGACAAGGAACTTGCCCTTGCAATAGGAGAACCGCTCCCCGGCTGCTCCGATCAGAAAATCGTCTGGGGATGGCGGGCGCGGGCGCGCGACCGATGCTGCCAGGAGACCTGTCAATTCCAACGCCCTCCGGCACACGGCTTAGCATCCGTGCCTTTTCCGTTTTCGACGGTGAGACAGATCTGGAGGGACATCAAGCGGGAGTGCATCAAGACTGTTTCCGTTGCCACCCGTCGAACCCGGTCGGCTCGACGGCGAGCGGAAGATACAATCATGAATTATCCAGTCAAGTATTAATCGACCACGTGGACCGCGTGGATTCATCGTCCGTAGACGGTTCGCCAGAAGCAGGTCTCCCCGTCAGTGGACGCCAGTTGCGGAATTAGGGATGTCTGGATCCGAGGGCCGATTGCGAATTCGACGGATCGCTTCCGGCTTCAGGGGCAAAGGTTGCCTAAGGGTCAGCGGCAACTGCTCCCTGAACGGATGACAGGGCCGCGGGCAACGCGCGGCAACGAAGCCGGCCAGCGGCGAATTCCAATTTACCGGCACTGTCGATCCGGAAAGCCGCCGCAGTGCTGCCGCGGCGGCCTGCCCGCCTGCCCGTCACTACGCCATGTCTTGTTGGCAACGGCTGGAAACCGATGTCGGAAACAAGACAAGCGCAACCATGCTTTGCGAGAGCATTCGAAGCGAAGCCCTCGCAGTACGGCGGCGATCTACCGCATATAGGGGGAGTAGCACTGCTGCCGCGGCCCGTTATAGGGCTGGAAGGTATTGTCGTAAGCCCTGTAGGAGCGATAGCGGTTCGCACACCAGTTGACGTGCGCGCTCCCGGTGGTCACGCGCGGGCTTGAGGCTATGGCACCGCCGATCAGCGCTCCTGCCCCGAATGCCGCGAGCGGATACCAGTAGCCGTCGTTCCAGCGGCGGTAACCCGGGCGGGCGTGATGATAGCCGCGGTGACCGTTGTGCCAGCCGCGACGCGGCTTGGGCCGCGGACGATGACGATACTGGACCTGCTCGACGTCGGAATATCCGGGGACTGACTTGGAAATCGGTGGCGCGGCTTCCGCCGGCAACACGGAAGAAACTGCCATGACCGCTCCGAGAGCGGTCGCCACAAAACCTGAAACCAATTTTCTCATACCGATACCTTTCTGCTTTCAATGCCTTAACACATCGAGCAGGGACATGTTCCCGCATCGGCGGTAAACCTCTCGTGAATGCAACGTGAAGTGAGGGAAAGAAAGTCGGCGCACGATCTGCCAAAGCACGCGGGACCTATAGGGATTGCGAACAGCGAAGCGCCTTCGACCTGTCCAGATAATTGTCTTGAGAGATGAATGGTGCCCGGAGGCGGATTTGAACCACCGACACGCGGATTTTCAATCCGCTGCTCTACCAACTGAGCTATCCGGGCATCCTGGCTGGCTCGTGAGAGCCGGGGGCGTTTGGTTCCGCCCCGGAAGCGAGCGGGGTTATAGCATCTTGCTCGAATGTGTCCAGCCCAATCGACCGTTTTTTTCAGTGAAAAATTGGGATAGTCCGAGGTCGCGATATTACAGTGTTCTCCTGCCTCCCGAGCAGGGTCTCGAAGGAAGATCGCAGGTCCAATCAAGCTCTTAGCAGAAGCGATTGCGCCTGGGCTGCCCGGCGCAGAGCCACACATCGGCCGATATAGTGAAGAGGCTTCGAAAAATCGGCCGGACGGGACCACGCGCGGGCCGGGCGCGCGCGCAAGCGTCAGTCTTCCGGCTCTGCCTTGGTCTCATCGTCTGCGACGGGAATGGCATAAGAACCGGAAAGCCAGCGGTTCAGGTCGATATCGCGGCAGCGGTTGGAGCAGAACGGATAATCGTCGCGCGACGAGGGACGGCCGCATTCCGGGCATGCCCGCGTCTTGCGCAAGGGTTCGACCTTCGCCGTGGTCTTTTCGCTTTCCTCGCCCACTGCTCAGCCTTCCGTCCAGCCGTGGTGGACATCGAAGCCCTCGCCCGACAGGAGCCCGAGGGTCTCGTAGAGCGGCAGTCCCACCACATTGGTGTATGAGCCGACAAGCTTCACGACGAAGCCACCGGCGATGCCCTGGATTCCATAACCGCCCGCCTTCCCGCGCCACTGGCCGGAAGCGAGGTAGTTTTCGATGTCGAGACCCGACAGGCGCTTGAAGCGTACCTTGGTGTCGATGACCTTCTGGCGCACCTTGCGATCGGGCGTGATGACGCAGATGCCGGTATAGACGCGATGACTGCGGCCGGAAAGCAGGTGAAGCGCGCTCGAGGCTTCCTCCACCATCTCCGTCTTCGGCAGGATGCGCCGACCGACCGAAACGACCGTGTCGGCTGCCAGGATGAAGCTGCCGGAAAATGCGGGATCGCTCTTGATGGCGGCGAGCGCCGCTTCCGCCTTGCTGGTTGACAGGCGCCGTGCCAGCGAGCGCGGGTGTTCGGACTTGCCGGGCGTCTCGTCGATGTCCATCGGCATCAGGCGCGCGGGTTCGATCCCCGCCTGCGCGAGGAGTTCAACGCGGCGCGGCGAGCCGGATGCCAGGATGAGCTTGCTGTTGAACGCCATGAAACCTCGCGAAACCGGTCTTAGCCACCGTCTGCGGCCGGTGGTCCGGCACGCTTACTTGAAACGGTAGGTGATCCGGCCCTTCGTCAGGTCGTAGGGCGTCATCTCGACGAGTACCTTGTCGCCCGCCAGAACGCGGATACGGTTCTTGCGCATGCGGCCAGCGGTGTGCGCGATGATTTCGTGCTCGTTTTCAAGCTTCACGCGAAACGTGGCATTCGGCAGCAATTCCGTCACGACACCTGGAAATTCGAGAACTTCTTCTTTTGCCATATTGATATGGGGTTCCTGTACTTTGCCTCCGGGGCAGGATGCCTGCCGGAAATTTGGCCGGAAACTACACAATCGCCGGTGTTTTGTGAACACCAATGATCCGGCTTTCTGCATTTGTGCCGCCCAAAGCGCGTCGGCAGGGCAAAAGGGAGGCTAACTCGGCGCCGCAAGGCCCGGATCAGGGGCTCCAGCCGTGTCGCGAAGCGCCCTCATTCGCCTCTCGATGCGGGCGGCAAGATGATTGCGCACATCACGGTAGGCAGAAACGATCTGCTCGCGCGTCCCCGTCACCACCGTGGGGTCAGCCGTCGGCCAATAGACCACCTCGACGGCGTTGGAACGGGTGAGCTCGAGGGCGGCGTGATGGGCTTCCGGCGCGAGCGTGACGATCACCTCGAAGTAGTCGTCTTCCAGTTCGTCCAGCGAATGCGGCTGGTGCGCTCCGAGCGACAGGCCGATTTCCTCCAGCACCACATCGACGAAGGGGTCGCGTTCCCCCGGCCGCACGCCGGCCGAGGCGACGTAGGTTCCGGCCGGCAACAGGCTTTTTGCGATCGCCTCCGCCATCGGCGAGCGTACCGCATTCATTCCGCACAGGAAGAGGACCGATCGCGGCAACCCGACTGACTGCATATCCTTGTCGGCAGGGAGCGCCATAGCCTCACCCCCGCCAGTAGAGCACGCAGACCAGCGTGAAGAGCCGCCGCGCGGTGTCAAAATCGAAGACGATCTTGCCCGACAGCCGGTCCATCAGCGTCTGCGAGCCCTCGTTGTGGATGCCGCGCCGTCCCATGTCGATCGCCTCGATCTGGCTCGGCGTCGCGGACCTGATCGCCTGGTAGTAGCTTTCGCAGATCATGAAGTAGTCCTTCACAATCCGTCGGAATGGCGTCAGGGAAAGGATGTGGGTCGCGACCTCGCCGCCGCTCTCCGTGGTGATGACGAAGACGAGCTTCGAATCCAGCAGCGAGAGCTTGAGCCGGTAGGGACCGCCCGGGTGGCCCACCGGCTCGAAGGTGTTTTCCTCGATGAGGTCGAAGATGGCGACGGCACGCTCGTGCTCGACATCCGGCGTGGATCGACCGATCGACTCGTCGAGGACCACGTCAGAAAGCCGGTAGCCGCCCCTCTTCGACATCCTTGCCTCATCCCTCCGGGTTGAGCCGGATGGAGACAGACCGGGCGTGCGCTCCGAGGCCCTCCGCTTCGGCAAGCGTGATGGCCGCAGGCCCGAGGGCGCGCAATTGCTCCGGCCCGAGCCGCAGGATCGACGTGCGCTTCATGTAGTCGAGCACCGAAAGGCCGGAGGAGAACCGGGCAGAGCGTGCGGTCGGCAGGACATGGTTCGATCCGCCGACATAGTCGCCGATCACTTCCGGGGTGTGGCGGCCGACGAAGATGGCTCCGGCATTGCGGATCTCCGCCACCATCGCCTCGGGGTCGGACATTGCGAGCTCGAGGTGCTCGGCGGCGATGCGGTTTGCAAGCGGCACGGCATCGCTCAGCTTCTCGACAAGGATGACCGCACCGAAATCGCGCCAGCTCGCCGTCGCCGTCTCGGATCGCTCGAGCGTTTTCAGCTGCCGCTCCACGGCCGCCTCGACGGAGGCCGCGAAAGCCTCGTCATCGGTAATCAGGATCGATTGCGCCCCGGGATCGTGCTCCGCCTGCGCGAGCAGGTCGGCTGCAAGCCAATCCGGGTCGTTCTCGCGGTCGGCGATGACCAGTACCTCCGACGGTCCGGCAATCATGTCGATGCCGACGGTGCCGAAGACGAGCCGCTTGGCGGCCGCCACGAAGGCGTTGCCCGGCCCGGTGATCTTGGCCACGGGCGAGATGGTCTCAGTGCCATAGGCAAGGGCGGCTACGGCCTGCGCACCGCCGATGCGATAAATCTCGTCCACGCCCGCGATTCGCGCGGCGGCGAGCACGGCGGGGTTCACCGCTCCGTCCTTGGCCGGAACGACGATGACGATGCGCGGCACACCGGCAACCTTGGCCGGCACCGCATTCATCAAGACGGAACTCGGATAGCTCGCCGTGCCGCCGGGCACATAGAGACCGACCGCATCGATGGCGGTCCAGCGCGAGCCGAGCCCGACGCCGAGGGCGTCCTCATAGAGGTCGTCCTTCGGAAGCTGGCGGGCATGGTGCTTGCGGATGCGCTCTGCCGCGAGTTCCAGGGCGGCGATGATCTTCGGATCGACAGAGGAAAATGCCGCGTCCAACTCCGCCGCGGTGACGGCCATCGGCACGACCGAAAAGTCGAGACCGTCGAAACGCCGGGTATAGTCGGCGAGTGCCGCATCGCCGCGGCTGCGCACGTCCTCGATGATGTCGCGCGCGATCGCGTTCACATCCTCCGAGACTTCGCGCTTGGTCGTGAGAAACGCGGCGAAACGCTGTTCGAAGTCGGCGTCGCGATAGTCAAGCCTGATTGCCAATTCGATTCATTCCCTGTGGTGCCCGGCCACCGGCGGGGCGAAACTTCACTCCGCCGGATGACGGGGCTTCAAGGTGGTTTCCCATGCTCCGCCCGTGTCCGCAAGCTGCACTTCCACGCATTCCACGTCGAGTGCGATCGAAGCCTGACCGGACATCAACACCTCGACCGTGCCATCCGGCCCTTCCCCTTCGGCTCGAAGCGCAACGCCAGCAGCGAGTAGACCGCTTCCGCGTCCTTGCGGTCGACGCCGATCGAACGCACTGCACTCACCCGCTTGAACGCAATTATCGCCCGGCGTCGTTCGAAACCCTTGCCACCCGCTGCGGCCTTCTCCCAGACGAAGCGGTTGGCGGCGATGCTGAAAAGGCCGTGACGGGCATCCCAGGAGAGGTCTCCGGCCTTGAAGACCGCATCCTGCATATGCGCGGAAACCACTGCAAGGTCTTCCGCATCGAGCGCAAGCAGTTTCAGACTGTCCATGCTTTCCTGTCCTTTACGACGCAACGACTTCAGGTCGGCTGCCTCTTTTGTCCTGCCTGTCGAAATAGGACGCCGTGCCTCCAACTGCAACACGCAAGCCGAGGCACGGCAAGGGAAATCAATCGCTGATGCGCTCCACCTTGGCGCCGCAGCGCGTCAGCTTCTCCTCGAGCCGCTCGAAACCGCGGTCGAGATGATAGACGCGCGACACGACCGTCTCGCCTTCCGCGGCAAGGCCGGCGATCACCAGCGAGACCGATGCGCGCAGGTCGGTCGCCATGACCGGCGCGCCGCGCAGCCGCTCCACGCCCTCGATCTTGGCTGTCTGGCCGGAGAGCGAGATCTTGGCGCCGAGGCGGGCAAGCTCCTGCACATGCATGAAGCGGTTCTCGAAGATCGTCTCGGTGATGTGGGAAATGCCGCTCGACTTGGTCATCAGGCCCATGAACTGGGCCTGCAGGTCAGTCGGGAAGCCGGGTACGGGTCGGTGACGACATCGACCGGCTTGATGCCGCCGCCGTTGCGCACGATGCGCAGACCGGTTTCGGTGGAGGTGATCTCCGCCCCCGAGCGCCGGATCGCCTCGAGCGCCGTATCAAGGAGCTTCGCTTCCGTGCCCTCGAGCACGACGTCGCCGCCGGTCATGGCCACTGCCATGGCATAGGTTCCGGTCTCGATGCGGTCGGGCAGCACGCGATGGCGGGCGCCGGAAAGCTGGTCCACGCCCTCGATGGTGACCGTCGCGGTGCCGGCGCCGCTGATCTTCGCACCCATGGCGTTCAGGCACTTCGCGAGATCCTGGACTTCCGGCTCGCGGGCGGCATTGCCGATCACGGTCGTGCCCGGGCAAGCGTTGCAGCCATCATCATCACGTGCGTGGCGCCGACGGATACCTTGGGGAAGGTGTAGCGTGCACCGACGAGGCCGCCTTCCGGCGCGCGCGCTTCGATATAGCCGCCGTCGATCTCAATGGTGGCGCCGAGCGCCGTCAGCGCCTCGATGAAAAGGTCGACCGGACGCGTGCCGATGGCGCAGCCGCCCGGCAGCGAGACACGGGCCCTGCCCTCGCGCGCCAGGAGCGGCCCAATCACCCAGAAGCTCGCGCGCATCCTGGAGACGAGCTCGTAGGGCGCCGTGGTATCGACAATGTTGCGCGAGGTGAAATGGATGGTACGCGAGTACCCTTCACTCTGGCGCTCGCGGCGGCCGTTGACCGAAATGTCGGCGCCATGGTTGCCGAGGATACGGATGAGCTGCTCGACATCCGCAAGGTGCGGCACGTTTTCGAGCGTCAGCGTATCGTCGGTCAGGAGCGAGGCGATCATCAACGGCAAGGCGGCATTCTTGGCGCCGGAAATCGGGATAGTGCCCCTCAGTTCGCTGCCGCCTACAATTCTGATACGATCCATGTATACCTACGGGCCTGGCCCGCCTTTCTGAAACGTCGGCTTTCGGAGAAAGCGCCTCTTTAGAGCAATGCAATACAAAAATGAAGTCTGCCGGCGCGCGGCTTGCGCGGCCGGTTGTCCCCATGCGCGACCGCCTCCGGACAAGGAGACGGCGACAGGGCCGACTAATCTCCTGATTCGTCCGTTTTTGCGGCAGGAAGGCCGATTGCCTCGTCTGCGGCACCGGAACGCCGTGCGCGACTCTGCTGCTTGCGGCGCTGCAAATTCTCGCGCAGCGTCTTCGCCAGTCGCTCCGCGCGCCGCTCCGCCTCGGTCTTCTGCTTCTGGGCGGCCTTCCCGCCCGTGTTTTCATCGTCCGTCATGACCGTCTCCATAGCGAAAAACCCCGCCTGCGAAAAGCTCGGCCGCACCTCATGCAATTTTTGTTGCGGCAATGTTGCGTTTGCGGCTTGCGCTGGGGGTCCAGCTGTGGCAATAGGCGCCTCGCTTGAAGCGAACACATCATGATCGCTTCGCTGAATGCTGCTATAGCTCAGGGGTAGAGCACTCCCTTGGTAAGGGAGAGGCCGAGAGTTCAAATCTCTCTAGCAGCACCATTTTCCCCTCAAGATCTCAACGACTTGCGAGTCCCCTCCCGAAGACCGATTGCTTGACGTCCGGCAATTCGGAAACTCGTGCTTCGCGCCGATTCACTTTGACAGACCCCCAAGCGATGGGGAAAACGCCTGCGGGGCCTCGCTTCGGCGTTTCGGCCGTCGTCTTCACTCCATCCGCCGGCGGAACAGCCAGGCGGCGGCGGTGAGGGTGACGATTGCGATCAGGCATAGGGGAACGGTCTGTCTGACGACCTCCTCGAGCGGAATGTCCTTGAGGAACACGCCCTTCACCACAACCAGGAAATAGCGGAGCGGATTGATGACGGTGACCGGCTGAAGCCAGTCCGGCATGTTCTCGATTGGCGTTGCGAAGCCCGAAAGCAGCATGGCCGGCACGAGGAACAGGAAGGCGCCGAGAATCGCCTGCTGCTGCGTCTTCGAAAGTGCGGAGATGAACAGGCCGAGCCCGACGACGGAGGCCAGATAGAAAAAGGCACTGCCGTAGAGCAGGAGAAGCGAGCCGCGCAGCGGTACGCCGAAGACGA
This sequence comes from Sinorhizobium sp. BG8, assembly GCF_016864555.1. Lineage (NCBI taxonomy): Bacteria > Pseudomonadati > Pseudomonadota > Alphaproteobacteria > Hyphomicrobiales > Rhizobiaceae > Sinorhizobium > Sinorhizobium sp. BG8. The sequence continues at coordinate 1,338,646 of NZ_CP044011.1, read as the reverse complement.
AGACGGCCGCCAGGATATAGACCGAGATGTGGAACAGGCCGATGATCATCGGCGGGATAAGCTTGCCGATCAGAATCTCGTGGGTGCGAAGCGGCGACACCATCAGCTGGTCGAAGGTGCCGAGTTCGCGCTCGCGGGCGATCGAGAGCGCCGTGACGATGAGCCCGATCAGCAGCGCGATGCTCGCCACCAGGTTCGGCACCATGAACCACTGAAAATTGAGGTTGGGATTGAACCAGTTGCGGGGGATCGTCAGAACCGTTTCGGCAAGGTTGCGCTTGCCGGAGGGCGTCTCGGCCGAAAGCGTGCCGACGATCTGGATCAGGTACCCCGAGACGATCTGCGAGGCGTTTGAGCGGCGTCCGTCCAGGACGACCTGCAAGCCGGCCGGCCGGCCCGCCTCGATGTCACGCGAAAAGCTGGCATCGATGCGGATCGCCGCGGTGACCTGCTGCCGGTCGATCGCCCGGCGCAGCTGTTCGGGGCTGTCGGCGCGGGCGACGCTGCGGAAGGTCGGAGACGCCTCGATCCGCTGGACGAGCTCGCTTCCCCAATGGCCGCTGTCACGGTTCAGGACCATGATGTCGACATTGCGCACGTCAAGCGTCGCGGCGTAGGAAAACACCAACAGCTGTACGATCGGCGGGCCGATCAGGATCAGCCGGCTCTTCGGGTCCCGCAGCACCGCAAGCAGTTCCTTGACGATCAGCGATTTCAAGCGCAACCACCACATCAGCCAATCCTCTTGCGGGTACTGCGCGCTGCGAGCGCGAAAAGCGCCACCCCCATCAGCAGCATGACGGCGATCGCCTGCAGGAACATCGGCCAGATGTCGCCGGCGAGAAACACGGTCTGCAGGCTCGGGATGAGATAGCGCGCCGGCACAATATAGGTGATCCACTGGATCACCGTCGGCATGGAGTTGATCTCGAACAGGAAGCCGGACAGCAGGAAGGCCGGGAGGAACGCGGAGATCAGCGCCAGTTGCGAGGCAAGGAACTGGTTCTTGGTCGCGGCGGAAATCAAGAGCCCCTGCCCCAGCGCCGGGATCAGGAATGTCGCCGAAAGCGCATATAGAGCAAGGATCGAACCGCGGAACGGTACCGCGAAAAGGAACACGGCGAGGACCACGCACAGCGTCATCGAGGCGAGGCCGAGCAGGAAATAGGGAAGGATCTTGCCGGCGAGCAGCTCGGCCGCCGTCACTGGTGTCGCCATCATGGCCTCCATCGTGCCGCGCTCCCATTCTCGCGCGACCACGAGCGAGGTGAGCAGCGTGCCGACGAGCGTCATGACGATGGCGATTGAACCGGGGACAAGGAAGTTGCGGCTGGCAAGCTCCGGATTGAACCAGAAGCGTTGCTCGACCGAAATCGCCGGCAGTTCTCCACGGCTTTCGCTCGCCCGTTGCCTCTCCCATGTTGAGACGGTACCGCGGACATAGTTCTGCACGAAATTCGCCGTGTTCGGATCGGAGCCGTCGACGACGACCTGGATTGCCGGATTGCGCCGGGCCGCGAAGTCCGAGCCAAAGGATGCGGTGATGACGACGATGCCCCGAATGCGCCCGCTGACCAGATCCTCCTCGAACTCTCGCCGGTCGCGACCGAGGTCGGTGGTGAAATAGCGCGAAGCCTGGAAACTTGCGGCAAGGTCGTCCGTCAGCGGCGACGACAGTTCGTTGACCAGGCCGATGCGGGTATTGGTCGTATCGAGCGAGACACCGTAGCCGAAGAGGAAGAGAAGCACGAGGGGCAGGACGAAGGCGATCAGGATGCTGCTCGGGTCGCGGATGACCTGCAGGCTCTCCTTGCGCACGAGGGCCGCGAACCGAACGGCGCGGCCGGAGGATTGGGGCGTCATGATCATGCCGCCGCCCTTTGCTGCGAGCCCTCGACGAGCGCGATGAAGGCGTCCTCCATCGTCGGGTCTGGCAATGAGGGTGTCGCGACGCTACGCTTCAATTCGTCAGGGGATCCGAGTGCGATCGAGCGGCCGCGATAGATCAGTGAAATGCGGTCGCAATACTCGGCCTCGTCCATGAAATGGGTGGTGACGAGCACCGTCACGCCCTTTTCGACGAGTGCGTTGATATGCGTCCAGAATTCGCGGCGGGTGATCGGATCGACGCCCGATGTCGGCTCGTCGAGAAACAGGGCTTCCGGCTCGTGCATCACTGCACAGGCAAGCGCAAGGCGCTGCTTCAATCCGAGCGGCAGATCCTTCGCCGACATGTCGAGACGACGGCCGAGATCGAAGATTTCCGTCATCAGCGCGATGCGCCTCTTCTTGTCCGACCCGCCGAGGCCATAGACGCCCGCGAAGAAGGAGAGGTTCTGTCCGACACTAAGATCACCGTAGAGCGAGAACTTCTGCGCCATGTAACCGAGACGGTTGCGCGCCTGCGCCGCATCGCGCCGCAGATCGAAGCCCGCGACGCGGCCCTCGCCGCCCGTAGGCTTCAGGAGACCGCAGAGCATCTTGAACGTGGTGGACTTTCCCGCACCGTTGGGCCCTAGCAGACCGAAAATCTGGCCACGCGGGATCTCGAAGCTGATATTGTCGGCGGCAGTGAAATCACCAAACTGCTTCGTCAGTCCTCGGGCGACGATGACGGGCTGGCTGTCGCCCACCTCGTATCTGCGCTGTGCCTCTGCAAGCGCCGAGCGGCCGCCGGGACCGCCTCCGAGCATATCGACAAAGGCGTCCTCGAAGCGGGGCGCGACGAGCTCGGCATGCACTTCGCCGCCCTCGGTACTCGCAATGTCATCCGGTGTCGTACCTTGCCTCATGACCAGGCGGATCGCTTCCCCCTGGATCACGCCGTCGACCACATCCTTGCCGTCGAGCAGCCGCGCCAGCTCCTGCCGACGACGGCCGGTCGTGGCGGTGACGCGGTACACGCGGTTTTCGACCCGGCCGGTGAGCTCCGCCGGGGGGCCCGAAAAAAGAAGCTTGCCCTGGTTGAGAAGCAACACGCGGTCGCATGCCGCCGCCTCGTCGAGATAGGCCGTCGACCAGACCACGCCTATCCCCTCCTTGGTCAGGTTCTCTACCATCGCCCACAATTCGCGGCGCGATATCGGATCGACGCCCACGCCGGGCTCGTCAAGAAGAAGAAGCCTGGGCTTCTTCAGGAGCGCGCAGGCAAGGCCGAGCTTCTGCTTCATTCCGCCGGAGAGCTTCCCCGCCAGCCGCGTCGTAAAGCGCGCGAGGTCGGTGAAGGTCAGGAGCTCGTCGTAGATCGCCGGACGTTCGCGGGGCGGCAGGCCGCGCAGGTCGGCATAGAGGTCGAGATTTTCGCGGATGGAGAGGTCTTCGTAGAGGCCGAAGCGCTGCGGCATGTACCCGATCGCAGCCTGGATCGACGCCGGATCCCGCCGCGTGTCGAAGCCGAGAACGCTCACCTCGCCGTTGTCCGGCAGCATCAGCCCGGTCATCAGGCGGATCAGCGTCGTCTTGCCCGCTCCGTCCGGCCCGACAAGACCGGTGATCTCGCCGCCGCGGATCGTACCCGAGATGCTGTCGAGGGCCGGGGCGGCGTCCGCGGCAAACCGCTTCGCCACGTCGGTCAGGCGCGCGACCTCGTTTTCCACGGACACGATCGGCGCGCTCATCGCTCTGCGACCTCCGGCGAAGGCAGGTGGATCGACACCGGCATGCCCTGCCGCAAAGCGGCATCAGCGTCCGTCACGATGATGCGCAAGCGATAGACGAGGTCCGTGCGCAATTCCGGCGTTTCCACCGACTTGGGCGTAAATTCCGCGACCGGCGAAATAAAGCCGACCGTTCCCGAGTAGCGCTTGGCGCCGCTGCTGTCCGAAGTGATCTCCACTTTCATGCCCGGATGGACACGTCCGAGATTGGTCTCACCGACATAGGCGCGCACCCAGACCGGCGCATTCAGAGACAGGACGAGCACGGTATCCGACGGGGCAACGATGGCCCCCATCTCGCGTACACGGGAAAGAATGACGCCGTCGCTCGGTGCCTTTAGTTCGGTGTCGTCCAGGGAGATCTTCGCGGAGGCCAGGGCAGCCTCAGCCGCACCAAGATCGGATTCGGCCGCGGCGATATCCTCTGCACGGCTGCCTTCCTCGAGAAGCTTGAGCGCCTCCCTGGCGGATTCAGCACGCGCATCGGCACTCGCCTTGCCCGCGACAGCACGATCGAGCGTCGATTGGGAAATCGTGCCCGACGGGCCGAGCCGCTTTGCCCGATCGAGGTCGAGTTCGGCGTTTTCGAGATCCGCCAACGTCTCGTTGTACTGGGCGCGCGCCTGGGCGATTTCCGTCGCCCGGGCACCGGCCCTCAGCTTTTGGAGCGTCGCGCGCCGGGCGCCGACCTCGGCTTCGGCAGCCCTGACGGCAGCCTGGTGCGGGGCTGCATCGAGGCGAGCGACGACTGCGCCGGCCTTGACCGTGTCGCCTTCGTCGACGGCAGTCTCGGAGACGCGACCGCTGACGCGGAAGCCGAGCGAGACCTGGCGAATGTCCACATTGCCGTAAAGGCGCAGTTCATTGGTTTGCTGTGGCATCAGGCCGAGCTTCTGCGGTACGTCATACCACCATGCGGTGCCCGCGGCGACGGCGGCCAGCAGGACGGCGGGAACGAACAGTTTCATGACGTGGCTCCATCCGGGCGGACGGCTGCGACAAGCTCTGCCGCAAGCCTCTGAACAGTCTCGATTTCCTTGGGCCCGACACTCTCCCAATCCATCTGTTTCAGCACGGCCGCATGTGCGACGCGGAAGATCATGATGTTGCCGACGAAGGAGAGCGTGCGCAGACGCACATGGGCACTGTCCTGCGGCTCATCCAGAATGACGCCGATCAGGCGCCGTGCGGTGCCGATCATCGGCCCCATGATGCTCTCGTAGATCCGCCGGAAAGCTTCCGTGGGTTCCATCTGTTCACGGATGATGAAGCGGGCCCAGGGCTCGGAGGTCTTGCTCATGAACAGGGTGACCATGGTCTGCGCCATCATGGTCAGGATCGCTCGGGCCTCCGTCACGCCAAGTGCCTGCCCCGCTTCCTCCAACGCAGCCAATCGGCTGGCGATCTGTCCGCGCATCTCGCCGGTATAGGAGCCGATCTGCGCGGCGAGGTATTCGGCAGTTGCCAGATAGAGACCCTCCTTGCTGCCGAAATAGTAGGGGATCGCCTGGAGGTTGACGCCGGCGGCCTCCGCCAGCTGTCGGGTCGAGGCGCCGTCGAAGCCATAACGGCCGAAGACGCCGATGGATGCGCTCAGGAGCTTCTCGCGTGCCGCATCACTTCGTGAAAGGGGGGGTGTCATATTTTTCATATCGCGAATATACATCACAACGAAATTAAGTCAATCGATTGATTGAAAACTCGAGCAAGGCTTTCCTGAGTAACCCCAAGCGCAACTCGCAGCTCCGCTGCAACCCAGCGCCGGTCGCGCCGCCGCCGGCCGGCGACCGGCAGATCCCGACGGTCGAAGCAGCACGATGTCTGACCAGGAGGTGCTTCACGGAGCGGATTATCGAAGGGAACAGGTCGCCCAAGCCCAGGAGCGGGTGCTGTGACCGGAGGAGCAAGCGGAAGGCCACGCAACCGGGAAGGATCGCGCCTCCCCGGGGGCATAGAGAAAATACGCCGGTCGTCGCCGGCGTATCCTTATCCGGAGATGGCCGACGCTATTTTGTCGCCGCCCCCTGATCCATGGATCTCATCAGCGCCTCGACCATCTGATCGATGCTGAAGCTTGCGGAGCGTTGGCTGGGCGGAAACTCCTTGAACGTTTGAAGGAACGGCGCAACGCGCCACACGCCGTACTGGATCAGGTAGGCGTTCTTGGCCAGCCAGTCGTAGTATTGGTCGGAGACGACGTCCGCCCGTTCATAGGGGTCCATGCGCAGGTTGAAGACCTTGGGCGCACGCAGGCACGTGAACGGATTTGCCCATACCGAAAATCCGCCCGGAGCACGCTGCTCGCAGAAGACGATCTTCCAGTTACCATAGCGATATGCGACCACCTCTCCGTCGTCGTTGAAGTAGTAGAATTCCTCACGCGCCGACTTCGGCTGTTCGCCCGTCAGGTAGGGTAGCTGGTTGTAGCCGTCGAGATGAACCTTAAACGGTTTGCCGGCGACATCGGTCCCCTTGACGAGCCGCTCCTTGATATCGGGATCGCCCGCGGCAGCAAGCAGCGTCGGGAACCAGTCGAGCCCCGAAACCATATCGTTGGAAACTTCCCCGGCCTTGACCTTGCCCGGCCAGCGGATCATCGCCGGTACGCGGAAGGCTCCTTCCCAGTTCGTGTCCTTTTCGCTGCGGAACGCCGTCGTTGCGGCATCTGGCCAGGACCACTGGTTGGGGCCATTGTCAGTGGTGTAGACGACGATCGTGTTGTCGGCGACCTTGAGGTCGTCCAGCGCCTTCAGGAGCTTGCCCACGTCGCCGTCATGCTCGACCATGCCATCGGCATACTCGTTGCCCGGCATGCCGCTCTGACCTTGCATGCTCGGCCTCACATGGGTGAAGGCGTGCATGCGGGTCGTGTTCATCCAGGTGAAGAACGGCTTGCCCGCCTGCACCTGCTTCTGCATGAAGGCAATGGCCGCTTCCGTCGTTTCGTCGTCGATCGTCTCCATCCGCTTGCGGTTGAGTGGGCCGGTATCGTCGACCTTCCCATCGGCGAAGCTGTGGAGCACTCCGCGCGGCGAATTGCTCTTCACGAAAGCCGCGTCGTTCTTCGGGTAATAGGGCCGCTCGGGCTCCTCTTCTGCGTTCAGATGATAGAGATTGCCGAAGAACTCGTCGAAGCCGTGCGCAGTCGGCAGGAACCGGTCCTGATCGCCGAGATGGTTCTTGCCGAACTGTCCCGTCGCATAGCCGAGCGGCTTCAGCGCCTGGGCGATTGTGATGTCCCGGTCCTGAAGGCCGACGGGGCGCCGGGAATCCCCACCTTGCAGAGCCCGGTACGCAGGCAGGTCTGCCCGGTGATGAAGGTCGACCGACCAGCCGTGCAGCTGTTCTCCGCGTAGTAGTCGGTAAACATCATGCCCTCTCGGGCGATCCGGTCGATGTTCGGGGTCTTGTAGCCCATCACGCCAAACGAGTAGGCGCTGATATTGGTCTGGCCGACGTCATCACCGAAGATGACGAGGATATTCGGCTTTGCCGCATCTTGCGCATGTACCGGTGCGGCCGGGCCGGCAATCGACGAGACAAAGACGGTTCCGGCAAGCGCCAGGGCGTTGGGGCGCAACGCCATGGTGGCAGCCCGACCAAGGCCGCCGCAAACACTCTTCAATGCAGGAATCATTGCGATGCTCCTTACGAACCAAGATGATTGAGAGGCAATTCCCAACAGGCGGAGGCTACAACCGCGCCAGGATGTGGTAGAGCTTGACGACTTGCAAGTTACAAAAAATTGTAATTCTTTGAATTACATTGCAGTTATTTCCACCCTTTCGAAATCATCTAAATCTGGATTGAGTGCCGGCAAGGCGGATTGCTCTCGTGTCGGCTCGTTGCGCGTGTGCTGCAGCCATGCTCGTCTGGCTCTGTCGAGCCCCGCCATGAGACCGTCCGACTGTCCACCGCGGCGACCGGAGCCGGATGAGCCATGGAGGGCGCGCTGAAGACCGTCATAGGCCGCCACAGTGCCGGCGTCGGCGAAACCATGCAGCCATTCGGCCAGAGGGACGATCCTGGCCTTGCGCGACCACGCATCGAGAGCCTGCGCAAGCTCGACTTCGGATCCGTCCCGGCAGGCGATCTCCACCTTCCGGAAGAACGCCGCCTCCGAGCTTTCCCGCCGCGCCCGCCGATCCTCCCAGCGCGTCTCAAGCCAGGTCAATCCAAGAGCGCTGCCCCCTATGGCGAGACCCGCGCCCAGCACCGCGGCTGCAGCAACGGCAATTCCCACCCAGCTCACCGGTGTCGACCTCTCGCCCGAAGGTGGAGGCGCCAACCCCGTCTGGATGGCCGGCGCCGCGGCGACGGTCACGGTGACCGCGGGCGCGGTTTCATGCTGCGTCGTCGCGGTGGCGGGATCAAACCAGCTTATGTCCACTGCCGGGAGTACGTAGGTGCCGGGCTCGGAAAACAGATAGCTCGCCACATTCTTCCGCAGCCCGGCGATCGCCTCGCCATTCTGGTCCTTCTCTTCCGAAAGCACCGGGTCCTGCCTGTAGATGCGCACGCCCGCGGGTGCCGCGAACTCCGGCTCGGGAATCATCATGGCCCGCAGGCCCTCGGCACGAATGTTTGTCGTTCGCACCAGTGTATCTCCGGCCCTGAGCGTCGCCGGATCGTGGTCAAGGTCCTGCGTCAGGGTGACCTTGGCGGACACGACTCCCGAACCACCCGATGCAGCGCCCGGCGCGGCCCCGATCGTGAAACGGAACGGCGGCAGCGTCACCCTGCCCTTGGTGGTCTGCCCGGGCACCGCCGCATAGCCGAAGACGATCTCCGCCGGCGGCAAGGTGTAGTCGCCCGCCGCCAGCGGAGTGATCGCGTAGGTGCGGCGGATGCCGGAATAGTCGGTTCCCTCGGCGGTCTCGTTGAGGTTCAATGCCCGGCCGTCCTGAAGTGTCACGACCGTACCCGGCAAGTCGAACGGAGGAAATTGCGGCGGTTCGAGGAAGTAGTTCGGCACGAGGACATCGACATCGATGAGGATCTGCTGGCCGACGTAGAGTTTTCCAGTTGTCTGCAGCGCCACCCGGGCAAAAGGATCGGCGGCATGACCGGCAACCGCCGCCGCGAGCCAGCAGAACAGCGTCAACAACGGCCAGAAGGTACGTCTTGCCTTACCGCTCGTCATTGCCCCGCTCCCGAAGCCTCGATCGCGAACTTGCGAGCGAGAAGATCCGCCGGCGACACCTGGATGTTGCGCATCCACATGTCCGCGGTCTGCGCGCCGGCCTCGACCTTTCCCTCCTTGCCGCGCTTGCCCTTGTCGTCGAACTGGATCTTGTCCGGCGAAAGGTCCGCCGCCTCCTGCTGCTGCTCGTCCTCCTCGTCGTCCTTCTGTTTCTTCCGCCGCTCCGCAAGTGACAGATTGGCCTTCGCCTCGAGCCAGTCCACGCGCTGCTTCAGCGCCTGCTGGTAGGCGGTGATGGCTTCATCCGGTTTATCGAGGTGCATCAGGGCGTTGCCCTGATTGAAGTAACTCTCGGCAGTGTTCGACTGCGCAAAGGCATCGATCGCGTCCTGGTAGCGGCCGGCGCGATAGAGCGAAACGCCGCGCCAGGCCGGATCGGCAAAGTGATCAGCGGCAGCCGCATAGTCGCCATGCTCGAAGGCACGCCGTCCCTGCTGGTCGAGTGTCTGCCAAAGATCGATGAAGGTGACATCTGCCGCTTCGGCCCGATCGGCGAGGTTCAGCGAAACGGCGAGCAGGCCGGCACCGAACCAATGGATGACATGACCGCGCCTGAAGCTGAAAGCGGCAAGCAGGGCGATCGGGATAGTCAGGTACCACCCCATGTCGCGCCACCGGGTCAGGCCTTCTTCCGACTTCTCGGCGAACGACGTCTGGATCCGCCTGACGATCCAGTCCACATCACTGTCATCGAGAGTAATAGTCGCCACCTCGACCCCGGAAGCGGATTGCAGCTCCTTCAGTACCGCGACGTCGAGGCGTGCCTGGACGCGTGCACCGGTGCTATCAGTCAGATATTCTCCATCTCCGATCTTCACCGGACCGCCTTCCGGCGTGCCGATGCCGAGCACCATCAGATCGTTGCGACCCTTGTAGCCGGAGAATGCGCCAAAGGCACCGCGCTCGACGCCGTCGGTCATGAACAGGATCGTCCCCGGCGACGTTTCGTCGGAGAGCGCGGCCTCCACGGTCGCCAGCGCCTTGGCGGTATCTTTTCCGGCCACGGGCATCAACGCCGGCGAAAGCGCAGCCAGATAGGTAGAGACCAACGCGGCATCATCGGTCAGGGGCAGCACCATATGGGCGGAGCCGGCATAGGCAAACAGCGCCGTGCGCGCGCCTTTTCGCCTCGCCATGACATCCTGAACCTTGAGCTTGACCCGTTCGAGCCGGGTCGGGGTGATGTCGGTGGCATTCATCGTCGGGCCGAGATCGATGGCGATCGCAAGCGGCGCGGTATCCTCCACGAATGGCGGGCGTTCCCGCTCCCAGGTTGGCCCCGCGGCCGCGATACCGGACAGGGCGATGAGGCCGGCCACCAGATGGACCGGGCGAAAGCCGGAGCTCCCGCCTCGGTCGACGAGGAGGTGGTCGAGCAGGTTCGGTGCGATCAGGTCTTTCCACCTTGAGCGCATGTCCGATTGCCGCGCGAGGATCCAGAGCAGCAGGATTGCCGCCGCCACCGCCAGCAGCCACCAGGGGCGCAGGAAGTGGAAATCGGCGATCATGCCTCGGCCTCGCTGTTCCTTCGCCGGGAGCTGATGGACTGGAACCACATCAAGGCGTGATAGCCGAGCACGAGCAGGACCGCGGCGCCGAGCGGATAGTAAAACAGGTCGATCCGAGGGCGCCAGCTCAGCGTCTTCTGGTTTGCCGGCGTGATTTCGTCGAGCAGTGCATAGATATCGGCAAGTCCTTTCTGGTCCTGGCCGAGAAAGAAGCGCCCGCCGGTCGCGGTGGCGATCTTCTCGAGCATCGCGGTATCGAGCTTCTGTTCACCCTGAGCATTCGGGTCGCCGATCCCGATCGCGTGGATGCGGATGTGGTTGTCGTTTGCGATTTCCGCGGCCTTGTCGGGCGGCATCTTGCTTGCGGTGTCATTGCCGTCGGTCAGGATGATCAGCACCTTGTCCGGGGCATTGCTCTTCTGGAACAGCTTGATCGAAAGGCCGATCGCATCGCCCACCGCAGTGCTTGGCCCCGCCATGCCGGGCAGAGTGCCGGCGAGCATGCTGCGGACCGTGCCATGATCCATGGTGAAGGGAACAAGCGGGTAAGGAGCGTCGCCAAAGGCGATCAGTCCCAGGCGATCGTGCGGCCGCCGGTCGATGAAGTCAGCGACCACCGCCTTCACACCGTCGACACGCGCTTCAAGATTGCCCTGCGGATCGCGAAAGTCACGCGTGTCCATCGATTGCGAAAGGTCGAGCGCGAGCATCAGGTCGCGCTGCGGCTCAGTCTTCTCGATCGGCGGTTCGACATATTGCGGCCGGGCCACTGCCAAGAGCAGCAACAGCCAGCAGAGCGGCCGGATGATCTTCTGCAGAAGGTTGGCTCGCGGAACGACCGCGCCTTCGGTCGGGCCGATACCGGCCGCTTTCGCAATGTCGTCGAAGAAGGGTATTCGGACGGCCGGCGTCTGTTCGCTATAGGGTGGCAGCAGCCACCAGAAGAGCAGCGGCAAGGGGAACAGCAGCAGCAGCCACGGATGATCAAGGGTGTACATCGTGGCCCTCGATCCATTGGCGTGCGGCGGAAATCGTGCGCCGGGCCGCGCCTTCGTCCACCATGGCGAGCGCAGGCACCCGGTACTGGGTTTCGGCAAGGAAGCGATAGGCATCCTCGTCGATCCTCGCCTTGCCGGCATGGGCCTTGAGGAAATCGGACCAGCCCGGTCCGCTGAGTGCTGCAACCGTTTCGCGCGGCCATGCTGCGAGCGCGGTCCGCTTGATGAGTGCCGGCAGGGATGCGAGAGCGTAGCGACGTGCTGCAGGCCCTGCGATCGACGCCTCCAGCTTCGAAAGCTCCGCCAATGCCTCACGCCTGTAGCGGTTCTGCGCGCGGTGGCGCAGCCAGCGCCACAGGAAAAAGGCGAGCGTGAGCGCGACGACGGCGGCCAACACCGCCCATCCCCACGTCGCAGGCATCATCGAGACGGGGGGCGGCAAGGCGATGTCGGCCAGTTCCCGCAGAGTGGCGTCGAGCATCGGATCCTGCGGTGGGGTAGAAGGCTCCATTCAGCGCCTCCTCTGCCGCCAGGCGAGCTGGCCGAGAAGCGTGCGCAACTGCGGTGCCACCTCTTCAGCAGTGGAGATAGGCAACATCGGCAGCCCCATCTCCTTCTGCCACGACAGCAATTCGCGGCCGCGGGTTCGGGCGAAGTTGTCCACTGCATCACGAACATTGCTGCGGCCGAACTGCAGTTCCGCCTGGAGCGCGCCGCCGCTCACCACCATTTCGCCGTGACGCGGAAGGTTCAGGAGAAAGGGATCGTAGACCAGGATGGCGATCACGTCGTTAGCCACGGACATCCTGAGGAGAAGGTCGCGCGTCGAGGGTCCATGACCGTCGAAGTCGCTGACGACAATGATCAGGTGATCGTGACGGGCAACGGCCGCGACCTTCGAAAGGACTGCGTCCAGCTGTCCGGCCGCCCTCTTGGTCTCAGACGCTGCACTCAGCGCGTTGTTCTTCTTCGCGATCGCCTCTGCAAAGCGGATCACCGCCTCGCGGCTACGGTGTGGCCGGATGGCTTCCTCATCCACGTCATCGAAGACCATTCCACCGACGCGGTCTCCGAGTGCAACGACCCGCCATGCGCAGAGTGCGGCCACTTCGGCGGCTGCAACCGATTTCATCGATCGGCGGCTGCCGAAGAACATGTTGATACGCTGGTCGACGACGACGAGCGCCGGCCGGTCCTTTTCCTCGTCATAGACACGCACGAAAGGCTGCCCCGTGCGAGCGGTGACCCGCCAGTCGATCGTGCGGATGTCGTCGCCCGGCAAGTAGGTGCGGAGTTCCTCGAAACTGAGGCCCCGGCCGCGAATGCGCGACTCGTGGCGGCCAGCGAGAAGGCGGCGCACGGGACCCTTGCGCAGGAAGGTCAGGTCGCAGGCGATCAGCTCCAGCGCGGCGAGGTCGTCGACGGAGACGTAGACACCGTCGGATCGGCGCGTGTCTGTCCGCACGATCCCTTTAGTCCTTCCGAAGGCCGGCAGAGAAATCGCCACTGCAAGTCCCTCCCGATCAGGCGGTCGCCACCTTTTCAACGATACGATCAATCGCCTGGTCAGCGGTTACCCCGCCGGCGTGGGCCTCGTATGAGAGAACGAGCCTGTGACGGAACACGTCATGCACCGTCGCCTGTACGTCGTCCGGGGTCACGAAATCCCTGTCGTTCAGCCAGGCATGCGCGCGCGAGACCTTGTCGAGCCCGATCACGCCGCGGGGGCTGACGCCGACCTGGATCCACTTGGCGAGCTCCGGGTCGACCTTGTCCGGATAGCGCGTCGCCATCACGAGCGCGACGATGTAGTCCTCGATCGCCTTTGAAACGGCAACGTCCGAAATCTCGGCGCGCGCAGCAAGCACGACGTCGGCGTCCAGCTTCTGCGGAGCGTTGCCCTTGCCATGGTCCGCCTTCTCCTCGGAGCGGACCAGTTCCATGATCGCCACTTCCGACTTGGCGTCCGGATAGTCGACGCGAATGTGCATGAGGAACCGGTCGAGCTGGGCCTCCGGCAGAGGATAGGTGCCTTCCTGCTCGATCGGGTTCTGTGTCGCCATGACGAGGAAGAGATCCGCGAGCGGGTGGCTCTGTCCGCCGACGGTCACCTGTCGCTCCTCCATCGCCTCGAGAAGTGCTGACTGCACCTTCGCCGGCGCGCGGTTGATCTCATCGGCCAGGATCAGGTTGGCGAAGATGGGCCCTTGCTGGAACTTGAACTCGCCCTTGCCGCTCTCGCTGAAATAGACCTCGGACCCGGTAATGTCGGAGGGAAGCA
>NZ_CP044011.1:532500-720000 GCF_016864555.1 Sinorhizobium sp. BG8 | reverse complement strand
TCCGAAGGGGCTTGCGGCCGCGCGGGCGCTTGCCGAAGGTGTCGCGCAGCTCGGTCTCCAGTTCCTGCCCTTCTCGAAGGCGGGCGCCCAGCTGCGCGAGCGGCTCGGCTTTCTCCACCGCTCGATCGGCGACCCCTGGCCGGACACATCGGACGCCGCCCTGCTCGCCCGCCTCGATGACTGGTTCGTTCCCTTTCAGGAAGAAACCCGCGGTCTCGACGACGTCAGCCCGGGGAGCCTGTCCGAGGGCCTTCTGTCACTCGTACCCTACCAGGCCCAACGAGACCTGCCGAAATTGGCTCCGACCCACTATGAAGCGCCGACGGGCAACCAGCACCCGATCCGCTACGATGGAGCGGAACCGGTGCTGGCGATACGCGTGCAGGAACTCTACGGCCTCAAACAGCATCCTGCGGTCGCCGGCGGGAGGCTGCCGCTGCTTCTCGAACTGCTGTCGCCAGCGCATCGCACGATCCAGACCACCCGCGACCTGCCCGGCTTCTGGGCGGGATCGTGGAAGGACGTGCGGGCGGACATGAGGGGGCGCTATCCGAAACACCCCTGGCCGGAAGATCCTTCCGAGGCAGCGCCGACGACACGGGCAAAGCCGCGTGGTACATGATGCCTCCCAGTAATCTTACAGCCGGGATTCCACGCCGATGCCGACACACCATGACTTAGGAGAGATCAGCTTCAGCCGCAGGCTGAGGCTGGAGACGCTGATCCGGCTGAGATGGCTCGCGGTTGCCGGGCAGTCGATTACGGTCATCGTCGTTGGCCTCTGGCTGGCCTTTCCCCTGCCAATCGTACCGGCAGGCGTGCTGATCGCTCTCCTCGCAGGGGTGAACTTCTTCCTGGCGGTCAGGTATCCCCCGGCGCACAGACTGACGCCGGAGGCGGCACTTGCGCTGCTTGCCTTCGACCTCTGCCAGCTGATCGCGCTGCTCTTCATCACGGGCGGCCTCTCCAATCCGTTCGCGCCGCTGATCTGCGTACCGGTGATCATCTCATCCTCATCACAGTCGATCCGCCACAGCCTCGTGCTCGGGATCCTTGCGGTCGCCGGCATCACGGCGCTCGCCTTCTCCCCCTTCCCACTCCCCTGGTTTCCCGGAACGCTCCTCGTGGTGCCTCCGATCCTGATGGCAGGATTCTGGTTTGCCATCACGTCCACCACTGCATTTGCGGCCTTCTATTCCTACCGGGTCTCGCGCGAGGCCTCTGAGCTCTCCGATGCGCTCGCCGCCACCGAACTGGTGTTGCAGCGGGAGAAACATCTCTCCCAGCTCGACGGGCTGGCCGCCGCCGCCGCTCACGAACTGGGCACGCCATTGGCAACAATCAGCGTCGTCGCCAAGGAGATGGAGCGCGAGCTTGGCAAGGACGAGCGATTCGGGGAGGACGTCCATCTGCTGCGTAGCCAGAGCGAGCGGTGCCGGGATATCCTCAGGCGGCTGACGACGCTTTCGGCGGCAGACGAAGAGCACATGCGCAATCTGCCGCTTTCTTCCCTCCTCGAGGAAGTAATGGCGCCGCACCGCGAATTCGGTATTCGCCTGAGCCTGGTGGAAAAGGCTGGGCGTGACGGCGAACCGATCGGAAAGCGCAACCCAGGCATTCTCTATGGCCTCGGCAATCTCCTGGAAAATGCGGTGGACCATGCAAAGGAAGAGGTGACGGTGACCGCCGATCACGGCCCTGACAAGGTGACGATCATCATAGAGGACGACGGAGAGGGCTATCCTCCGGACATCCTCCTGAGGATCGGCGAGCCTTATGTGACGAAGCGCCAGCGCGACGAGCGGGCCGGTGGGCTGGGCCTCGGCCTTTTCATTGCAAAGACCTTGCTGGAGCGCTCCGGGGCACGCCTGAGCTTCGGGAACCGGCTAGGCGGTCTGCCGGGAGCCCGCGTGGTGGTCGAATGGCCGCGGTCCCGGATGGAATCGATGCCGGCGAAATGACTTTACCCCCTGCCGGGAAGCGTTCATAAGCTTTCTGTCCAGAAGAACCGAGAAAACGACGCGGAATTTCGAGAATGGCAGAGAAGAACGAAACCGCGGAGGCGACCGTCCTCGCTTCCGGCCTTTCCGACATGGAATACATCGGCACCGACCGTTCACTCCTGATCGTCGACGACGACGGGCCGTTCCTGCGGCGCCTGGCGCGTGCCATGGAGACGCGAGGCTTCATCGTCGACACCGCGGAGTCCGTCGCTGAAGGCATTGCCAAGGCGAAGACAGCGCCCCCGAAATATGCCGTTGTCGATCTGAGGCTCGGCGACGGCAGCGGGCTCGACGTCATCGCGGCCATCCGCCAGCGCAGAGACGATACGCGGATCATCATGCTGACGGGCTACGGCAACATTGCCACCGCGGTGAATGCCGTGAAGCTCGGCGCCGTCGACTATCTTGCCAAGCCGGCCGATGCCGACGACATCTTCTCGGCGCTGACCCAGAAGCCCGGCGAAAAGGCGGAGCTTCCTGAGAACCCTATGTCCGCGGATCGTGTCCGCTGGGAGCATATCCAGCGTGTCTACGAGATGTGCGAACGCAACGTCTCGGAAACCGCCCGTCGCCTCAACATGCACCGCCGCACGCTCCAGCGCATCCTGGCGAAACGCGCACCGAAGTAAAACGCTTGCACGGCGGGTGTTCGAGAGTGCCGGAACTCTTCGGTTTCTGATCGAAGGCGGAACGACTCGCCGCGCCTACGGAGTCTGGTCCTTCTCGCCGCTGACGATCGCTGAAATGTCGGCGGAGCCACTGCCGGTGTCGGATGCCAGTTCGGCAAGCAGAAGTCTGCCGGCGGCGGCACGGGCGAAGGCGAAGACGACCGCCTTGCGCGTCGCCGCTGCAAGCCTGTGTTCCGGCGCCTCCCGCACGATATGGGCGCCATAGCCATCGGCAAGGATCAACCCGCAGTCCTCCGGAAAGATGTCGAGCGGCACGCCACGATGCGTCGCAAAGAACAGCCGGTCGCAGTAGCGGCGATAGTCCGGCCACTTCCTGTCGACGCGGAAGTCCTCGATCGAGGACTTGATCTCAACAATCCAGACCTCGCCCTTCGCCGAGAGGCTTATCAGATCCGCTCTCCTGCCGCTTGCAAGCGTAAGCTCCGGGATCACGGCATGGCGCATTTCCATCAGAAGTCTCTGGACGCCTCGCCTGACCATCATGGCGCGCTCGGACTGCCGTCCGTCCACGAGAGGGTTGTCATTGTGAAGAGATACGATCGTCATGGGATAAAGCTCCCCGGAGAGGGCCGCGGTAACGAAGCATTAGGCACCAAATGTTTGTTGGGGTCCCGGAATGTCCCACGGAAACGGATCACTGCCGAGCGTTCGCGAGCCTTCCGTTCGTTCATGCTGTGCGGGAAGAAGGCTTCTTGGGCCACCCGGTTGTTGCAAAAAAGCAAGTCCTCCGGATTTTGCTCGCTTGTCCCCCGATGCCGCCTCCCGCGTGCTTGCAATGAGCCTTCCGATCGAAAATAAACCATAGCTACTGAATGTTCGGCAAACCGAACTTTGCCATCCCGTCCAAAGAGAATCAAATGCGTCTTCGCAATGCCCTCCTCCTGTGCGGCCTCGCAGCGTCAAGCGTGCTGGCCGGCTGCTCAACCGCGCCCGTCATGGTCAGACCCGTCTGGAGCGAAAAGGTCGCCACGAACCAGATCTTCACCTCGGATTATGGCGCCGTCGAGGACCACGGCTACGCGCTGCCGGCCATTCCGATCTCCCGCCTCGACACGAAGTATCACCGACAGATCGTCGACTATGCGACCTCGGAAAAGCCGGGCACGATCATCGTCAACACGCCCAGCCGCTTCCTCTATTTCGTGCTGCCCGGCGGCAAGGCCGTTCGCTACGGCATCGGCGTGGGCAAGCAGGGCTTTGCCTGGGAAGGCGAGGCATACATCGCCTGGAAGCAGGAATGGCCGATGTGGCATCCGCCGGAAGAAATGGCTGTCCGCAAGCCGGAAGTGGCCAAGTACGTCAAGGAAGGGATGCAGCCGGGCCTGACCAACCCCCTCGGCGCACGCGCCATGTACCTCTTCAACGACAAGGGACAGGACACGCTCTTCCGCCTTCACGGAACACCGGAATGGGCATCCATCGGAACTGCGGCCTCGTCCGGCTGCATCCGCCTGATGAACCAGGACATCATCGATCTCTACCAGCGCGTCCGCCCGGGGAAGGGTGCCCGCGTGGTTGTCCAGCAGTAAGCAACAAGACGAGACAGAAAAAAGCCGCCGGATCGCTCCGGCGGCTTTTTTCATGGGTGAGAGGCGCCCGCAATCAAGCGGCGGCCGCCTTTAGCTCCAGGCGGCGGCGGTGCAGGACAGGCTCGGTGTATCCGTTCGGCTGCTCCCTGCCCTTCAGCACGAGTTCAAGTGCGGCCTGGAACGCGATCGAGCGATCGTAATCCGGTGCCATCGGCGTGTAGAGACTGTCGCCAGCGTTCTGGCGATCGACAACCTCGGCCATGCGTTTCATCGTCTCGAGAATCTGCGCCTCGGTCACGACGCCATGGTGGAGCCAGTTCGCCATGTGCTGGGCGGAGATGCGCAGCGTCGCCCGGTCCTCCATCAGGCCGATGTTGTTGATATCCGGCACCTTTGAGCAGCCGACACCCTGATCGACCCACCGCACGACATAACCGAGGATCCCCTGGGCGTTGTTGTCCAGTTCGAACTGGATGTCTTCGCTGGTCCAGTTCGGGCGCGCGGCCACCGGGACGGAGAGGATATCAGAGAGCTTGGCGCGGGCTCTGCTCTTCAGACTTTCCTGGACGGCGGAGACATCGACCTTGTGATAGTGAGTCGCGTGAAGCGTTGCGGCCGTCGGTGAAGGTACCCAGGCCGTGTTTGCTCCGGCCTTGGGATGGGCGATCTTCTGCTCGAGCATCGCGGCCATCAGGTCAGGCATGGCCCACATGCCCTTGCCGATCTGCGCGTGGCCCGAAAGGCCGCATGCGAGGCCGATGTCGACGTTCCAGTTCTCGTAGGCGCCGATCCAGGCAGCCTTCTTCATGTCGCCCTTGCGGATCATCGGCCCGGCTTCCATCGACGTGTGGATCTCGTCCCCGGTGCGGTCCAGAAAACCGGTATTGATAAAGACGACACGCTCCTTCGCGGCCCGGATCGCTTCCTTGAGATTGACGGTGGTACGCCGCTCTTCGTCCATGATGCCCATCTTGATGGTGTTGGGCGCCATGCCGAGGGCTGATTCGACGCGGGAGAAAAGCTCGCTAGCGAATGCGACCTCCTCCGGCCCATGCATCTTCGGCTTGACCACATACATGGAACCGGCGCGCGAATTCATGCGACGACCCTGCGGTCCTATGTCATGGAGCGCGATCAGCGCGGTGACCATTGCATCCATGATCCCCTCCGGCACCTCATTGCCGTCCCGGTCGTGGATTGCCGGAGTGGTCATCAGGTGCCCGACATTGCGGACCAGCATCAGGGAACGCGCGACGACCGGAAGGCTCGAGCCGTTCGCTGCCGTGAAGGACCGATCGGGATTGAGCTTTCGGACGAAGCTACGACCTGCCTTGGTGACTTCTTCCTGAAGGTCGCCCTTCATCAGGCCAAGCCAGTTCCGGTAGACGACGACCTTGTCCTCCGCGTCGACGGCTGCGACGGAATCCTCGCAGTCCATGATGGTGGTGAGGGCCGACTCGATGCTGACGTCAGATATATTTGCCGCATCGTCCTTGCCGATGGTCGTCGTCGAATCGATGACGATCTCGATGTGCAGGCCATGATTCACCAGGAGGACCCGCTCCGGCCGGGAGCGTTCGCCGATGAAGCCGGCAAACTTCGTCGTGTCGGCAAGACCCGTCTTGCGACCGTCCATGAGCGTGACCGCGAGGACCTGCCCCTCAACGGACAGTGCCGCCGCTTCGCTCCAGCTTGCCCCTTCAAGCGCTGCGCTCTGGTCCAGGAATTCGCGGACCCAGGCGATGACCTTGGCTCCGCGAACCGGGTTGTAACCCTTGCCCCTTTCAGCGCCGTCGGCTTCCGCAATCGCGTCCGTTCCGTAGAGAGCGTCATAGAGCGAGCCCCAGCGCGCGTTGGCAGCATTCAGCGCATAGCGGGCGTTCATGACGGGGACAACGAGCTGCGGTCCCGCGATCGACGCGATCTCGGCGTCGACGTTGGCGGTCGAGACTGCAAAGTCAGGTCCCTCCGGGAGGAGGTAGCCGATCTCCCTCAGGAAATCTTCATAGGCCTGCATGTCGGCAGGTGCGCCGTTCCGGCGGTACCAGTCGTCGAGCTTTCCCTGGAAGTCGTCCCGAATAGCCAGCAAGGCCTTGTTCTTCGGCGAAAGCGCATGAACGATGGCGGAAAACTCCGAAAAGAACCTATCCTCCTGCACTTCGGTTCCGGGCAGGGCCTCCTTGACGAGGAAATCGAACAAATCGCTGTCGAAAGAGAGACCGTATTTTTCTGTTTGACCCATGTCGAATGCTCCGGATAGGCGGAATTCATTGTTTCCGCGGATGCTGCCACTTTCCAGAGGTTTCATTCATAGTCAATTCGGCATGAGTTCAAAGAATTTATTCCGAAATCGAAAAGATCGCAGTCGATCAATCGAAAGCGATTCGCGGCCTGCCGCTTGCCGTAGCGGTAAAGCGCCCCTCGACCAGCTTGCGCCGGCCCTCGATCTCCGGCGCATCAACATGCTCGCTCACAACGACGGTCGGCTCCTCCGCACCGTTCAAGCGGGCGGCGTGCAGCGCCACGGAAATCGCTCTTTCGCGCGCAGCGGCAAATGCTTCGCCCTCATGCAGGAGACGAAGGCTGTCGCCCGCGCCGTTGACGATGTAGATCCCATCCTCCGGCGCGGTGACGAAAACCGTGACCGCAGTCCTCACCTGCCCCACGACGGCGCCCACGGCATTCGCCACACCTGCATCCTCGGGTATCGAGGCCTGTGCATGCAGCATGTCCGCGATCGCCGGATAGTAGACGGGGGCAGAAGCGCCGAGACCCACCAATGGCCTATCGAGCGACACACGGAAGTTGACGATCCCCGGTGCGCGCTTCAGCGCGCGATCGATTGAAGGCGATGCGGCCGGGTCGATCGAACCAGCGCCGTCATCCGCAAGGCAGGCAGCAAGGACAACTTCAGCGGACTGGCGTGTCAGCCGGTCGACGATCATCCCTGCGAGCTCCTCGGGTGAAGCCGCGATCGGGCGGCCCGATGCGTCCCTCGTTCTCGCGGCGAGCGCAAGGCCCTGTCGGGCGGCATATGCATCCCATTGGTCCTGCCTGCCGAGAACGTGCAATGCGTCCGAGGGCGTGATGCCGCAGATGTGTACAAGACCGCGCGCTACCAGCCGATCAAGCGTAGCTCTTTGCGATGTTGCGGTAAGAAGGTCGTCCAAGGGCCGCGGAATATCGGTCACCCGATCGTATAGCGCCTGCTCCTGGGGCTGCAGGCCGCTCGCAAATATGGCTGGCACGCCGGTCCGGACTGCCAAACGGCCATCGTAGCGGCCCGCGTGGGATGCCTTCAATTGGCGCTCCAGCGCTCCAGTCACTGCGGCACCGTGAAGACTGGCACACAGGCTAAGCGGCAGCAGGCGGCGCGGCCCGAGATCGATTCTCGCCGTCAGGCTCCGATCGTTGACTCGAACCTCCGAATCGCCTCCGAGGCCATAGGTCCGCATGGCGACCGCCTCAACCATCGTGCGGTACCCTCCGACGACAGCACCTTCAGCATCGAGCCGTGGGCGGCCTGCATCCAGGATCGCAACATCCGTCGTGGTGCCGCCGATGTCGGAAACCACCGCGTTGTCGAGGCCGGTGAGGTGTCGAGCGCCGACGAGGCTCGCGGCCGGGCCGGAGAGAATCGTTTCGATCGGCCGAAGCCGGGCCTGTTCGGCCGAAATGAGGGCACCGTCGCCACGAACGACGGTAATCGGCACATGGATGCCGCGGCCGTCAAGAAACCGCTCGCAGGCGGCGATCAGGCGGTCGATCATCGAGACGAGGCGCGCGTTGAGGAGCGTCGTGAGCGCGCGCCGCGGCCCCCCAGTTTCGACGAGAGCTCATGGCTGCAGGTGACCGGCAGGTGCGAGATCTCACGGATTCGATCCCGCACGCGTATCTCGTGTGCGGGATTGCGTACGGCGAAATAGCCGGCGACGGCAAAGGACGAAACCGAGTTGTGGAGTTCCGGCAGCGCCTCGTCCAGCTTCGACATGTCCAGGGGCGTCTCGATACCGTGGACATCGTGGCCACCCGGGAGGAAGATCACCGGGTCGTTGCCGAGCGCTTCGGCAAGCCCGTCGCGCTGCAGATCGTCAGGCCCGAAGCCGATCATTACCAACCCCGCGCGGCCACCCTGCCCTTCCACAAGGGCGTTTGTCGCGAGCGTGGTCGAGAGCGACACCAAACCGACGGAAGAGGTCGGGGCACCGGCACCGGTGAGCACGGCTTCGACAGCGCCGGCGATGCCCACCGCGAGGTCATGACGCGTGGTGAGTGCCTTGGCCTTCGCGACCACGCCGTCCCTCTCGCTGAAGAGAACTGCGTCGGTGTAGGTGCCGCCGGTATCGATGCCAAGAAGAAACTGATCTGCCACGAGGATGCATCCGACTTGTACTGCGCTGCGCGGATTGGGGACTTTTCAAAAAAGTAAAGCGATGGTGTTATTGCATGTGAAGCGCAAAGGCTACAGCCTCCCTGCGACATCCGGGGGCCGGAGGAACGCGGAATGCCCACCTTGCTTTTGTCAAAACCGGGCGCATGGCTGCCGATCATCACGGTCGCTTGTATGCTTCTCTCCGGCGTGGGGGCGAGCGCACAGGAGGAGGACGAGGAACAGTACAAGGCGGAAATTCCTGATGTTTCCATCTACAAGGCGATGCTCGATGCGAACGAGAAGTCGGGGTGGATCCAGTTCCGCAACTATGACGGCCGGCAGCTGATTTACTTCACTGCCCTCCAGACCATGCACTGCAGGCTCTCGGAAATTCGCTACTCGATCAATTCCGACGCGCTGGACCAGCGTTTCCCGCTCGCAAAATGCGACCCCCAGCTGCCTTTCAACCTGCCCTCGGATGATACAGCAGACTACATCTACATCTCGCTCAAGGCGGGTGAAGCCGAAACGGTCGCCGTACAGGCGGTCTGGGACGACGGAAGCGGCAGCCAGATCGTCGTCTACAAGCCATGCGAGGGCACTGGGGACGCCACCTGTGCCGCGATCAAGACCATCAAGAAATCGAAGAAGCAGACCGCCGAGCCGTCACCTTCATCGGCAGCCCGTTAGCCGGCTGTGTCGTCAGGCGCTGCACTGGCCAGGGTCGCGTCTCGTCGGTGATGTCGAAACGGAAGCGGTGCATCATGACCGCGAGCGCAATCACCGCCTCCTGGAGTGCAAACGTGGCGCCGATGCAGATGCGCGGCCCCGCGCCGAAGGGAAGGAACTGGAAGCGATCGATTCGCTCGCGGTTTCCGGGCAGGAATCGTTCCGGAATGAAAGCGCGCGGCTTTTCCCAATAGAGTTCGTGGCGATGCAGCGTCCACGGCATGACCAGGACCGTAATCCCTGCCGGGATCTCCACCGTTTCGCCTTTCGCATTCGTCCACTGGTCGTCGGCGATCGCGGCGCGGTTGATCGAAGGCGCCGGCGGAAAGAGACGCAAGGCCTCTTCAAAGGCAGCGCGGGTATGCGGCATCAGATCGAGCCACTCCACGGGCTCGGCTCCGGTCGCGAGAACCCGATCGATCTCTTCCTCCATGGCGTCGCGGAAATGGGGCGTGTTCGCAACACAGAAAAGCGTCCAGGCCAGCGCCCTTGCCGTCGTCTCATGTCCGGCCCCGATGAAGGTAAGGATATTGTCCTCTATCTCGCCCATGGTCAGCCCTTCGGGACCGGCCTGCTGCAAGAGCAGTGTGAGGAAATCCCGGGGCGCGTTCGAGGGATCCGACTGCAGCCTTTCGCGTCTCAGGTCCATGGTGTCGTGGACAAGGGCCCTGAACTTGTCGAGCACCTTCTGGCCCCCGATCCGCGTCAGACGCGGCACCCACTTGGGCGCCCGCAGGAGATCCATTGGATCGACCCGACCCATGCGGTGCAGCAACTCGTTCACGTCGTCGGAGAAGTGACCCGAGGAAGAGACAATCTCCCCGGAAAAGAGCGTGTCAGCCAGGATGGCGAAAGTCAGCTCCGTCATGTCCGCCGAGATGTCGCACACCTGCCCGGTGGATCCTGCGTTCTCGTACTTGAGAACATATTGCTCGGACTGGCGCAGCATCTGGCCGGCAAACCCGCGGGCATGACGCGGTGTGAAGATCGGCGCAACCGCCTTGCGAGAGCGCCGCCAGACCGCACCTTCCGCCGTCAGCAACCCGTCACGCAGAATGGGACGCAGGACCAGCTGGCGAACATCCGCCATGCGATAGTTGACCGCGTTGTCGACAAGGACATGCTTTATCAGTCCCGGGTCGTTGACTATCAGCGTACGTTCGCGGAAGAAGCGGGTCTCAATCCAGGGCAGCGTGTAGGACGGTTCGCCCCAGAGCTCCAGCGGATTGCGCAGAACGGTCCGAATGATCTCGAGCTTGGACGGCGGTACCGTACGCGGCGTCGGTGCCGGGGGCTCGAATGCTTCCGGGCGCATGTCCATTTAGAACCTCGCAACTGCTCGCCTGTTCCGCTACACGGCCACGATCGCGCCGCGGCCGGCAGAACCTCCTAGATTAGAGCAGCGAGCGCAGTTCGGCGAGCTTGTCGTTGACCAGCCAGCCGTAATAGTTCTCTTCGGGCCAGGTTGCCTCCCCGGCTGCGCGCTTCTTGGCAAAGGCGCTGGCGCGGGCTTCGGGATTGCCGACATTGTAGAGAGTTGCCGTGACCCCCGGATTTTCCGAGATGTCGACGTCCGCGATCTTCTTGTAGGCATCGATCGACTGCTTGATGGATGCGGCCATGTAGGCGAGCGACACGTCGGGGTCCATGATCGCCTTGTAGACCCCGGCGGCATCCGCTTCGTCGAGCCGGTCGTAGCCGGAGACGCGGACCACTGCGTCGGTGAGCATCAGGGCAGTCAAAGGGTTGATCTGGCCGAGGCCAAAGGTCTGGCCGGCATAGAAGGGCTGGAAGAAGACGGCGCTGAAGCGGTTGTTCGGGAAGGACCTGCCGCCGACGCTCTCGCCCTTGAACGACCTGTTCCACACCGCCTCACGGCAGGACCACACTGAATAGGAGCCGCTCTTGCCGTTGCAGGTCGAGAACTCCGGGCGCTTCACGAAATCGACGATCGACTCGCCCTCGTAGGCGAAGCGGAAGCTGTCGCCGGCATAGGCGGCCGCTTTCACGTAGTAGCTCTGAAGGCGGTCATAGGCGTCGACATTGTAGGTGTGCTCCCCGACAATCGCGCCGACCATGTGAATCGGGTCGATGCCGTACTGCCGGGCCACCGATTTGATCTTGCCCGTAAGCTGGCGGTCGCTGGCCAGCAGGTCGCGGACCTTCTCGTACTTCGCATCGAAGGAAGTCTTGCCGGCCTTGGTGCGGCGAACCGAAGCCCCCGGCACATTCGGCTGTTCGGCATTGCGGTTGCCCTCCGGAACGACGTCCATAGCCATCACGGACTGGCCCTGGACCAGCATGAGGAGCGAGAAAGCAAGCGCTGTGATGAGCTTTGGCACGATGCGAGGTTCCGTCGAAATCCCTGTTGAGTGGTTTCGCGCCGACCGATGCACAGCAATCGTGTCGGAATGATGCCCTCGGGCGGCCCGGACGAAAACACCCGCACGGTCTAGGGCGAAGTTCGACCGGAGTCGAGACGGTGCAGGCTCACTTTTGCGGCAACGGCGACAGTTGGACTGCCGCCGTTGCCGTCGCGTCAGAGAATGAAGCGGGACAAGTCGGTGTTGGATGCAAGCTGTCCGACGTGCTTGCGGACGTATTCCGCGTCGATCAAAAGCTTGTTTCCGGCCTGGTCCGGCGCATCGAACGAGATCTCGTCGAGCACGCGCTCCATCACGGTCTGCAATCGCCGCGCTCCAATGTTTTCCACACTGGCGTTGAGCTGGACCGCCACGTCGGCGAGTGCATCGATCGCGTCCTCGGTAAACTCGAGCGAGACTTCCTCGGTCTCCATGAGCGCCTTGTACTGGCGGATGAGGCTTGCCTCGGTCTCGGTCAGAATGCGACGGAAGTCCTCCTTGGTCAGTGCCCTCAGCTCGACACGGATCGGAAGACGTCCCTGCAATTCGGGAAGCAGATCAGACGGCTTGGCGACATGGAACGCTCCTGAGGCAATAAACAGGATGTGGTCCGTCTTCACCGGGCCATACTTCGTCGCCACGGTCGTGCCCTCGACGAGTGGCAGCAGGTCGCGCTGCACGCCTTCGCGCGAAACGCCGGCTCCCATTCCGCCATCGCGGGCGGCGATCTTGTCGATCTCGTCCAGGAAGACGATACCGTCGTTCTCGACGGACCGGACGGCTTCGCGCTGGATCTGTTCGTTGTCGATGAGCTTGTCCGACTCGTCGTCGATCAGCACCTTGTAGGAGTCACGAACCGTCGTCTTGACCTTCTTGGTGCGGCCTCCCATGGCCTTCCCGAACATTTCGGAGAGGTTCAGCACGCCGATATTCGCACCCGGCATGCCGGGAATCTCGAAGCCCGGCATTCCGGAACCGGTCTCGGCAATGTCGATCTCGATTTCCTTGTCGTCGAGCTCGTTGGCACGCAACTTCCGACGGAAGGAATCGCGCGTCGCCGGCGAAGCGGTCGCACCGACCAGCGCATCCAGAACACGCTCCTCGGCGTTCATGTGAGCCTTGGCCGTGACTTCGCTACGCTTCCTTTCGCGCACCAGCCCGATACCGACCTCGACGAGATCACGAACGATCTGTTCAACGTCCCGCCCGACATAGCCGACTTCGGTAAACTTGGTCGCCTCGACCTTGACGAAGGGCGCACCCGCCAGCTTGGCGAGACGGCGGGAGATCTCGGTCTTGCCGACGCCAGTCGGACCGATCATCAGGATGTTCTTCGGCATTACCTCGTCGCGCAGCTCGTCGGAGAGCTGGTGACGGCGCCAGCGGTTTCTGAGCGCAATCGCAACGGCGCGCTTCGCCTCATGCTGGCCGATGATATAGCGATCGAGCTCGGAGACGATTTCACGGGGAGAGAAATTAGACATGGGCTTCTCGTTTCTAGCAACGGTCCCGGGCCATCATCTGCGCCGGGCCGTCCTCAGTTTGTCGTTGATCAAATACAGTAAATCCGGCCTTCTCGTAGGCCCGGATCGCCTGCGCACTCTCCGGATGCGGATCGATGACCACCCGCTCCACGCCTTCCTCGAACAATTTCAGCGCAAAGGCTTCGACCATTTTCGACCCGTATCCGCGGCCAATGAGGGACGGTATGCCGATGAACTGGTCAATTCCCGCAGCTCCCGCCGGCTGATCGCCGTAAGGGTGATCCGGCCCATCGATCAGGTACTTCTGCACGTAGCCGATCGGCCGGGCCGGTATCAGTACCAGATAGGGCTCCACCAGCGGATCGTCCAAGTGCCCCCGGATTTCCGAGAGGGCGTCCGCGGGTTCCCCCCACCAACGCTGGACATGCGGCTCTGCCAGCCACTGCCCCACCAGCGGAAGGTGAGCCTCCGTCAATCGACGGAAGGCGAACTCTTCAACGCTCGGCATCCAACGTCTCGATGACGAAATTGTGGTTCGTGTAGACGCAAATGTCGCCGGCGATATCCATTGCCCGGCGCGCGATCTCCTCGGCCGACTTGTCGCTGTCCATCAGGGCTCGTGCCGCCGCATAGGCATAGTTGCCGCCCGAGCCGATGGCGATCGTGCCATGCTCTGGTTCCAGAACATCACCGTTGCCGGTGATGGCGAGCGTAATCGACTTGTCGGCGACCAGCATCATTGCTTCGAGATTGCGCAGGTACTTGTTCGTCCGCCAGTCCTTGGCGAGTTCGACTGCAGCCCGCATCAACTGATCCGGATACTGTTCAAGCTTGGCCTCAAGTCGCTCGAGCAGCGTGAACGCATCGGCGGTCGCCCCTGCAAAGCCGGCAATGACATCGCCCTTGCCGATCCTGCGCACCTTGCGGGCGTTGCCCTTCATGACCGTCTGGCCAAGGCTCACCTGGCCGTCGCCCGCCATCACGACCTTGCCGTCCTTGCGCACGGTTATGATGGTCGTCGCATGCATCGTTCCATAGGGATTGTGTTCACTCATACATAGACCCTTCGGATCCCACAGAGGGACTTTGCCGTCCGCGATGGGCGGCTTACTTGTCCCCTATGTAATTGCCGATCCGTCAATTTCAAACGTCTGTCTGAACGGACTCCGGCCCGCCGCCATTTCGGCCGCCTCGACGCTGGCATTTTCCGCTCGCCCCTGATATGGAGCGGCCATATTTCCGGAGACGCCAATGAGCCGCACCGCCAGCATTTCGCGCAAGACCAACGAGACCTCCGTGTCGGTGACCATCGATATAGACGGAACCGGTACGTCGAGCATCTCCACGGGCGTCGGCTTCTTCGATCACATGCTCGACCAGCTTTCACGCCATTCACTCATCGACATGACGATCAAGACCGAGGGCGACCTGCACGTCGACGACCATCATACGGTCGAAGACACCGGCATCGCGATTGGCCAAGCGATTGCCAAGGCGCTCGGCGACCGCCGCGGCATCACCCGCTACGCCTCCCTCGACCTCGCGATGGACGAGACGATGACGCGCGCGGCGGTGGATGTTTCCGGCCGGCCCTTCCTTGTCTGGAACGTCGCTTTCTCAGCCCCGAAGATCGGAACCTTTGATACCGAGCTGGTGCGGGAGTTCTTCCAGGCGCTTGCCCAACATGCCGGGATCACCCTTCACATCCAGAACATCTACGGCGCCAACAACCATCATATCTCTGAAACATGCTTCAAGGCCGTTGCCCGGGTGCTGCGCACCGCAACGGAAATCGACCCTCGGCAGGCGGGCCGCGTTCCCTCGACAAAGGGTTCGCTGGCCTGACGGCACCAACCATCAGGAAGCACCGGAGATCATGGCAAGCTATCTGGTTCTGACGCCGCCCGGGAAGAACGCAAGCGCAGAGGATGCGCGCTTCATACGAGACGGCTTCCGATGGACCGCCTTCTTCTTTCCGGCCCTGTGGCTGCTTTTCCATCGCCTCTGGTTCTGGGGTATTGCTGCGCTTGCAGTACAGTTCGGTGCAAGCGCGCTTGCCGGGGTCCCGGGGTTTGCGGTAGCCGGATTCGCAATCCAGATCGGTCTCTCGGTGCTGGTGGCGCTCGAAGGGCCGATGCTCGCGGCAACGGCCCTGGCCCGGCGGCAATGGTCCTTCGACCAGGTCACGCTCGCCGACAATATCGATGAAGCCGAAACTATCTATTTCTCGGTCCGTGCAGATAGCCAGGCGGCCGGTAGACCGACCGCTCAAACTGGCACGATGGCACGAGGATACAATGTACAAGCCGGACAAGGACCCGCGCTGGGGCTCATCGGCTATGACGGAGACCGCCAATAATGCGTGTAGCGATTATAGATTACGGCTCGGGCAATCTGCGCTCTGCCACCAAGGCATTCGAGCGGGCGGCGCGCGAAGCCGGCATCGGTGCGGAAATAGAATTGACGGACAAGGCGGAAAGGGTGGCTTCGGCTGACCGCATCGTGCTTCCGGGCGTCGGAGCCTACGCCGACTGCCGCCATGGACTCGATTCCGTCAGCGGCATGGTGCATGCCCTGACCGAGGCGGTCGAAACAAAGGGGCGCCCCTTCTTCGGTATCTGCGTCGGCATGCAACTCATGTCTTCCCGCGGGTTGGAAAAGACGACCACGCGCGGGCTTGACTGGATCAAGGGCGACGTCGTGCTGATGAAGCCGGAAGACCCCGAGCTCAAGATCCCGCAAATGGGGTGGAACACGCTGACGCTACGCAGAGAGCACCCACTCTTCGAGGGGATTCCGACTGGCGAAGGCGGCCTGCATGCCTATTTCGTGCACTCCTACCATCTGGAGGCCAAGGTACCGGCCGACGTCGTGGCCACTGCCGACTATGGCGGGCCGGTGACGGCCTTTGTCGCGAATGGCAACAAGGTCGGCTCGCAGTTTCACCCGGAGAAGAGCCAGGCACTCGGCCTTGCCCTTATTACCAATTTCCTGCGCTGGAAGCCCTGAGCGCCGCGCAAACATACGGATGCAGCCATGATCCTTTTTCCCGCCATCGACTTGAAAGACGGTCAGTGCGTGCGCCTCAAGCTCGGCGACATGGCGCAGGCGACGGTCTACAATCCCGACCCGGCCGCCCAGGCGCGAGCCTTTCAGGAGCAGGGTTTCGAGTGGTTGCATGTGGTCGACCTGAACGGTGCCTTTGCCGGTGAAACCGTCAACGGCGCGGCTGTGGACGCGATCTTGAAAGCGACGACCAATCCGGTCCAGCTCGGCGGTGGCATTCGCTCCCTGGATCACATCGAGAACTGGCTCTCGCGGGGGCTTGCCCGCGTCATCCTCGGAACGGTCGCTGTGCGCGACCCCGCGCTGGTGATCGAGGCGTGTCGGAAATTTCCGGGTCAGGTCGCCGTCGGCATCGACGCCAAGGGCGGAAAGGTCGCCGTCGAGGGCTGGGCCGAGGCGTCCGAGCTTGGGGTGATCGAGCTTGCCAGGAAATTCGAGGGGGCCGGTGTTGCCGCGATTATCTACACCGACATCGATCGCGACGGCATCCTGACAGGGATCAACTGGGACTCGACGCTCGAACTCGCTGGTGCGGTGTCCATTCCCGTCATTGCCTCCGGCGGCCTCGCCTCGATGGAGGACATCCGGCGGATGATGGCGCCGGACGCCCAAAAACTCGAAGGTGCGATTTCCGGTCGAGCGCTTTATGATGGACGGATCGATCCGAAGGAGGCGTTGACGCTCCTCAGGTCTGCAAAAGGACAAGCCGAATGACACTCAAGGCTCGCGTTATCCCCTGTCTCGACGTGAAGGACGGCCGCGTGGTCAAGGGCGTCAGTTTCGTCAACCTTGTCGATGCCGGGGATCCCGTAGAATCGGCCAAGGCTTATGATGCGGCCGGCGCGGACGAGCTCTGCTTCCTCGACATCACCGCCTCGTCGGACAACCGCGACACAATCTTCGACGTCGTTGCCCGCACGGCCGAACACTGCTTCATGCCTCTGACCGTCGGGGGCGGCGTACGCACCGTCGGTGACATCCGCAAACTGCTGCTCGCCGGGGCGGACAAGGTCTCGATCAATTCGGCCGCCGTCCGCAACCCAGACTTCGTGGCCGAGGCCGCTGACAAATTCGGCAACCAGTGCATCGTCGTCTCGATCGATTCCAAGAAGGTCTCGAAGGAAGGCGAAGCGGACCGCTGGGAGATCTTCACCCATGGCGGACGGGAGGCGACAGGGATCGACGCCGTCGCCTTTGCGGAGAAAATGGTGGAACGCGGCGCCGGCGAGCTCCTGCTGACATCCATGGATCGCGACGGGCAGAAGGGCGGATATGACATCGCGCTGACCCGGACGATCGCCGACATGGTTCGGGTTCCAGTGATCGCGTCAGGCGGTGTCGGCAACCTGGACCATCTGGTCGAAGGCATTCGCGACGGCCACGCCGGAGCGGTGCTTGCGGCATCCATATTCCACTTCGGCACCCATACCATCGGCGAAGCCAAGCGCTATATGGCCGATCATGGCATTGCGATGCGGCTCGATTGAGCGGAGACAAAGATGCGTGAATTCACACTTGCCGACCTGGAGGCCATCGTCTCCGAGCGCGCCAAGGCGCCGGCAGACCAGTCCTGGACCGCCAAGCTCGTCTCTGCCGGCCAGGCAAAGGCGGCCAAGAAGCTCGGTGAAGAAGCAATCGAGACCGTCATCGCCGCAATTGAGGGCGACAGGTCAGCGCTCGTCAGCGAAAGCGCGGATCTCCTCTATCATCTTATGGTCGTATTGAAAATCGGCGGCGTGCCGCTACAAGACGTGCTTGCGGAGCTGGAACGGCGTACGGGACAGTCCGGTCTAACAGAGAAGGCCAACCGGCAGCATCCATGATCCAGGTTCAGCGCGACAAGGAGCGGGCGGACATTCCGGATGACTTCGGAAACGCCAACTATTCCCCCTACCGGTTCTTCTCGGCAGAGGAGTGGTCGCACTTCCGGGCGGATACGCCGCTGACGCTTACGGCCGACGAAGTTCATCGCCTTCGCTCGCTCAACGACCCCGTCGATCTGGACGAGGTCCGCCGCATCTATCTGTCGCTTTCGCGCCTGCTGTCAGCTCATGTGGAATCGTCCCAGATGCTGTTCGAGCAGCGCAAGCGCTTTCTGACCCTTTCCGACGTATCGAAAACGCCTTTCGTGATCGGCATTGCGGGATCGGTTGCCGTTGGCAAGTCGACCACGGCGCGCATACTCGGGGAACTCCTGTCGCGCTGGCCCTCAAGCCCGAAAGTCGACCTCGTGACGACGGACGGCTTCCTTCATCCGAACGCAGTTCTTCAGCGCGAAAAGTTGATGGACCGCAAGGGCTTTCCGGAAAGCTACGACACGGGCGCGCTGCTGCGCTTTCTCTCCGCCATCAAGGCTGGCCAGCCGAACGTGAAGGCACCCGCCTATTCGCACCTCACTTACGATGTCCTGCCGAACGAGTCCCAAACCATAGATAGGCCGGATATCCTGATCTTTGAGGGCATCAACGTCCTGCAATCGCGCAATCTGCCAGCGGACGGCAAGATCGTGCCGATGGTCTCGGACTTCTTCGACTTCTCGATCTACATTCACGCTGAGGAGGCGCTCATCCACAGTTGGTATGTCGAGCGCTTCATGAGGCTCAGGGAAACCGCGTTCAAGAATCCGGAGTCCTACTTTCACCGCTATGCGACCATCACGGAAACGGAAGCATTGGCGATCGCCGAAGGGCTCTGGAAGAACATCAATCTCAAGAACCTACGACAGAACATCCTGCCGACTCGACCTCGCGCCGATCTCATCCTGCAGAAGGGTGAGAACCATCTTGTCGAGACCGTCGCACTTCGAAAGCTCTAATGCCTTCAGGGATTGACCCGGCGAAGCGTCAGGTTGATGCGTCCGCCGTTCTTCAGCAGGGTGGACGTTGTGGGGAAGACCCGGTCGACACCATGAAAGCTGAGCCGGCTTCTGCCCCCAAGCACGACGACGTCACCGCTTGAAAGACGGAAGGAGCGGGTAGGGTCGCTGCGCGCCGGCCCGCCGATCCGGAATTGGCACTGATCCCCAAGCGATACCGACACGACGGGCGCAGCGAGATCCGTTTCGTCCCTGTCCTGGTGCATGCCCATCTTCGCCTCCGCGCCATAGAAGTTCACGAGGCAAGCCTCTGGCATCTTGTCGTAGCCGGAGACGCTCTGCCACAAATCGAGCAGTTGCGGCGGAATTGCCGGCCAGGGGCGCCCGGTGACCGGGTGCCTCTCCTGGTATCGATAGCCGCGCTCGCGATCCGTCACCCATCCGAGGTCACCGCAGTTGGTCATGCGGACCGACATCGGTTTCCCGGTTCGGGGCATTTCCGGCGTATACAAGGGCGCCTCTAACACGACGTTGCGAATTGCCGCCACGAGGGCCTGTTGGTGCTCACGCGACAGGAAGTCCGGAAGGTAACGAAACCCGTCGGGCAGTTCTGTGGCCATTGAAGGAACCGTCAGGCCTCTCCGAGCTCTGGGATACGGAGAACCTGGCCGGGATAGATCTTGTCCGGATGGCCGAGCATCGGCCGATTGGCGTCGAAGATCACGGTGTGCTTTCCGCCCTTGCCCTTGCCATAATGGGCTTCGGCAATCTTCCAGAGATTGTCGCCTTTCTTGACCGTGTAGAAGATTGGCGCCTTGGCTGGTGTGGCCGCCTTGACCAGTTCCGTCATGTCGGCCGTGCCGAGTTTCAAACCCGACTCCGGTGCGACGATCTTAAGGTCACTCGCTTCGACACTCGAGATGCCGAGGGTGTTTCCGACAGCCACAACGGCCTTCTCGAAGGCTGTCTGGTCGGCAACGACGCCTTTCAGGACACATTTGTCCCCATCAATGGATACCTGGACCTTGTCCGTACCAAGATCGAAAGTATCGAGCTCCTTCTTGACCGCATCCGCATCGGGCGCATCGTCGTCGCCACCAATGCCGAGTTTCTTGCCCGCATTCTTGATGAAGCTGAACAGTCCCATGGCTTTCCTCCAGGATCAGCGTGAGGTTATTGACTACCCAAGTCAAATGGAAGCGGAATTCGTCTCTTCAAGGGTGCACGAGATGCCGTGCTTCGAGGCGATTGAAACCACGTATAGACCCGTCGATCGAGGCCTATAGAATTTTTGCAAGGCGCAGCGCCAAGCTCCAGGGTCTATTCGTGCGCCGGCTTGCCCCGCATCTTCTTGATGCCCGACCGTCCAGCCTTCTCCTTGAGCCGCCTCTCCACCGATCCTTTCGTGGGCTTGGTCTTTCTTCTGGCGGGCGGTGGAGGTTCCGCGGCCTTGAGAATGAGTTCCTTCAGCCGCTCCCGGGCGTCCTCGCGGTTGCGTTCCTGGCTGCGGAAGCGATTGGCTTCAATCAGGAGTACTCCGTCTTTGGAGAGCCTCCGTCCGGCTATTCCTGCCGCATTGGCCTTGATGCGATCGCTGAGCGACGGTGAATTGCGGAGGTCGAAGAAAAGCTGGACCGCGGTCGACACCTTGTTCACGTTCTGGCCGCCCGGACCACCGGCCAGAACGAACTGCTCGGTCAGTTCCCAGCCGGCAATGGTGATTGAACCCTTGATGTGGAGGGGATCGCTGGCCATGGTCATCCTTTCCGCGTCGACCACCCATAGCGCCGCAGAGACATCAACGGCAAGCGGCAGGTGACGCGGCACGCGCAAAAAGAGTAAAACCCGGCGAGTGGCCGGGTTTCACGTGAATCACTTAAAGTTTTCAGTGTTCTCTTGGCCGACTACTCGGCAGCGATGCGCATTCCCGGTGCCGCATCGCGGATATTTCCATCGACATGGCTTTCGAACTTGGCGAAGTTCCGGACGAACATGTCCACGAGCTTACGCGCCTGTGCATCATAGGCCGCCCCGCTCGCCCAGGTCGAACGCGGATCGAGGATCTTGGTGTCCACACCAGGGACCGAAACCGGTACCTGGAAGCCGAAGTTGTCGTCCTTGCGGAAGATCGCGTTGTTGAGCGAGCCGTCCAGGGCCGCCGCCAGCAGCGTACGGGTGGCCTTGATCGGCATCCTACGACCTTCGCCGTAGGCGCCGCCGGTCCAGCCGGTGTTCACCAGCCAGCAGCGCGCACCGTGCTTGGCGATAAGCGCCTTCAGCAAATTGCCATACTCGGTCGGGTGGCGTGGCATGAAGGGAGCGCCGAAGCAGGTCGAGAAGGTCGCTTCCGGTTCGGTGACGCCTTTTTCGGTGCCAGCAACCTTCGCGGTGTAGCCGGAGAGGAAGTGATACATCGCCTGTTCGGGCGTGAGGCACGCAATCGGGGGCAGAACCCCGAAGGCATCGGCCGTCAGCATGATGATCGTCGTCGGATGATCGGCCCTCCCGGTTTCACTGGCATTCGGGATGAAGTGCAGAGGATAGGCGCACCGCGTATTTTCCGTAAGCGAGGCGTCATCGAAGTTGGGCACGCCGTTCGCGTCGAGAACAACGTTCTCCAGCACGGTGCCGAAACGCTGCGTCGTCGCGAAAATCTCCGGCTCCGCTTCCGCCGACAGGCGGATTGTCTTGGCGTAGCAGCCACCCTCGAAGTTGAAGACGCCGTCCGCGCCCCAGCCGTGCTCGTCGTCGCCGATCAGCGTGCGATGCGGATCCGCCGACAGCGTCGTCTTTCCCGTGCCGGACAGACCGAAGAACACGGCGGTGTCGCCATCGGGGCCGACGTTCGCCGAGCAGTGCATCGGCATGACGCCCTTTTCCGGAAGCAGGTAGTTCAGCACCGTGAACACCGATTTCTTCATCTCGCCGGCATAGGACGTGCCCCCGATCAGCACGAGGCCGTTCGTGAGGTCGCAGGCAATCACCGTTTCGCTGCGGGTGCCATGGCGGGTCGGATCGGCCTTGAAGCTCGGAAGATCGATGATCGTCAGCTTGGGAGCGAAGGTGGCAAGCTCTTCCTCCCGCGGACGGATCAACAGGTTGCGGATGAACAGCGAATGCCAGGCGAGTTCCGTCACCACGCGGGTGGGCAGCGCGTTGTCGGGGTCTGCGCCGCCGACAAGGTCCTGCACGTAGAGGTCCAATCCCTCCGCATGAGCCAGCATGTCCTTGCGCAGCACTTCGAAATGCTCAGGCGAAATCTCGCGGTTGTTGTCCCACCAGATGTGGTCGGCGGTATTCGCATCCCGCACGACGCACTTGTCCTTAGCCGAACGCCCGGTGTGCTGACCGGTCGTTGCGCACAGAGCCCCGTGAGCGGTCTTTACCGCCTCATTGCGGCGCAGCGCCTCATTAAAAAGTTCTGATTCCTGGAAATTGTACCGGACCGTTCCGGTCTTGGCGAAACCCACCGACTCAAGCCCGACAGACGGGTTGCGAACTCCAAGTTCGTTCATGGTCCAGTTTTCCTTCCCGTTGGAGAGATATGATGACACTGGTTGGACAGTAGCGTTTGTTTAAAATGAAAACAAGGATGACACCGAATTTATGTAAGAATATCAGTATATTAATCGATTTAACGATTTGTCACACTTTTTTAATCGTTTGAATAATCGATTTAGATTGGTGGTGTCCGACATCCCCTCCCTGTGCCTCCTTTATCTCTGCCACAATTTGTTCCACCTTTACCCCCAAAGGAAGGCGCACCAACAATGCCAGTGAATGATCCGACATGGAGATGCGCCGCATGACAATGGAGACAAGCAGGATGCAGACGATCGCACTCGTGGACGACGACCGGAATATCCTGACCTCGGTTGCCATCGCGCTCGAGGCCGAGGGATACAAGGTCGAGACCTACACGGACGGCGCCTCCGCTCTTGACGGTCTGCTTGCCAGACCGCCGCAGCTCGCAATCTTCGATATCAAGATGCCGCGCATGGACGGAATGGAACTGCTCCGCCGGCTCCGGCAGAAGTCGGACCTGCCCGTGATCTTCCTGACGTCGAAGGACGAGGAAATCGACGAGCTTTTCGGCCTCAAGATGGGTGCGGACGACTTTATCACGAAGCCGTTTTCGCAGCGCCTGCTGGTCGAACGGGTAAAGGCAGTGCTGAGGCGCGCCTCCAGCCGTGAAGCGAGTGCCTCTGGAGCGGTCGCCCCCACAAAGACCGGCGAAGTGCAGTCGCGTTCGCTTGAGCGCGGACAGCTGGTCATGGACCAGGAGCGCCACACCTGCACCTGGAAGGGCGAACCCGTCACCCTCACAGTCACCGAATTCCTGATCCTGCATTCGCTCGCCCAGCGACCGGGCGTCGTGAAGAGCCGCGACTCCCTGATGGACGCGGCCTATGACGAACAGGTCTATGTCGACGACCGCACAATCGACAGCCACATCAAGCGTCTTCGCAAGAAGTTCAAGATGGTCGACACCGACTTCGACATGATCGAAACGCTCTATGGCGTGGGCTACCGCTTCCGCGAATCGGCTTGATCCCCTCTCCGTGCAGAGCCATCCGCCGATTTTACTTGCGTGACCGGTCCGTCCGGTGGCATGCCGCGTCGGAGGGTGCCAATGGTTTCGGCACCGACGTATCAACGGACGTTGGTATAGGGTGAATCGGTTGTCACAGTCAGTGCTGGATAAGGATCTCGACGATCTGGAAGGCAAACCCGTCGTGCGGCGGGCACGGTGGTACTGGACCTATCCATTTACCCTGACCCGCCGGATTTTCGGCAACGCCGTTTTCTCGAGCCTGACGCGCCGCATCCTGTTCTTCAACCTGGTGGCGCTCGTCGTGCTCGTCGCCGGGATTTTGTATCTCAACCAGTTCCGGGAGGGTCTGATCGACGCCCGGGTCGAGAGCCTTCTGACGCAGGGCGAGATCATTGCGGGCGCGATCTCCGCCTCGGCTTCGGTCGACACCAATTCCATCACCATCGAACCGGAAAAGCTGCTCGAACTGCAGGCGGGACAAAGCATCACGCCGCTTCCCAACGACGAGGACCTGGAATTTCCGATCAATCCGGAGCGCGTGGCCCCGGTCCTTCGCCGACTGATTTCACCCACGCGGACCCGGGCACGAATCTTCGACACGGACTCGAACCTCCTGCTCGATTCCCGCCATCTCTACACCCAGGGCCAGGTCCTTCGCTTCGACCTGCCTCCCGTGGATCCTGAACCTGTTGGAATGATGGATCGCGTGAATGCCTGGTTCAACCGCATGCTGCAGCCTAGCAACCTGCCGCTCTACAAGGAAGCGCCCGGCGGCGACGGGTCGATCTATCCGGAGGTCATGAATGCGCTGACCGGCGTTCGCGGCGCCGTGGTGCGCGTTACCGAAAAGGGCGAGCTGATCGTGTCGGTCGCCGTTCCGGTCCAGCGGTTCCGCGCGGTCCTCGGCGTCCTGCTTCTTTCGACGCAGGCAGGCGACATCGACAAGATCGTGCATGCAGAGCGGCTCGCCATTATGCGCGTCGCGGGCGCCGCGGGTCTGGTCAATATCGCGCTGTCGCTGCTGCTCTCCAGCACGATCGCCAACCCGCTGCGCCGCCTCGCAGCGGCGGCGATCCGGGTCAGGCGCGGTGGAGCCAAGGAGCGCGAGGAGATTCCGGACTTCTCCGCCCGACAGGACGAGATCGGCAATCTTTCGGTGGCGCTTCGCGAGATGACCACCGCCCTCTATGACCGCATCGATGCGATCGAGAGCTTCGCGGCCGACGTGAGCCATGAACTCAAGAACCCGCTGACCTCGTTGCGCAGCGCGGTCGAGACGCTGCCGCTTGCGCGGACGGACGAATCCAAGACGAGGCTGATGGACATCATCCAGCACGACGTGCGCCGGCTGGATCGCCTGATCAGCGACATTTCGGATGCCTCGCGCCTCGATGCCGAGCTTGCGCGCGGCGACGCCAAGACCGTTGACCTCGAGAAGCTGCTTGGCGATCTGGTCGATATCTCGCGCCAGATCCGGAGCCGCAAGAAATCGGTCATCCTCGATCTTGTCGTCGACCGGAAGGGAAATCCGAAGACACGATTCGACATCAATGGACACGAGTTGCGGATCGGCCAGATCGTCACGAACCTGATCGAGAACGCCCGTTCCTTCGTGCCGGAACAGGGCGGCAGGATCGTCGTCCGCCTATCGCGCGGGCGAACGGGCCGTTGCCTCGTGCACGTGGAAGACAACGGCCCCGGAATTCAGGCCGAAAACATCGACCGCATCTTCGAGCGGTTCTACACGGACCGTCCCGACAGCGAAGGCTTCGGCCAAAATTCGGGCCTCGGCCTTTCGATCTCTCGCCAGATCGCAGAAGCTCATGGTGGTGCGCTGAAGGCGGAAAACATCGTCGACGACAAGGCGGGCAAGATCGTGGGGGCTCGCTTCACTCTGTCCCTTCCAACCGGCAAGAGCTGAGAGATCCCGCGATGTTCCGGCCGGTCAACGTCCATGCAACGGCTATCGTGATCGGGACGACCGGACTGATATTCTTCGGACAGTCAGGGGCAGGAAAGACTTCGGTTGCCCTGCACTGCATCAAGCGGTCTCGCGCGCGCGGCAACTACGCGGCGCTGATCTCGGACGACCAGGTGATGCTGTCGATTGTGAATACCCGGGTTGTTGGCCGCCCTCCTCCGGCAATCGCCGGATTGGCCGAAATTCGCGGTGCCGGAATATTCTCAGTGAAGAGCATTCCCTGCGCTCTCCTTCATCGGGCAATTCTCATCGTCCAGCCGTCGGAATGCGAACGCATGGCGCCGGAGAACGAGACGCATGAGGTTCTTCCCGGCCATTTCCTGCCTGCGAGCCGGCTGCCGCTCCACGCAGGCAGCGACCCGTTCGACATTTTGACGACCATCGCCCCTGAACTTCACGGTTGTTAGGGGTGCAACCCTGGCCGGAAAGGCAAAATCGACAATTTGGGGCTTGCACTCGGCCTTTTCATTGACATGATGACGACCCCAGCGGTGGACGTCTTTGCGGCATTGCGGTATTGGCGACCGACTCATGCCGGGAAATTGGAGCAACTACCTATGATCGGACTGGTGCTTGTCACCCATGGCAAGCTGGCGGAAGAGTTCCGACATGCCCTGGAGCATGTCGTAGGTCCGCAGAAAGCGATCGAAACCGTCTGCATTGGCGCCGAAGACGACATGGACCAGCGTCG
This sequence comes from Sinorhizobium sp. BG8, assembly GCF_016864555.1. Lineage (NCBI taxonomy): Bacteria > Pseudomonadati > Pseudomonadota > Alphaproteobacteria > Hyphomicrobiales > Rhizobiaceae > Sinorhizobium > Sinorhizobium sp. BG8. The sequence continues at coordinate 693,723 of NZ_CP044011.1, read as the reverse complement.
CCAGGACATCCTGGAAGCGGTCATTCGTGCCGACGAAGGCAACGGGGTGATCATCCTCACCGACATGTTCGGCGGCACACCGTCAAATCTTGCGATTTCGGTCATGGCCGACGGCAGGATTGAAGTTATTGCCGGGGTCAACCTGCCGATGCTGATCAAGCTCGCGGGTGTGAGGGGCGACAACGACATGGACAGGGCGCTCGTCGAAGCCTCGGAAGCCGGCCGGAAGTATATTAACGTGGCGAGCCGCGTGCTGAGCGGCAAGTAAGAGATCGACCTTCAACCCATGAACCATTCGAAAGAGCTGCTGATCATCAACAAGCGTGGTCTTCATGCGCGCGCCTCGGCGAAATTCGTGCAGACGGTCGAAGGCTTCGATGCTGAGGTCACCGTTACCAAGGACGGAATGACTGTTGGCGGAACCTCTATCATGGGCCTCATGATGCTGGCGGCAAGCCCCGGCTGCACTGTGCTCGTGACCGCGAGCGGCGCGGAAGCCCCCAGGCCCTGGATGCGCTGGACCGCCTGATTGCCGACCGGTTCGGCGAAGAAATGTAGAATTTGAGCGATATAAAGATATAAAGACTTCTTTATATCAAGGTTGCTCCACTCCCGGTTTCCTGCTACACGATCCCCAACCTGCCAACTCGAGCTGCTGGCCAACGCCGGTGTTCGTCGCGCGTCCGTCGGACGTTATCGGCACAGGATCAATTCACCGTGGAGAAACGCATGAGCACCACCAAGGACTATCACGTCGCGGACATCGGGCTTGCAGACTTCGGTCGCAAGGAAATCAACATCGCCGAAACGGAAATGCCCGGCCTGATGGCCTGCAGGGAAGAGTTCGGCGCGGCAAAGCCGCTGAAGGGCGCCCGCATTACCGGTTCGCTCCACATGACCATCCAGACAGCAGTGCTGATCGAGACTCTGGTGGCTCTGGGTGCGGAAGTGCGCTGGGCTTCGTGTAACATCTTCTCCACGCAGGACCACGCAGCAGCTGCAATCGCCGCCGCCGGCATCCCGGTCTACGCCGTAAAGGGTGAAACGCTGACGGAATACTGGGAATACACCGACAAGATCTTCCAGTGGACCGATGGCGGTCTCTCCAACATGATCCTCGACGATGGTGGCGACGCGACCATGTACATCCTGCTTGGCGCCCGCGCCGAAGCCGGCGAAAACGTGCTGACGAACCCGGGCTCGGAAGAAGAAGAGATCCTCTTCGCCCAGATCAAGAAGCGCCTTGCCGCAACCCCGGGCTGGTTCACCAAGCAGCGCGAAGCCATCCAGGGCGTGACCGAGGAAACGACCACCGGCGTCAATCGTCTCTACCAGCTCCAGCAGAAGGGCCTGCTGCCCTTCCCGGCGATCAACGTCAACGATAGCGTCACCAAGTCGAAGTTCGATAACAAGTACGGCTGCAAGGAATCGCTGGTCGACGGCATCCGCCGCGGCACCGACGTCATGATGGCCGGCAAGGTCGCCGTCGTCTGCGGTTACGGTGACGTCGGCAAGGGTTCGGCAGCCTCGCTGCGTGGCGCCGGCGCCCGCGTGAAGGTCACGGAAATCGACCCGATCTGCGCCCTGCAGGCCGCAATGGACGGCTTTGAAGTCGTGCAGCTCGAGGACGTCGTCTCCTCCGCTGACATCTTCATCACCACGACCGGCAACAAGGACGTCATCCGCATCGAGCACATGCGCGAGATGAAAGACATGGCGATCGTCGGCAACATCGGCCACTTCGACAACGAGATCCAGGTCGCTTCGCTGCGTAACCTCAAGTGGACGAACATCAAGCCGCAGGTCGACATGATCGAGTTCCCGAAGGGCAACCGCATGATCCTTCTCTCGGAAGGTCGCCTGCTGAACCTCGGCAACGCTACCGGCCACCCGTCCTTCGTGATGTCCGCGTCGTTCTCGAACCAGGTCCTGGCCCAGATCGAGCTCTACACCAAGGGCGACGCCTACAAGAACGAGGTCTACGTCCTGCCCAAGCAGCTCGACGAGAAGGTTGCCCGACTGCACCTCGCCAAGCTCGGCGCCAAGCTCACCGAACTCTCCGAGGAGCAGGCCGGCTATATTGGCGTGACGACGACGGGGCCGTACAAGGCCGAACACTACAGATATTAACCACGTCTGAATTTTCCACAACATCTAGAGGCCGCGCTCTTGACAAGACGCGGCCTCTTTATTTGGAGGCCACCCTTCCCGGCGATTCCCGAAGCAAGTATTGTTTTCAGACATGATTCGCAGCGCAGGTGCGGACGATGCGCAGCGAATGGGATGTCTTGTCGATCAGGCGGCAAATAGTCGGAGACATACCGGGGATGATGTCACATACAAAACGAGGCCTGCCGAGGCAGGGCTCCAGCATGTCTGGAGATAAGAAAATTTACGAGAATGCAATGCAATTCGCTGCGCCGGGTCGTCCGAGCTTCAGGCGCCGAGTAACCAATTTCCTGCGCCTTCTGGCCACGGGAACCGCACTTTCAGCGATTTCGGCTCCGGCCTTCGCACTCGATCAGTCTGTGCGGCCGATGCCGCATCTGGCTTCGTCCGAGATCGTCACCTTCGCAGTGCTCCTCGGCGTGGTATCCGCCGCCATGTTCTCCGCGATCTGGATGATCCGCCAGCGTGGGCAGATGGAACAGGAAAACGGCGAGCTGCGCGCGGCCCTTTCGGATGCAAAACACGGACTTTCGCGGCTACAGGCGCTGGTCGGAGACAAGAACAGGCGGATCGTCATCTGGGACCGGTTGTCGCAGAAACCGGAGCTTCTGGGCGAATTGCCCGCAGAGACGGGAGCGCCGCAGGACGATCGTGATTTCCTGGCGTTTGGGCGCTGGCTGAAGCCGGGTTCTGCTGCCGAGGTCGAGCGCTGCATCGAAAGGCTGCGCTCGCACGCCCAGAGCTTCGACATCGTTGTAGAAACGGCGCGCAACGAGGCTCTCGAAGCCCAGGGACGCGTTTCGGGCGGACAGGCGTTCGTGCGGTTCATCGCCCTCACCAACCTGAGAGCCGAGGCAGCAGAGCTTGCACTTGCCCGCGACCGCCTGGCGGCGTCGCTTTCGACGCTCCACGGCCTTCTCGATGCGGTGGACCTGCCCGTGTGGCAACGTTCGGCGGACGGCACTCTGGTCTGGGTCAATGCGGCCTATGCCGATGCAGTGGAAGCTTCAGGAGCCGAGCGGGCCATCCAGGAGAAGCGGGAACTCCTCCCGACGATAGCCCGGGAGAAGATCCGCGCGTCGATCACCTTCGAGCATCCGTTCAGGGACAAGGTATCCACGGTCGTGCGCGGAAGCCGCAGCTTTTTCGATGTGGTGGAGGCAAGGCGGCCCGCGGGCACGGCCGGAATAGCCGTCAACATTTCCGACATCGAGACTGTACGCGAGGAACTCAACCGGACGCTGAAAAGCCAGGCCGAAACACTCGAACACCTGGCGACACCCGTTGCCATCTTCGATGGCGGTCAGCGACTTCAGTTCTACAACCAGGCTTTCCAACGCATGTGGGAAGTCGACACCGCATTCCTTGAGAGCCGCCCGGGAAATGGCGAACTTCTCGATCGCCTGCGGGCTGCGGGCAAGCTTCCGGAACAGCTCAACTGGAAGCAGTGGAAAGAGAATGCGCTCGCCGTCTATCGTGCTATCGATACCCAGTCCGACCTCTGGCATCTGCCGAATGGCCAGACACTGCGCGTTTTCGCGACCGCGCGTCCGCAAGGCGGCGCAACCTGGGTGTTCGAGAACCTAACCGAACAGGTGGATCTCGAAACGCGATACAACACCTTGGTTCGCGTGCAGGATGAGACGATCGACCATCTCTCCGAGGGTGTGGCCGTGTTCAGCCCGAACGGGCAGATCCAGCTTTCGAACCCCGCCTTCCGTGCGCTCTGGGGCATAACCGAGGCCGAGGCCAAACCCGGCACGCATATTCGAGCGATCGAGAACGCGTGCCTCGCCTCCTATGACAGGCCGGACGGCTGGAAACGTTTCGCGGACATCATTACGAGCTTTGACGACGCCCGCCCCTCATGCCAGGGCGTCCTGGAGCTGCGAACCGGACTGGTGCTCGATTTCGCGGTGATCCCGTTGTCGAATGCCCAGACCATGCTGACCTTCGTCAACATCACCGATAGCGTGCGTGTCGAGCGCGCTCTGACGGACAAGAACGAAGCGCTACGCAAGGCGGACGCACTGAAGAACGATTTCGTTCAGCACGTCTCCTATGAACTCCGCTCGCCGTTGACCAATATTATCGGCTTTGCCGAGCTTCTGAAAACGCCGACGATGGGCGAACTCTCCGATCGGCAGGCCGAATATGTCGACCATATCGCCACCTCTTCGGCCGTGCTTCTCACCATCGTCAACGACATCCTCGACCTCGCGACCGTAGATGCCGGCATCATGGAACTGGATTTCAGCGAGATCAATCTTACCGATCTCCTGGACGACGTCGCCATGCAGTTCTCCGATCGTCTGCAGGAAAGCCATGTCACGCTGCAGATCATCGCTCCGGATTCCCTCGGCACGATCGTCGCCGATCAGCAGCGCCTGAAGCAGATCCTGATCAAGCTTTTGAGCAATGCCGCCAACTTTTCTGCTGAAGGCAGCACGATCCGCCTGAAATGCTGGCGCGAACCGGACAACGATCTTGCCTTCACCGTCTCGGATAGCGGTCCCGGCATTCCCCAGGAGGTTCTCCAGAGCGTCTTCGACCGCTTCGAAAGCCATGGCCGCCACGGGGGAGCAGGGCTTGGCCTGTCGATTGTCGAAAGTTTCGTGAGCCTCCACAACGGCACTGTCACGATCGACAGCCGAGAGGGCACCGGTACTGACGTGACCTGCCGTATTCCGTCCGCAATGCTGCCGACCGTGGTGGCCGCCGAGTAATCGGGGTATCCGTGCGATGAAGCTCGAACCGTTATTCCTTCAGGGCGAAGCCGATACGATCCGGCTCGGCGCCGATATGGCGCTTGCGGTGCGGCCCGGCGACTGCATCGCCCTTTCCGGCGATCTGGGGGCGGGAAAATCGACGTTCGCGCGCGCGCTCATACGCGCCATGGCATCGGACGATACGCTCGAGGTCCCGAGCCCGACATTTACCCTGGTGCAGACCTACGGGCTGCGCGTACCCGTCGCGCATTTCGATCTCTATCGTATCGCCGATGCGGCGGAGCTTGACGAACTCGGCTTCGAAGAGGCGCTTTCCGAGGGCATCTGCCTCGTCGAGTGGCCGGAAAAGATCGAGGACTATCTCCCGGACAGCCACGTCACCCTTCGGTTCAGCCACGAAAACGAAGGCCGGCGCGTCGAAATCTTCGGAGGTGCGGCGCTGGCGCGGCGCATCCAGCGCACGCTCGATATCCGGCTGTTTCTCAGTGAAAGCGGCTATCCGCATGCCGAGCGAGCACACCTGACTGGCGACGCATCCGTGCGGGCCTATGAGCATGTCTATGCCGGTGACGAGCGATTTGTTCTGATGGATTCGCCCCGCCATACTCCGGGTCCGATCATCCAGGATGGAAAATACTATCAGCAGATCGCCCATATCGCCGAAGACGTCATTCCCTTCGTCGCGATTGCGCGCCATCTCAAGCACCAGGGTTTCGCGACACCGGCCATTATCGAAGTGGATCTTGACAAGGGCATTCTGCTGATCGAGGACCTCGGAGGCGGAAGCGTGCTCGACAGCGACGGAAATCCAATTCCCGAGCGTTATCTCGAAAGCGTCGCCTGCCTTGCGCGACTGCATGGGTTGTCTCTCGAACGTGAGTTCGCCGTCGGTGACGGGGTGGTCCACCGGGTTCCGGACTTCGATCGCGACGCGATGCAGATCGAAGTGAGCCTGCTGACCGACTGGTACCTGCCCTGGAAGCGCGGGTCGGCGGCAAGCGATACCGAACGCTCCGAGTATCGCGCGATCTGGGACGATCTGATCGGTGAACTGCAATCGGCGGAGCACAATCTGCTCCTGAGAGACTTCCATTCTCCGAACATCATCTGGAGGCCGGATCGACAGGGCATCGACCGTGTCGGCATCATCGACTTCCAGGACGCCATGATCGGACCCACGGCCTATGACGTCGCTTCGCTGGTCCAGGACGCCCGCGTCGACATTCCAGCGGGTCTATCCAGCGCGATGATGGCGCATTATTCGGCGCTGCGCGCAGGAGCCGGGCCCTTCGATGAGGTCCGTTTTCTCGCCGACTGGCACGTCATGGCAGCGCAGCGCAATTGCAAGCTCGCCGGCATCTGGGTCCGCCTGATGCAGCGGGACGGCAAGCCCGGCTACATGAAACACATGCCGCGCACCTTCGCCTATCTGGAAACCGCACTCTCTCATCCTGCGCTCGCCCCCTTGCGCACGTGGTGCATAAAGGCTGGAATCCTCTGATCCGAATCGGAAGGACGATAGCCCGCATGAAGATCGAAAACGCCATGGTGCTTGCCGCAGGACTGGGAACCCGTTTGCGTCCGGTGACCAACACCATGCCGAAGCCGCTGGTGAAAATTTCAGGAAAGCCGATGATCGACTACGCGCTCGACGCTCTCGCTGCCGCGGGCGTGGAGCGGGCGGTCGTGAACGTGCATCATTTCGCGGACCAGATGGTCGAACACCTCTCTGGGCGCCGCCATCCCGAGATCCTGATTTCCGACGAGACGTCCGAGCTCATGAACTCGGGCGGAGGTCTCGCAAAAGGCCTATCCCTGCTCGACCGGAGGGCCGTCTTCGTGATGAACGCCGATCTGTTCTGGATCGGGGACCGCGCCGGTGACCAGTCGAACCTTCAGCGCCTCGCACGCTACTTCGACCCTGAACGCATGGACATGGCACTCCTGTGCGTGACGCTTGCCGATACCACCGGCCACAACGGGCGCAATGACTTCTCGCTTGCCGAAGATGGCAGGCTGACGCGCTACCAGGAAGGATCCGGCAGTCCCGTGGTCTATGCCGGGGCGATCGCGATGATGCCGGCGCTTCTGGACGATGCACCGAAAGACGCCTTCAACCTGAACATCTACTTCGATCGCGCCATTGCGGCCGGCAGGCTCTACGGCCTGATGATGGAGGGCCACTGGATAACGGTCGGCACGCCGGAGGCGATCGGTGCGGCGGAAGCGGCGATCGATGGATTCGCCGGAGCGGCTTGACCATGGCCCCCACCACTGCAAGCAACATCTTCACCATCGCTGCAGGACTGCCGTTTCTCAGAACGCTCGCGGAATGCCTCTGTGAAGGAAAGCTCGTTGAGGGGTTCCACTATGATCCCCGCAATCCTCATTCGCTTGCGGACGTCACGATCTATGTTCCCACCCGACGCTCGGCGCGCGTGCTTCGCTCGGAATTCCTCGACCTGCTCGGGGCACATCCATCATCCTCCCGGTTATCAAGCCACTCGGGGAGACGGACGACGACGCCGGCTTCTTCGACGAGATGCCGCCTGCTGCGCTTGATATGGCCGAGCCGCTTTCCGGGCCCGCCCGCCTGCTCGAATTGGCGGCTCTCGTCCTTGCGTGGAGAAACCGGCTTCCGGCGGCAATTACCCGGATTCACGATGAAAGCCCACTCGTGGCACCGGCGAGCCCGGCAGACGCGGTGTGGCTCTCGCGCAATCTCGCCGAGATCATCGATGCCATGGAGACCGAGGAGCTGGACTGGGAGGCGGTTGCGACACTCGACACGGCCGACCACGCTCTCTGGTGGCAACTGACGCTCGAATTCCTGAGGATCGCCAGCGTCTACTGGCCAGAGCGCCTCAAGGAACTGAATGCCTCCTCGCCATCCATACGCCGGAATGCCACGTTGCATGCCGAGGCCGAGCGTTACCGGTCGTCGCCGCATTCGGGACCCGTCGTTGTCGCCGGTTCGACCGGCTCGATACCGGCGACAGCAGCCCTCATTGGTGCAGTGGCGCAGCTCGGCAACGGTGCGGTCGTCCTGCCCGGGCTCGACACAGGCATGCCGAGGGACGAATGGATGGCGATCGGCCTGGACGCGCAGACCGGACTTCCCTCGCAGGAGCCGTCATCCCGCAGCCATCCGCAATATGGCCTGCACCGCCTTCTTTCCCAACTCGGGGTCGACCGGGACTTCGTGAGGTCCCTCGGACAAGCCTCGGACGTGCTCGCGCGACGCACGGAGTTCATCGCCAACGCGCTGTTGCCAGTCGAGGCGACGGCCAGATGGGCGGCCATTCGCGACGCGACTCGCGAAGCGGATCTCCTTTCGGCGTTCGAGGACGTGTCGCTCATCGAGGCTGCGAATGAACGGGAAGAGGCCACCGCCATCGCCATATTCCTCCGCCTGGCGCTGGAGGGAGGAGAAAACAGGCGCGTCGCTCTGATAACGCCCGATCGCAAACTTGCCCGCCGGGTTGCGGCCGAGCTCCAGCGCTTTGGCATCGATGCCGACGACTCCGCGGGAACGCCGCTGCTTTCCACCTCGCAGGGAGGACTGGTGCGCCTTCTCCTCGAAGCCGCACTACGGCCCGGCGATCCCGTCCCACTGATATCATTGCTGAAGCATCCGCTTTCCCGCTTCGGAATGTCGGCAGATCAGGCACGGGGTGCGGCGACCGCGCTGGAGCTGATCGCCCTGCGCGGGGCGTCGACTGAACTTGACGTGTCCGCGCTCGAGCCGCTTCTCGACGCCGCCCTTCAGCACCAGGCGTCGGATCTAAAGCCGCCGGCGTGGCGCGATGAGCTTCCCGAGGGCGCAGCCGAAGCTGCCCGCAATCTCGCGCGCAGGATTGGTGAAGCTGCGGAACCGCTTGCCGGCCTCCTCGTGCGCGAGGGCCGCAATGGCCGGCGCTTCAGCATGGCGAATTCCCTGGCAGACTGGGCTGAAAGAACCGGCCGCGCGCTGGAAGCCGTGGCAATCGACGAGAACGGTGACCTGGCAGGTCTGTGGTCGGACGAGGCAGGCGACAGCCTCGCGACCCTGCTGAAGGCTGTCATGGAAAGCCAAAGCCAGATACGCGCCGACGGCCCGCAGTGGTGCGACCTCTTCGAGGCATTGTGTGCCGGCGAAACAATCAAGCCCCGATCCATGCGCGATCCGCGGGTGTTCATCTTCGGAGCACTCGAATCGCGCCTGCAAAGCGTCGATGCGGTTGTCATCGGAGGGTTGAACGAAGGCACATGGCCCGGACAAACGGCCAACGACGCCTTTCTCTCCCGGACCATGAAGCTCAAGATCGGACTCGAGCCGCCGGAAAGAAGGATCGGCCAACTCGGCCACGACTTCCAGATGACGACGGCCACGCCGACCCTCATACTGACGCGCTCGCTTCGCAGCGGGACGGCCCCCACAGTCGCTTCGCGCTGGCTGCAGCGACTGCTTGCAGTCGGTGGCGACAAGCTTGCGGACGCTCTGCGCAGCCGGGGCGATGTCGTTCTCGGCTGGGTCGGGCTCCTGGATCAGGGGGATAACCAGCCCATTGCCTCCAGGCCCGAGCCCACGCCTCCGGCGGAGTTGCAGCCGCGCAGCTACTCATTCAGCGAGGTCGGCCGGCTGCGTCGCGATCCTTATGCGATCTATGCGCGCCGTGTTCTGCGGTTGCATCCACTGGATCCGTTCAACATGGATCCAGGACCGGCCGAACGTGGATCGCTCTACCATGCCATCGTCGACCGATTCGTGAGGGAGCGTACCGACAGTGGCGACAATGAAGAGCAGATGCGGCTCATCCTCACCGAGGAATTCGACAAGGCCGGCCTTCCGGCGCATATCGATGCGGTCTGGCGGCCGCGCTTCGCTGCCGTCGCGAAGGCATTTCTTTCCTGGCACGAAGATCGGCAGAAGACCATTAGCCGGAGTCTGACGGAAGTTCCGGCCTCCCTGGAGCTTGGCTTTGCTGACATGAAACTGACCGGGATCGCCGACCGGATCGACATTCTGCCCGACGGCCGTGCCGACATCATCGACTACAAGACAGGCAGCACCCCCTCGGTCAAGGTCGCGCGTTCGCTGCTTGACCCGCAGCTTGCCCTCGAAGCTGCAGCGCTGAAGGCAGGCGGATTTCGAGGTCCCGGCAAGCGCGATGCCGCTTCTCTCCTCTATGTGCGCCTCAAGCCCGGCGAGCGCTTCGCGGTGGAACAGGTCAACAACGAGGATCGGAAGTCGTCTGCGGGAAACGCCGTGAAATCCGCCATGGACCTCGCGGTGGATTCTCGTGCCGAGCTTGAGAAGTTTCTCCTGCTTCTCCTGGAGAGGCGGCGTGGCTTTGCATCCCGCCTGGTGCCGGAGAAGGAGCGCGACTATGGCGGGGAGTATGACCATCTCGCCCGCGTCGCAGAGTGGTCATCGGCCGAAGGTTCGGGAGAAGACGACGATGCTTAACGGCGACCGGCCCCAATCCGACGATCCTCGTGCCTGGCTTGACTGGACTTCCTCCAAACAGGCGGCGGCGTCAGATCCCGGCGGATCGGCCTGGGTGTCCGCCAATGCGGGATCCGGCAAGACGCACGTACTGACACAACGCGTGATCCGATTGTTGCTGGCGGGGTGCCGTCCGTCGTCGATCCTTTGCCTCACCTACACAAAGGCTGCGGCCTCGGAAATGTCGAACCGCGTATTCGAGCGTCTGGCGGAATGGGCGACGCTCTCCGATGACGATCTTGCAACGCGCGTTGCCGCGATCGAGGGTTCGATCCCGACCCCACTCAAGCTTCAGGAGGCGCGGCGGCTCTTCGCCAGAGCCCTCGAGACGCCGGGCGGATTGAAGATCCAGACAATTCACGCCTTCTGCGAGGCGTTACTTCACCAGTTTCCTCTCGAGGCAAATGTCGCTGGGCATTTCTCGGTCCTCGATGATCGTGCCGCCGAAGTACTTCTTGCCGATGCCCGTAGGACCCTGCTGACGGCGACCGCCACCGAGGACGATCCCGAGCTCACGGGCGCATTCTCGACCGTGCTCGACATCGCCGACGATACGGGACTGGAACGGCTGATCTCCGACATCATCGGCGCGCGCGGACCGATTCGGAACTTCATCGACCATGCCGGCGGCCAGGCAGGCATATCCCGGCTCCTGAGGCGGGAGATCGGCATAGATGAGGGCGAAACCGCCGCCGCAATTGCAGAAAGCTGCTGGCCGCTTGCAGACCTTCGCGACGCCACACTGGAGACATTCCTGTCGCTCGCCGACGCCCTGGGCAGCGACACCGTGAAGGCCTCGGCCGCATCCCTTCGACATATTGCCCGCATGAGCGATCCGGAAGCGAGGCGCAGCGCGCTTTTCGATCTGTTCTTCACCTCCACCGGGGCGCCGCGAAACATCGACCGTTCCTTCTTGTCGAAAAAGGTGAAGGAAGCCGCGCCGGACCTGGAAGCCGTGCTGATCGGCGCACAGAATCACCTGATCGCCTGCGATGACCGCTTGAGGCGGCTTCAGATGTTCGAGGCAACCGAAGCAGCACTCATTATCGCCGAGAGGTTGATCGGCGACTACGAGGATCTGAAGAAGAGCCGCAGCCTGCTCGACTTCGACGATCTGATCGACCGGACCGCCAACCTTCTTTCCAGGAGCGGTGTCAGTGCCTGGGTCCACTACAAGCTCGATCAGGGTATCGATCACTTCCTCGTGGACGAAGCGCAGGATACCAGCCCTCGCCAATGGGAAATCGTGAGCGCGCTCACCGGCGAGTTCTTTGACGGGGAGTCTGCACGCACCGGCGATCGCACGATCTTCGCCGTAGGCGACGAGAAGCAGTCGATCTATTCCTTCCAGGGTGCGAGGCCCGAGCGCTTCGCGTCCGAGGGGCAAGCCGCCGAGCGGCGGGCGCGGGCTGGCGATGCCCGGTTCAGCCCCATTCGCCTCCTGCTTTCGTTCCGCTCGACCCGCGACGTCCTGTCGGCCGTCGATGCCGTCTTCAAGGTTCCGGAAAACTCCCGCGGCCTCGACCCCTCCGGAAGCGGCATCGTGCATGCCTCCAACCGTGGACGCGAGCCGGGAGCTGTCGACATCTGGGAACCGATCGCTGCGACCGGCCCTATCAGCGAGGAGGATTGGACGGCCCCCTTCGATGCCGTGCCCGAAGCGGCCCCTATCAACGTTCTCGCCCGACGGATCGCCGACACGCTTTCCGCATGGATTGGGCGTGAGACGATCGTGGAGAAGGGTAAGGCGCGCCTGATGGAGCCCGGCGACGTGATCGTGCTGGTTCGCAAGCGGGACGCCTTCGTCAACGCGCTGACGCGGACCCTGAAGCAGCAGGGCCGGATACCTGTCGCCGGCGCTGACCGGTTGGTTCTGACCAAGCATATCGCGATCCAGGACCTGCTGGCGCTCGGCCGCTTCGCTGTGCTTCCGGAAGACGACCTCTCTCTGGCCGCGTTGCTGAAGAGCCCCTTCTTCAGCCTCAGCGAAGACAACCTTTTCGAACTTGCGGCGAAACGACCGGCCGCGACGAGCCTCTGGAATCACCTGAAGGCGCAGACAGCGGAGAACCTTACCGAGATCGTGAGCTGGTTGCAGGACGCTCTCTCATCTTCGCGCAAACTTCCTGTCCATGATTTCTATGCTCGGATTCTCGGGCCGCACGGCGGCCGCAGAGCATTTCTTGCCCGCTTCGGGGGAGAGGCGTCGGAAATTATCGATGAGTTCCTGACCTTTGCGCTGGATCAGGAGGAACGCGGCCTGCCCGGCCTTCAGGCATTTGTTTCGACACTGGAACTACAGGCACCGACCGTCAAGCGCGAGCAGGACAAGGGGCGGAACGAGGTTCGGATCATGACCGTACACGCCGCCAAAGGACTGGAAGCTCCCGTCGTGTTCCTCGTCGACAGCGGCGGCAAACCTTTCAGCCACAGCCATATGCCGCAGCTGCGCTTCCTTGCGGGATCCGGCGTTCCGGGCGGCATTCCCGCTTGGCTGCCGCTGAAGTCGTTTGCCAACAGTATGACAGAGGCCGACGCAGAGCGCATTCGGGAGGGGGCCGAGGAGGAGTATCGGCGGCTGCTCTACGTGGCGATGACCCGTGCTGCGGACCGGCTTGTAGTATGCGGCTATCGCGGGCAACGGGAAAACAAGGACACCTGGCAACAGATGGTGTCCTCTGCGCTGGCCCTCCAACCCGAACGATGCGTCGAAGCAACTTTCCGCACTGCGTCGGAAGAGTGGTCCGGGTACCGCTGGCGCGAGGCGGGTGCCGCCGATATCGCGCCTGGACAGGCGGAAGCCACCGAGACTGTTCATGCGTCTCCCCTTCCTGCCGCTCTTGGTCGAGCGCTTCCACCCCAACGACGCCTGCCGCGCCCCCTCAGCCCCTCCGGGGCAGGCGCGATCATCGATAGCGGCGAGGGCGACCTGATCGTCCGCTCCCCTCTTTTCAGCCTTCGCACAGGCACCGGTGCCGCTCGCTCGCTGGAACGCGGGCGGATCCTGCACCGCTTCCTGCAGATACTGCCGGGCATGGCAGCCACCGATCGCGAGGCGGCGGCTCACCGATATCTCGATCGTGCCGTTTCCAATTGGCCGGAACACGAGCGCCAGTCACTCGCGCGCGCGGCATTTGCCATCATGGAGGACCCGAGCCTCGCGGCAATCTTTTCGCCGAATGCCCGCGCCGAGGTATCTATCATGGGGACACTGCGCATCGGGTCCCGCGATTATTCGGTCTCGGGTCGTATCGACCGGATGTCAGTCGGAACCAATGCTGTGGAGATCGTCGATTTCAAGACCAACCGCGTGCCGCCATCGAAGCCGAGCGAAATCCCCTTCGAGCATCGGGCGCAGCTTGCGATCTATCGCGAAATTCTCGCGCCGCTTTATCCGGACCACGAGATCCGATGCGGTCTCATCTATACCGAGGGTCCCAGCGCCTTCTGGCTCGACGGCGCCGCGCTCGTGGCGAGCCTTGCCGAGCTCGCGACAAAGTGAGATACCGGTCATTGAAATCCGTGCGACCCCGCATCACATGAAGCGCAACCGTTAATTCACCAAGGAGCAGCCCCTTATGGCTACTGTAAAAGTCGACAATTCCAATTTCCAGGCTGAGGTTCTCAATTCCGCCGAGCCGGTGGTCGTGGACTTCTGGGCTGAATGGTGCGGCCCGTGCAAGATGATCGCACCGGCGCTCGAGGAAATCTCCGCAGAGCTCGCAGGCCGCGTGAAGGTCGCCAAGCTGAACATCGACGAGAACCCGGAACTCGCCGCACAGTTCGGCGTGCGCTCCATTCCGACGCTTGCCGTATTCAAGGACGGCCAGGTGGCCGACATCAAGGTCGGTGCCGCACCGAAGACGGCGCTCAGCTCCTGGATCTCGACCGCAGCGGCGTAAGCTGAATTGTTTGTTCGAACTCGAAGCCCGGCTTTCCAGCCGGGCTTTTTTCATTTCGGCGGGGTGCCATTGTCGGCAAGAACGTCGCCCACCAGATAGAGCGAACCGCCGATCAGGATCCGCGGCGCCACGTTGTCTTCCTCAACGATCTTCGCAATCGCCGCAAGCGCGTCGGCCACGCTTGACAGCGGTTCGGCGTCGAGCCCCGCTTCCGCCGCGTCGGCCGCCAGGCTCACCGGATCGATAGCTGCGTCGGAATGGCGGATCGGAACTGTGAAGACCCGTTCCGCGATACCGCGGAAGGCCTCGAAATAACCCACGGGATCCTTGGTGTTGATCATGCCTGTTATGAGGAAAAGCGGCCGCGGGTCGCGGTCCTCGAGATTGGCCATGGTTTCGGCGATAACCCTCCCGGCACCGGGATTGTGCCCGCCATCCACCCAGATTTCGGAGGTTCTCGGCGCGATCCCCGCAAGCTTGCCGTAGGTCAGCCGCTGAAGCCTCCCAGGCCAGTCGACCGACGTCAGTCCTTTTTCGAGGGCTGTTTCGGACACGACGAAACCGGCGGCCTTGACCGCGCGGATGGCCGCCGCCGCATTCGCATACTGATGCCGCCCGGGCAGGCGCGGCAGAGGAAGATCGTGCAAACCGTCTTCGTCCTGATAGATCAGGCGCCCGAACTCCTCATGCGCGAGGAAGTCCTGGCCATAGACCGAAAAGGGGCAGCCAAGCCGTTCGGCAGTGGCGATCAGCACGTCGCGCGCCGCATCGTGCTCCTGATGACCGATGACCACCGGCACGCCGCGTTTCATGATCCCCGCCTTTTCCGCAGCGATCAGCTCCACGCGATCGCCAAGATAGGCCTGGTGGTCGAGCGAGATCGGCATGATGACGGAAACGGCAGGGTTCGTGATCACGTTCGTCGCGTCGAAGCGACCGCCGAGGCCGACCTCGAGAACGGCCACATCCGCCGGATGCTCGGAAAACAGAAGGAAGGTGACCGCTGTCAAAATCTCGAAGACAGTGATCTTCTGACCGTCATTGGCGTCGGCAACGCGGCGAACCGCATCGGCAAGGACAGGATCGGCCACCAGTTCGCCGGGCAAGCCCTTGCGACCGAGACGATAGCGCTCATGCCAGTTCACGAGATGCGGCGAGGTGTGGACGTGGACCGCGAGACCGGATGCCTCGAGAATCGAGCGGCTGAAGGCGGAAACCGACCCTTTGCCATTCGTTCCCGCGACATGAATCACGGGAGGGAGGCGCGTCTGCGGATTGCCGAGGGTCTCCAGCAACCGCGAGATACGATTGAGCGACAGATCGAAGCCCTTGGGATGCAGAGCCAGGAGTTTCTCGATCTCCCGGCCCGCTTCGGTGGTCTCGGTCGTCATCGCCCGCCCGGTCGTTCAGATTCAGGCCTGCGCCGCAATCGGCGCAAGTACGGTGGCGGAGGCCGGCTTCGTCTTCTCGGTCGCGACGGACTTCTTCAGCAGTATCTTCAACAACCGCGCAAGCGTCGCCGGAATATCGTGCCGCTTGACGACCATGTCGACCATGCCGTGGGCGAGAAGGTACTCGGAGGTCTGGAAACCCTCGGGCAGCTTTTCGCGGATCGTCTGCTCAATGACGCGCTTGCCTGCGAAGCAGATTTCTGCGCCCGGTTCCGCAAGGTGGATATCTCCAAGCATCGCGTAGGATGCCGTCACACCGCCCGTCGTCGGATTGGTGAGGACAACGATGTAGGGCAGCCCTGCTTCCTTCAGCATTTCGACCGCAACTGTGGTGCGCGGGAGCTGCATCAGCGACAAAATACCTTCCTGCATGCGGGCACCGCCCGAGGCCGGAAACATCACCAAGGGGCACTTCTCGGCGATCGCGCGCTCGAACGCCTTGACGATCGCCTCGCCTGCAGCAATGCCGAGCGAGCCGCCCATGAAGCTGAATTCATGCACGACCGCGACGAGCTTCAGGCCCTGGACGCGACCGACACCGGCCACGATCGTATCTTCGAGCTCGGTCTTAAGGCGGCTATCCTTCAGGCGGTCGGTGTATTTCTTCGAGTCGCGGAATTTCAGCGGGTCCTGCGGCACCTTGGGCTGCTGCAGCGCCTCGTAGACGCCTTCGTCGAACAGGTCCTTCAGCCGTGCCTTCGCCGGCATCTTCATATGGTAGCCCGAGGCAGGGATAACCCACTTGTTTTCCTCAAGATCCCGATGGAAGACCATCTCACCCGTCTCAGGGCACTTGATCCAGAGATTTTCCGGAACCTCTCTACGGCCGAGCATCGAGTTGATTTTCGGCCGAACGTAATTGGTGATCCAGTTCACTTTGAAAACTCCTGAATTGGTTGTCCCCTAGATGGGGACCTCACTCGGCTGCCGCAAGTCGAGCGGTCCGTACACCGGCCGCAAGGCTGCGCACCAACGTCTCCACGCCGGCGACGGTGGCTCCCGAGGCTTCTCCCTCCGCCGTCAGGCTGGAGGCAATCTGGTTGACGATTGCAGTGCCGACCACGACACCGTCCGCGGATGCTCCGATGGCGCGCGCGTGTTCTGCAGTCTTGACGCCGAACCCGACGCAAACCGGCAGTCTCGTGTGACCCTTGATCCGCTGGACAGCCCCGAAACAACCGAAGGATCGGGCAAGGCAGAACCGGTGATGCCGTTCATCGAGACATAATAGACGAAACCCGACGTGTTCTTGAGAACAGCCGGAAGCCGCTTCTCGTCGGTTGTCGGTGTCGCCAGACGAATGAAGTTCACGCCCTTCGCAATCGCCGGGATGCAAAGCTCGTCATCCATTTCCGGAGGAAGATCCACAACGATCAGGCCATCGATACCGGCTTCCAGCGCATCATCAAGGAAGCGGTCGACGCCGTAAATATAGATCGGATTGTAGTATCCCATCAGAACGATGGGGGTGGAGTCGTCGAACTTGCGGAAGTCACGTGCCATCTGGATGGTCTTGGCGAGGGTCTGCCCGCCTTTGAGGGCGCGCTGGCCTGCAAGCTGGATGGCCGGACCATCCGCCATCGGATCCGAGAAGGGCATACCGAGTTCGATCACGTCGGAGCCTGCTTCCGGAAGTGCCTTCATGATCGCCAGCGAGCTTGCGTAGTCCGGATCACCCCCATGAAATAGGTGACGAGCGCCGGCCGACCTTCTGCCGCCAGATCCGCAAAACGTTTGTCCATGCGTGCAGTCATATTAAAGCTCCAAGCCGAGGATCTTGCCTACGGTGAAGATGTCCTTGTCGCCACGACCCGAAAGATTCATCAGGATTATTTCGTCCTTGCCCATCTTCGGTGCGCGCTTGATCACCTCGGCAAGCGCATGGCTCGGTTCCAGTGCCGGAATTATACCCTCGAGGCGCGTCAGCGTCTGGAACGCTTCCAGTGCTTCATGATCCATGATCGGAACATATTCGGCACGGCCGATATCGTTGAGCCAGGAATGCTCCGGACCGATGCCGGGATAATCGAGGCCGGCGGAGATCGAATGGCCTTCCTTGATCTGTCCGTCGCCATCCTGAAGGAGATAGGTGCGGTTTCCGTGGAGGACGCCCGGGGAGCCGGCCGTGATCGATGCGCAGTGCTCGTCTCCCGAAAGCCCCTTGCCGCCCGCTTCCACGCCGACGATCTTTACGCTCTTGTCGTCAAGGAAGGGATGGAAGATGCCGATCGCGTTTGACCCGCCGCCGACGGCCGCAATGACCACGTCGGGCAAACGGCCCTCGGCCGCAAGAATCTGTTCGCGCGCTTCCTGGCCGATGACCGACTGGAAATCTCGAACCATCTCCGGATAGGGATGCGGGCCGGCAGCGGTGCCGATCAGATAGTATGTATCGTCAACATTGGTGACCCAGTCGCGCAATGCCTCGTTCATCGCATCCTTCAGCGTGCCGTGTCCGGCCGTCACCGGCTTTACCTCGGCCCCGAGGAGCTTCATGCGGAAAACGTTCGGAGCCTGACGCTCGACATCCGTCGCGCCCATGTAGACCACGCAGGGAAGACCGAAGCGCGCTGCAACCGTCGCCGAGGCAACTCCGTGCTGGCCGGCACCGGTCTCGGCGATTATGCGCGTCTTGCCCATGCGCTTGGCAAGCAGGATCTGCCCGATGCAATTGTTGATCTTGTGCGAGCCGGTGTGGTTCAGCTCTTCGCGCTTGAAGTAGATTTTCGCGCCGCCCAGTTCCGCCGTCAGGCGCTCGGCGAAATAGAGCGGGCTCGGCCGGCCGATGTAGTGGGCGCCTAGATGCGCCAATTCCGCCTTGAATTGCGGATCGGATTTGGCTTCGTTCCATTTGTCCTGGAGATCCAGGATCAGTGGCATAAGCGTTTCGGCAACGAAGCGACCGCCATAAATGCCGAAACGTCCGTCCTCGTCGGGGCCTTCACGAAACGAGTTCAAGTTCGGTGACTGGTTCACATCCTGCTCCCTGAGGCCGCGGCTGAGTTGACAGAGCGCCGCACCGCCTCGAAAAACGCCTGCATCAATTCGAGATCCTTGACGCCCGGCCTGCTCTCGACACCTGAAGACACATCGATACCAGGGGCGTTGGTCGTTGCCAGCGCCTCGGCGATATTGTCTTTATTCAATCCACCGGAAAGCATGTAATCGACATCGCCGTCAAGCAGCCGCATGAGATGCCAGTCGAAAGACACGCCGTTTCCGCCGGGCAGGTCCGATCCGACCGGCGGTTTTGCATCGAACAGGAAACGGTCGGCTATCCCAACGTAAGGCTCGACGCGTTTCAGATCGTCAGCACTGCGAACCGAAAGCGCCTTCATGACCGGCAGGCCATAGAGCGTCTTGACGTTGAGCACCCGTTCGGGGCTCTCGCTGCCGTGCAGCTGCAGCACGTCAGGTTTCAGCAATGCGATGATCTCGTCCAGCTCGTCATTGTCGACGTCGACGGTTACCGCAACGATCTTGGCCTTGCCTCGCACCCGATCGGCAAGACGCCCGGCGTCTGCAGGCTCGATGTAGCGCGGGCTCTTCTCGAAGAAAATGAAGCCGATATGGGTCGCGCCCTGTGAAACGGCTTCTTCAACCGCTTCCTCGGTCTTCAATCCGCAGATCTTGATATCAATTCCCATGGCAGGGAACTCGCACGAAATCGGCCGAGAGTCGAGATGAAAGAAGGGGTGCGGAAGCGCAGAAATGCGGCTTGAACTCACGCCCGGGTCGAGGACCTGGCCACTCAGTCGAAGTCCAGCGCATGAAGCATGGTGCCATTGCGCTTCAGCCACCGTTTGGCGTCCTCCATCTGCGGGCAGAGCTTGGCACAAAGCGCCCAGAACTTCGGGCTGTGATTCATTTCGCGCAAATGCGCGACTTCGTGGGCCGCCAGATAGTCGATCACATGGGGTGGCGCCATGGCTATCCGCCAGGAAAAGCTGAGCGCACCGTCCGCCGAACACGACCCCCACCGGCTGCGGGTATCGCGCAGCGTCAGCGATTTTACCTTCTTTCCGACGCTAAGCGCATGGATGGACACGCGCTCGTCGAGATCGCGACGCGCTTCCTTCTTCAGAAAATCTGAGATACGGCGCGGAAGATGTTCCTCGAGACCACTCACGCGCAGGATCGCCTCGCCATTCTCGACCACCGCCTCGGTCAGGCCACGCAACCTGCCGGTCGCTTCGATGCGATGGGCCACTCCGCGCACGAAAACATGGGCACCGTCGCACAACGCATTGCTGCTCGAGAACCGGGCAAGCTTCGTCATGAGCCAGGCCTGATGACGATCGAGGAAATCGCGGATGTCGCGCTCGGGCAGGCCTGTCGGTATCGTCATCCGCAACGCCCGGCCGCCGGGCTCGATGCGCAGCGTCAGCCGTGTCGCGCGGGCGTTGCGCCGGATCGTCAGCGGCAACGTCCTTCCGTTCACCTCCAGCTGCCGGGTCTCGGGTGGTGGCGGTGTCCTGAGAGTGCGCCGCGGTTTGCGAAGCGATGGGAACATGCTTTCTTCTAGCCGATTCGGCTTCACGTGAAACATACAAAACCGGCGCCCTCGCGGGCGCCGGGCGATCATGACCGTTTCTTTTGATCAGGTGGCCGGATAACCGGGAGCCGGCCCGCTTCCACCTGTATTGCGTTCGCGCATGAAGCGATCGAACTCTTCCTGGTCCTTTGCCCGACGCAACTCGCGGACATAGGCGTCGAATTCGGCGCGCATCTCGTCGAGCTTGCGACGTTCTTCCTCAAGGCGCTTCAGTTCAGCTTCGCGCCAGTCGTCGAAGGCGACGTTGCCGGTATCGAAACCATAGTGGCGATGACTGGACCTGCCGCGGCGGCAGGAGGCAAAGAAGCCATCGGTCGCGCCGTTCAGATCTCGCTTGAAGCTTTTCAGTCGGTCTCCGAACATAATATAGGCCAGCATGGCCAGGCCGAGGGGCCAGAAAACCACGAAGCCAAGCACCATCATTGCAATGGTAACGGGCGTCCAGTCGGGACGTATCAGGGCTGACTGGTTCATGTGCAACCTTCCTCACATTCGGCGGACGTCCCTAATCGGCGTCCGTCGAATTCGATGTGGGCAGAGCCAAGGTTGTCTTCAAGACAGATTTGGCCGAAATCGGCCAAATGATTGCGCGCGTTCAGGTAAATCAGACGCCCGGAGAGGATTTGCCGCCCTTGATGACCCGCCGCACGGGAGGTTCCGCTCTCGATTGCGCATTCATGAATGCAACAATCCGCGGCGCGATTTCCTTGCGGAAGCGCGAGCCATTGAACACGCCGTAGTGTCCCACATCCGGCTGCATGTAGTGCATCCTCATGTGCTCCGGAATGCCGGTACAGATCGTGTGGGCCGCGTGAGTCTGGCCGACGCCGGAAATGTCGTCGTTCTCGCCTTCAACCGTCAACAAAGCGACCTTGCGGATAGCTCCCGTATCGATTGCGCGACCCCGGTGCATCATCTCGCCCTTGGGGAGGGAATGTTTCTTGAAGACGGTGTCAACGGTCTGGAGGTAGAACTCGGCCGTCATGTCCATGACGGCAAGGTACTCGTCGTAGAAGTCGCGATGCTTCTCCGCCGCGTCGCCGTCATTCTTCACCAGATGAGCAAAGAATTCCTTGTGTGCGATGAGATGCCGGTCGAGATTCATCGACATGAAGCCGGAAAGCTGCAGGAAACCCGGATAGACAAGGCGCATGAAGCCGGGTTGGGGCCACGGAACAGGCATGATCACGTTGTCGCGGAACCATTCGAGCGGCCGCTCCTCCGCAAGCTGATTGACGCCGGTCGGATTCACCCGCGTGTCGATCGGTCCGCCCATCAGGGTCATGGAGAGAGGCGAAAGCGGGTCTTCATTGGCCTCCATCACAGCCACGGCGGCGAGGACCGGCACAGCAGGCTGGCAGACACCGATCACATGCGTGTTCGGCCCGAGATGATGGAGCATCTCGATGACGTAATCGATGTAGTCGTCAAGATCGAACGATCCCTCAGACAGCGGGACCATGCGCGCATCGATCCAGTCCGTGATGTAGACGTCCGCGCTGGGCAGCAACGTCTCGACCGTACCGCGCAGAAGCGTTGCGTAGTGCCCCGACATTGGAGCAACGATCAGAATCTTCGGATCTTTTCGGTGACCTGCCGGAACAACCCTTTCGAAATGGATGAGATTGCAGAACGGGCGCTTCCAGACAATCCGTTCATGAACGGAGACCGTCTCCCCATCAACGACCGTTTCGGGTAGCCCGAACTCGGGCTTGGCGTAGCGACGGGTGGATCTCTCCAGGACCTCGAGCCCGGCTGCAAACGTGCGCCCGAAGTAGGTATGGGCCAAGGGATTGAGCGGATTCTGAATGGCCAGCCGCATCTGGTCAGCAACGGCGCGCCAGGGCGCCATCATAGCGTGGCTCATTTCATAGAATTGGTAATACATCGGAAACCGTACCTCGATCCGAAGTGCTGTTGGGCCGTTTCTTGGACGCGCACTTCTCGCATTTCGCAGCCGCGAACAGACTAGCATGTTTTCGTTGCGGAGCAACAAGGCCGGCAGGTCTGCATTTGCTTGCGATGTCGGACTAGCCCGTCCAGCCGCCGTCGATCACATAGGCCTGACCGGTGGTGTAGGTAGCGCCAGCGAGGTATACGGCAAGATCGGCAATCTCTTCCGGTGTACCGATGCGACCCATCGGCTGACGGGCGATAAAGGCAGCGCGTGCGGCCTCGTAGTCGCCGCCGGCCTTCATGCGCTCCTGGAGCGACGGGCTCTCGACGGTTCCCGGGCAGATGGCGTTGCACCGGATGCCTTGTCCGACGAAATCGGCGGCGACGGACTTGGTGAGGCCGATCACTGCAGCCTTGGTTGCCGTATAGGCGAAGCGGTTGGGTACGCCTTTCACGCTGCTGGCAACCGACGCCATGTTGACAATCGACCCGCCCCCGCGCGCGAGCATGCCCGGCAGGACTGCCTGGATCGCGCGAACCATCGAACGGACATTGAGATTCCAGGCGAATTCGAGATCCTCGTCCTTCGTTTCCAGTATCGTGCCGCCATGCACGACGCCCGCGCAGTTGAAAAGAACGTCAATGTCGCCAATCTCTGTAACGGCCTTATTGACCGCAGCGTCATCGAGAACATCGAGAACCCTGGTAAAGACACCCGCCTCGGAGGCGAGGCTTTCGAGCGCGGCGGCATTTATGTCCGTTGCATGCACGACCGCTCCAGCCTCCTTGAAGGCGAGTGCGGAGGCACGGCCGATGCCCTGTCCCGCCGCCGTTACCAGCACTGTCTTGCCAGTGAGATTGCCGCTCATAATCCGTACTCCATCTGCCAATTGCACAAGCGGTGCGCGATCCGGAAGGTCCGGCGCCGCGTAATCCATTATCCGATCTTTACGACCGCCTTGATCAGGCCCGCCTTTTCCGTCGCCCAGCGAGCCAGATCATCGGGCACGCGTTCCAAGGTCGTGCGATGGGTGATCAACTGGTCTACCGGCACCAGCCCGCCACGAATCGAAGCCGCCACGTGCTCGAAATCCGCTTTAGTCGCGTTGCGACTGCCGATGACCGTCATTTCCCTCTTGTGGAACTCGGGATCGGAAAAACGAATCTCGTCCTTCACCACGCTCACAAAGACCAGAGTTCCGCCATGAGCGACATAGGCAAATGCCGCTTCCATGGACTTAGCGTAGCCCGTGGCGTCGAAGACCACGTCGAAGCCTTCGCCGGCTGTCAGGGCGTGAACTGATGCCACAGTATCTTCACCACCAAGGATAGACCTTTCGAAACCAAACCTCTCCCTCGCCATCTGCAACCGCTCGGAGGATGTGTCTAGAAGGGTCACGTCGTGGCCGGCGATGCGCGAGAAAAGCGCCGTGCCGAGGCCAATGGGCCCGGCTCCGATCACAAGAGAGCGGACGCCTGCGGATGCAAGAGAGCGGCGCACCGCATGAGCGCCGATCGCCAGGAACTCCACCGTGGCAGCCGCCTCGAGCGACAGGCCTTCCGCGGGGTACACATTCTCCGCCGGCACGGCGATCTCCTCGCAAAAGGCTCCATCGGTGTGGACGCCCAGGACGCGGATTGCGGTGCAGCAGTTGCGTTTGTCCTGTCGGCAAGCGACGCATGTTCCGCAGGCGATGTACGGATTGACGATGACGGGCGTGCCGACTGCGAGCCCGGACTGCGAACCCGGATCACGCACGGTGGCGGAGATCTCATGCCCCATGATCCTCGGATACTCGAGATAGGGATGCTTGCCTTCGAAGATGTGATAATCCGTGCCGCATATGCCGACATGGCTTACCGCAAGGCGAACCCAGCCCGCCGGAACTGAAGCTGGGGGTGCCGCCTCCGACAGTTCGAGACGTCCTGGCTCCCGGCAAATCACAGCTTTCATCGTAGTCCGTCTTTCATCGTTTCCTACCGGAGCCTTCGCTGCAGCATAGCCTCATCGGTTGCCGCGCCGCCGGAGCTGGTCGAAGTACACGATCACGATGATCAGCAGGCCGGTTATGATGCGCTGCCAAAACGAATTGACGTTCAGGAGGTTGGCGCCATTGTTGATCGTCGCCAGGATGAATGCACCGATCAGAGGGCCATGGACGGAGCCGACCGCACCGAAGAGGCTCGTTCCACCGATAACGGACGAGGCGATCGCCTGAAGTTCCCAGCCTTCCGCTTGCGTTGCATTGCCGATGCCGATGCGCGATGCGAGCAGGATGCCGACGAACGCAGCGCAGGTCGCCGACAGAATGTAGGCCGTGTAGATGGTGCGGTTGACATTGACGCCAGAAAGACGCGCCGCCTCGCTGTTCGAGCCGACGGCAAAGAGATAGCGCCCCCAGCGGCTGAGATGAAGATAGATATAGGCGGGCACGGCAACGACGATGACCATCCAGAACAGGCTCGGAATTCCGAGGAAATCGGCGCGGGCGAAGTTCGTGAAGACCTCGTTCGTGATCGAGATCGTCGAGCCATTGGTGATAAGCAGACCGATACCGCGAAGCGACGTCAGGGTGGCCAGCGTTATGATGAAAGGCGGCAGGCCCATTCGCACGATGCCGAAACCATGGAAGATGCCGATTCCGACCCCGATCAGCAGCGTGACCAGGATCGATGCCCAAAGCGGCAGGCCCGCTTGAAGGAGCCAGGCGAGGATGACGCTGGTGAAGCCGACGATCGCGCCGACAGACAGATCGATCCCGGCAGTGATGATGACGAAGGTCTGCCCCACCGCGAGGATGGCCGTCATGGCGCCCTGGCGAAGCAGGTTGCTGATGTTGAGCGGGGTCCAGAAGCTCGCCGTCCAGAAGCCAAGGACGATCCAGAGGAACAACAGGAGGCCGATCAGTGTCAGGCTGAAGAGGATGTTCATCCCGCGCCGCGGTGCCGCAGCCGCGCCGTCCGTGGAGGTGATTGTCATGTGTCGTTCTCCCTCTTCGTTCTTGCTTTTCGCTCAGATGCCAATGGCTTCGCCGAGCACTTCTTCATGGGTTGCCGCACGAAAACCATGGCTGCCGACCAGTTGGCCGCGCCGGAAGACGTGCAGGCGATCCGCCAGTTCATAGACTTCCGGCAGATAGGAGGAGATCAGGATGATCCCCGCCCCTTCCTTCAGCAGCTTGGCAAACAGGCGATAGATCTCGGCCTTGGTACCCACATCCACACCGACGGTCGGCTCGTCGAAAATGAACAGCCGGGCGCCGTGACTGAGCCATTTTCCAATGACGATCTTCTGCTGGTTGCCGCCCGACATGCTGGACGCTGGAACGCGTCGGCTGGGCGTCTTGATACTCAGGTCCCGGATCTGCTTGTCCGCATTGGCCGCTTCCTCTGAGCGGCCAATGACGACGCCGCGGCTCAGACGCTTGAAAACGGGAAGATTGATATTGAGGCCGATCGGTAGATTGAGGCAAAGCCCCTGGTCGCGCCGGCTTTCCGGAGCGAGCGCGATGCCGAGTTCCATGGCGGTCCGTTCGCTCCGGATATCGACCTTCTTGCCCATCCAGTGGATCTCGCCCGCCGACAATGGCTGCCGCCCGTATAGTCCGAGTGCAAACTCGCTGCGTCCGGCGCCGATCAACCCATAGAGACCGACGATTTCGCCCGCGCGCACGGTCAGAGATACGTTCTCGAACCCGGGGCCAGAGAGACCGCGTGTCTCGAGGATCGTTTCGCCGATCGGGATCTCCTCCTTGTGGTAGATCTGTTCGATCGAACGATTGATCATCAGGGCAATCAGCTCGTTTTCATTGGTCTCGGAAACCGAACGGGTACCGACATGAGTACCGTCGCGAAGTACCGAGACCCTGTCGGCAAGCTCGAAGACCTCTTCCATGCGATGGCTGATATAGACGATCGTCACGCCCTCGCTTTGCAGGCGGCGGATCAGCTTGAAGAGTTGTGCCGACTCCTGCCGCGTCAGATAGGCGGTGGGTTCGTCGAAGATCAGGAACTGCGTTCCGCGCATGGCGGCTCGCGCCGTTGCAACCAATTGCTGCTGGCCAATCGTCAGGGAACTTAGAACGGCTGCGGCCGGCAGGCCAAATCCCAGGTCATCGAGAACCGCCTGGGCCGTCCTTTCCATCTGCTTCTTGCGCATCAAGCCGTTGCGATTGATTTCGTCGCCGAGAAACAGGTTCGCCGCCACAGTCAGATGCGGGCAGAGCACCACTTCCTGATGCACGGCATTTATGCCCCGGGCGATGGCTTCATTGGGCGAGGCAAGCGCAACAGGATGGCCGCACCAGCGGACTTCCCCCGCCGTTCGTGGGATGACGCCCGTGAGAAGCTTGATGAGAGTGGACTTTCCGGCACCGTTCTCACCCACGATGGCGTGGATCTCTCCCGCCAGAAACGTGATCGTCGCTGGCTTCAGCGCCTGAACATAGCCGTAATTCTTCTGCAGGCCATTCAATTCCAGGATGGAGAGCCCCTGGGAACGCGGCTTCCTTCGGTCAATGTGGCGCTGTCGTCGTGACGATGAGCGACCTGTTCCAGCACGGTCATGGACCTCTCCTCCTCGAGAATTCCGTCGTCGCCAAAGGCGATACCCGTCCATTTCAGGATATCACGAATGGCGAAAAGGGCCGCGCCGGCTTTCGCTGCCGGCGCGGCCTGTTTGGCTTGATCAGATCTTGGGATTCAGGAGCGCGTCGATCTTCGGCTCGCTCATGTTCGCCTTGGTGACGAGGTTTGCGCCGGTATCGACATTGGCCTCAACCTTTTCGCCCTTGGAGACGGCAAGTGCGGTCTTCACGCCGTCATAACCCATGCGGTAAGGATCCTGCACAACGAGGCCGGCGAGAGCGCCTTCCTTGAGGAAGCCGACGGTCTTGTCGTCACTGTCGAAGCCGATGACCTTGATCTTGTCGCCGAGCTTGTTTTCCGCAATCGCCTGGCCAACGCCCTGCGCCATGATGAGGTTCGAGGCGAAGACGCCAACCAGATTCGGGTTCGCCGTAATGAGGTCGGTCATCATGTTGAGGCCCGTGGTGGCCTGGCCATCAGCATACTTGTCGACCACCACCTTGAGTCCGGGATACTTGGTCTTTACCTGATCGAGGAAGCCCTCGCGACGCTGGTCGAGTGAACCTACGCCGGGGAGGCTGGTGATGATGGCAACTTCACCCTCTTCCTTGCCGGTCGCTTCCTTGATGGCGGCAGCAAGGCCATCGGCAGCGATGCGACCGCCCTGAACGTTGTCGGTCGTCAGGAACGAGGTGAACGCCTTGGAATCAGCCGCCGAGTCGATGCCGATAATCGGGACGGCCTTTGCGGCCTCGTCAATCGGCTTGCCAAGTGCCTTGAATTCCGTGGGCGAGATCACGATTGCGGCCGGCTTTCCAGCCACTGCGTTCTCGAGGATGCTGATCTGGCCGTTGATGTCGGACTCGGACTGCGCCCCGAGCTCGGGAACGTTTACACCGAGGTCCTTGCCAGCCGCACGGGCGCCAGCAAGCACGATCTGCCAATAGAACGAGGTGGTATCCTTCACGATGATCGGGATGGTGACGTCCTGCGCAAAGGACGCGACTGGCGTCATCGTTGCAAGGACGGCGGCGCCGGCGAGCGCGGTGAAGGCGCGTCGGGACAGCAGCGATTTGGCTATTGTCATGCTGGGGTTCTCCTCTCGGTGCGTTCTCTCCTCCAAAGAAACCGAACCGCTGAACGCAGGCGGACGATTTTTATCGATAAAAAACATTTATCTTGGAGAAGTCAACCGGCCGATGCGTTTTGATTGATGCACCAGTTCTTTGCGACGAGCAGCCTGAATGTCAGCTCCCGCCGCCAGCAGACGTCGAACCCGGTCGAGCCTCCTCCCTTGCTCTTCCAATTTCACTTCAACGAAACATGGGTTCCGTTACATTGTCAATATAGAATGTTAATTCCATAATTGCGAAATTCATCGCGTCGTTTGCGCTACCCCCTGAACACCTCGTGGGGATGGACGACACCCTTCTTCAGTATGATGTTCCCGTAGAGCCTGAATTCGGTGGTAGCGACGATGTAGGACGCGTTGCGCGCCATTTCATAGAAGGCGAAGCGTTCAACCGTACGGATAGGAAAGTCACCGGCAAGACGATTGACCAGGTTCTGGAATTCCACGCAGACTTCCGGCACAGCCGCAGGGTCTCCGACTACTTCCATCCGCCAGGCCGCATCTGGAACAAATGTATCAAGTGGCATGTGGAGCAGGATCGCTTCCGTCATCGCGACCGCGTCGACACCGTCTGCCCGGATGACCTTCGGACCGAGCGAACTTGATGGGAAATTCGCATCCGCGATCACGATATCGTCACCGTGTCCCATTGTCCTGATCGCATGGAGCAGGTCGGGACCGAGCAAGGGGTGAATGCCTTTGAGCATGGGAAGTATCCTTCGAGGTAGCTAGTCTATTGACGCACTGCTTCTTCGCCCAGTTCGGGCGCGACCAGCGTAAGAGGCTCGAAGGCCTCATACATCTGGTCCGGCAGGGTGAGGCGGGTCAGTTCCATGTTGCGCGTCAGCGATGCCGGATTTGCGGTGCCGAGCAGCACCGAAGCGACGGCGGGATGGCGCAGCGCGAACTGGATCGCCGGAGCGGCAAGTGGCGCCCCGTTTGCCTTTGCAATACCCTCCATCGCGCCGACCCGCTGCAATACGTCATTCGTCGCCGGCATATAGTCGAAATGTGCCCCCTCCACCGGTCCAGTGGCCAGAATGCCCGAATTGAAGACACCGCCAACGATCACCGACGTCTGCTTCTCGAGGCAGAGCGGCAGAAGCTCCGAGACCGCTGTCCGGTCGAGCAGGGTGTAGCGTCCGGCAAGCAAAATGCAGTCGATTTCGGCATTTCGCATGACATCGAGGCAGACTGGAACTTCGTTCACTCCGAGACCATAGGCCCCGATGATTCCGGATGACTTCAACTCCTCAAGGGCCTTTAAGCCGGAGCCAAGGAGCTGTCCGAGGTGAAAACGGTTCTGTTCGGCGCCGTGGGTATAGCCTCCGATGTCGTGCACGTAGAGCATGTCGATGCGATTGAGACCAAGACGGGCATAGCTCAGCTCGAGCGACCGCATGATACCATCGTAGCTGTAGTCGTAGCGCACATCGAAGGGCAGCGGGTCGACGTAGCCGTAGCTTGGCACCTTGTCGTCGGCGACAGGGAACATGATACGGCCGACCTTGGTGGAGAGTACGTAACTGTCTCTTGGCTTGTCACGCAGGAAGTCGCCAGTCCGGCGCTCTGCAAGCCCAAACCCGTACCATGGCGCGGTGTCATAGTAGCGCAACCCTGAATCCCACGCCGCCTCGAGGGTGGCCATGGCCGTGTCCCGGGGGCAGGTACGGTAGAGACCGCCCAGGGCGGCCGTGCCGAAACTGTACTCCGTGACAGCAAGATCGGTGTTGCCGATCATTCTCTTGCGCATGAATCCTCCAACCTCGACACTCCCCTGCCGAATATTGTCTTTTATCGACAATAGACAGATTGGCGTCAATAAGTATTATGTTGATGGCCGTCGACAAGGCCGGCACGCGGCACGACCGATGATCGGATGCGCCGCGAAGCGGAGAGACAGGAGGAACCATGCCAGCGAGACCAGAAAGCACGATCAGATCGATGGATATATCTAGGGTCACGGTCTAAGGGAGATCGACGACCCATCCGATCGGCGGAGATCATGGCCAAGCAGAACACAGTCTTCAAGGACGCATTCAACCGGTGCGTCAGGCTTCTCGAACAGAGCGAGACATTGCCTTCGGAACCGGAGCTGGGAACCTTGCTCGGCGTCAGCCGCACGACGGTCCGCGCGATCCTGACGAGACTCGAGGAGATCGGGCTTCTCACCTGGGAGAAGCGACAGAAGATTGTCCTGCGAAAGCCGGTCGCAGCGGACTATTTCCCAAATGAGGAAACGGATTCGCTTTCGGAGATCATCGAACGAAGCTTCATGCGCCGGATTCTGGCGGGTGGAGCAGAACCCGGCATGCAGATCAACGAGCTGGAACTCGCCAGGGAGATCGGTGCCGGCACGACGAGCGTGCGCGAGTTCCTCATTCGCTTCAGCCGCTTCGGTTTGATCGAGAAGCGACCAAACAGCCACTGGATTCTCAAGGGATTCACCCGAGAATTCGCGCTCGAACTGACCGAAGTGCGCGAGATGTTCGAATTGCGCTCCGCAGCCTCGTTTGCCAGCCTTCCGGACAATCACCCCGCCTGGGCGGAACTCGAGGCGCTCGAGGCGGTTCACCGCGACATTCTTGCGGACATCGACAATCGCTACAGGGAGTTCTCTGAACTCGACGAACGATTTCATCTGATGGTTCAGAAGGCTTCCAAGAACCGCTTCATCATCGACTTCTATGACATTATCGCAATTGTGTTCCACTATCACTACCAGTGGAACAAGACGGACGCACGCCGGCGCAATGCTCGGGCCCTGGAAGAGCACCTTGCCTATATTGGCGCGCTGAGATCACGAGATCCCGCCCAGATAGAGCACGCCTGCCGGCAGCACCTGAAATCAGCAAGAGAAACGCTTCTACAGTCGATCAATTGAACGCTCGGCACAGGCCGGCTGATCAATAGCCGGCTGTCTTTCCGCCCGCAGGTGCCTCCCCGAGGAATTCGCGGCGCAGACCGTCGAGCGCCCTGACGAGCGATGTCACATCGGTGCCGATGGCCATGAAGTCGGCACCCAGCGCCCGGTACTCGCGCGCCTCGTCCATATCAACGGTCATGATCCCGCGAGCCTTGCCGTGGCTGTGAATGCGTTCAAACGCCGCCTCGATGGCGTCCCGAACCGGCGCCGAGCCGGGCTTGCCCAGAAAGCCCATGTCCGCAGCCAGATCGGAAGGCCCGATGAAGAGCCCGTCAACGCCTTCCAGCGCCGCAATTTCATCGAGATTGTCGAGCGCCGCACGACTCTCTATCTGCAGAAGCAGACAGACCTCGTCATTGGCGCTGGCGAGATAGTCGCTCACGCGTCCAAAGTTGCTGGCGCGACCAAGACCGGCACCGACCCCGCGAATGCCGTGCGGTGGGTAACGGACCGCACGCACCAGCGCGCGTGCCTGCTCAACGGTCTCGACCATCGGAATAAGAAAGGTCTGCGCGCCCTGATCCAGCAATTGCTTGATCAGCCATGCATCGCCCATGGGCGGACGCACGATAGGGTGGCTACCCGATTTCGCGACGGCACCGATCTGGGCACTCATCAGCGGCATGTCGCTCGGTCCGTGCTCTCCATCGATCAACAGCCAGTCGTATCCGCTGCCGCAAGCGATCTCCGCCGCATACGGGCTTCCGAGCGCAAGCCAGAGGCCGAGTTGGAACCGGCCCTCCTTCAGGGCCGCCTTGAACGGATTGATAGGCGCAGGCATCGGTCGCGTTCTCCGCATTAGCTCAGAAAAAAGCGGATCGCCCGGAATACCGGCGATCCGCGAATACGATTGTCAGGCTATTCCGCCGAGGCAAACGTACTTAATCTCGATGAAGTCATCGATGCCGTAGCGGGAACCTTCGCGCCCGAGGCCGGATGACTTGACGCCGCCGAACGGCGCCTCGGCCGTCGAGATGAGACCGGTGTTGACGCCTACCATGCCATATTCCAGCGCCTCGGCGACCCGGAAGACCCGAGCCAGATCCTTGGCATAGAAGTAGGACGCCAGGCCGAACTCCGTGTCGTTCGCCTGGCTGATCACATCCGCCTCATCCTTGAATCGGAAAAGCGGCGCGACGGGACCGAAGGTTTCTTCCCGGGCGACGGCCATCTCGGTCGTGACGTCTGCGAGCACGGTCGCCTCGTAGAAGGTGCCGCCAAGCGAATGACGCTTGCCACCCTTGATCACGCGGCCTCCCTTCGAAAGCGCATCGGCGACATGCTCCTCGACCTTCTCCAGCGCGGACTTGTCAATCAACGGCCCAAGAATGACACCCTCATCAAAGCCGTTACCGGTCTTGAGCTTGCCGACAGCGGTCGCGAGCTTTTCCGCAAATGCGTCATAGACGCCTTCCTGAACATAGATGCGGTTGGCACAGACACAGGTCTGACCATTGTTTCGGAACTTGGCGATGAGAGCTCCTTCAACTGCCGCATCCAGGTCCGCGTCGTCGAAAACGATGAAGGGTGCATTGCCACCGAGTTCGAGGCCCAGTTTCTTGATCGTGGGTGCGCTCTGCTTGTAGAGGGCCGCGCCGATCTCGGTCGATCCGGTAAAGGTAAGCTTACGCACGATCGGGTTGGCCGTCATCTCTGCACCGATGGCCGAGGCCGAACCGGTGAGCACGCTGAACAAGCCCTTCGGCAGGCCTGCCCGCTCGGCGAGCACTGCGAGTGCAATCGCGGAAAACGGCGTTTGCGAGGCCGGCTTCAACACCATGGCGCAACCCGCGGCAAAGGCAGGTCCAGCCTTGCGGGTGATCATGGCATTGGGGAAGTTCCATGGCGTGATCGCGGCCACGACACCGATCGGCTGCTTCATCACCAGAATGCGCTTGTCCTTCTGATGTCCCGGAATGATGTCGCCATAGACGCGCCGGGCTTCCTCGGCAAACCATTCGACGAAGCTCGCTCCATAGACGATCTCGCCAGTGGCTTCAGCGAGCGGCTTGCCCTGCTCCAGGGTCAGGATTCGCCCAAGATCGTCCTTGTTTTCGATCATGAGATCAAACCACTTGCGAAGGATGCCGGCGCGCTCCTTCGCCGTACGCGCGGCCCATTCCTTCTGTGCGACCGCGGCCGCATCGATTGCGGCCCTGGTCTCGGCCGTGCCGAGTTTTGGGACGCGGCCAATGATTTCGCCGGTCGCCGGGTTGTTTACCTCAATCGCGTTCGCTGGGTCGGCTTCGATCCAGTCTGCACCAACCAGTGCGGCCTGGCGGAACAGGGTCGGGACTTTGAAGGTCATGGGTCTGCTTCCTCACTCTTTGATCCTTAATGGGTTACAGGTCCTGAGGACTCATTTCAACAAGGAGGTCCACAGCACATCCGGACAACCCCGCCTGACCCCTGTCGTTCTTCCTCAATATTCGCGTTGAAACGTCGAGCGGGCAGCCTATGCTCGTGGAGCGAGACACCCGGGAGCGTGCCATGACCCACAGCAATGGACGAAATTCGCAGTATCCTGTCGATCGCCAGTTCCTCGACCGGTGGTCACCTCGCGCTTTCACCGGGGAATCGATACCGGATGAGCAACTCTTCTCTCTCTTCGAGGCCGCCCGGTGGGCACCTTCCGCCAGTAACCGTCAGCCTTGGCGGTTCGTTTATGGTCGCAGAGGCACTCAGCCCTTTAGCCGGATTCTCGATACGCTTGACGAAGGCAACCAACGTTGGGCCCGCAATGCTTCCGTTCTCGTCGTCATCATCTCCAAGACGCACAACCGATCTGCGGCGACCGGCGAATTGCGCCCCGCCTACACGCACGCATTCGACACCGGTGCCGCCTGGTGCTCGCTCGCGCTGCAGGCCACGCTCTCTGGCCTTCACGCACACGCCATGGCAGGTATCGACCGTGAGAAGGCGATGAGAGATCTGGCCGTGCCCAATGGATTTCGGGTGGAAGCGGGGCTGGCCATTGGAAAGCTGGCGCTTGCGGAAAGCCTTCCCGATGATCTTCGGGAAAGGGAAAAACCCAGCCAGCGAAACCCCATCGAAACATTTGCCTTCGAAGGGTCGTTTACCGGCAATTCGGAATAAGTGAATGCCGCACGCTGACGGGATTGTCGCCCGCGGCACGGTAAGCCACGCGTGCAGACGCGACGCAGCCGCAAATCAGAAGAGGACATCCTGAGACGGTCCTACGGGCACAATTCCGTTGGGATTGAGCGAGGCGATCGAATAGTAGCCACGCTTGATATGATCGAGGCTGACCGTCTCTGCGATACCCGGCCAATCGTACATGCGTCTGGTGAAGGCTCGTAGCCCCGGATAGTCCGCAAGGCGTTTCAGATTGCACTTGAACAGGCCGTGATAGGCCGCGTCGAAACGGACAAGAGTGACGAAAAGCCGGATATCCGATTCCGTGGGATGATCCGCGAAAAGGAAGCCTCTGGCGGAGATCTGTTGCTCCGCCCAATCAAGTGTTTCGAAAACGGCCTGGAATGCTTCCTCATAGGCCTGTTGCGTTGTTGCGAAACCGGCCCGATAAACGCCGTTGTTCAGACCGGGATAGATGCGATCATTGAAGGCGTCGATCTCGTCACGTCTGGAAGCCGGATAGAGATCGATTGCACTGCTGGCGAGCGCGCCGAAGCCACTGTTCAACATTCTCAGGATATCAGCCGATTCATTGTTCACGATCGTCCGCCGATGCTTGTCCCACAGGACGGGCACAGTGGCGCGGCCCGTGTAGACCGGATCGGCAATCGTGTAGATTTCGTGCATGTAGCGGGCGCCGTTGACCTGATCCTCCGTCGCCCCGGCGTAATCCCCGAAACGCCAGCCCTCCCTGGTCAGGGCCGGCTCCACGACGGAGAGACTGATCGCTCCCTCCAGGCCCTTGAGCTTTCGACCGATCAGCGTCCGCGATGCCCAGGGACAAATGTAGGCGACGTAGAGGTGGTAGCGCCCGGCTTCTGCGGGAAGCCGCCATCGCCCGTCGGACCCGGTGCACCATCCGGCGTCACCCAGTTGCGAAAACCTGAGATCTGCCGGACGAAGCCACCCTTTTCGTCCTTCGCCTGAACGGGATGCCAATCGGCCGTCCATTTGCCTTCGACAAGCATGACCCTGCTCCTCTTTTCACAGATAAGGCTACATCGCTACGCCATCGCTTGCAGCCTGCTTCTCGCGTCGGTTCTTGCTTAAACGCTTGTTTCTTTGTTAAAAAGCGCTCCGCTCAACCGAAGTATCACTTCTGCGTGAGCCAAGTCGGCCGGATCCTTGCCTCGCGTTTTCGCCCGGATTAACGGTAGTGGCGTAGAGAAGAGGCTCGCCCGCCGCTCCCGACTGGTGCTATTTGTCCGGACGCGTTCCTCCCAGCGCGCCCAATCGCCCAAGCAAAGGATTCCTACATGACCATCAGCAACAACCGCCAGGCCACGCATCCGATCGATCCGCTGTTCTTGAACCGCTGGTCGCCGCGTGCCTTTACCGGCGAAACGATCTCCGAGGCAGATCTGCTCGCGATTCTCGAAGCGGGCCACTGGGCGCCCTCGGCATTCAACTCGCAGCCATGGCGTTTCGTCTATGCCCTGCGCGGCACCGAACAATGGGACAAGTTGTTCCCGATCCTGAACGATTTCAACCAAAGCTGGGCCAAATCTGCCTCGGCACTCGTCATCATCATCTCCAAGGCCAGCTTCAAGGCTCCGGGTGCAACCGAAGAGAAGCCTTCCTACAGCCATACCTTCGATACCGGTGCCGCGTGGGGTGCACTTGCCCTGCAGGCACAGCTTTCCGGCTACCAGGCGCACGGCATGACCGGCATTCACGTGGACAAGGCAAAGGAAATCCTCGGAATTCCGGATGGCTATCGGGTCGAAGCTGCTGCAGTGATCGGTCGCGTCGGCGATAAGGCGCAGCTGCCGGAAGGCCTGCAGGCACGCGAAACGCCGAGCCCGCGCCGCCCGCTTGCGGAAGTTGCCTTCAACGGTGACTTCATCGCCGAATAAGCAGGCCATACGGAAAACAAAAAGCCTCGCCTCCGAAGGGAGGCGGGGCTTTTTCATCTCTTAGCGGTGCAGTCAGTCAAGCTGCCGAGTGGCCTTGATCGAAAGCCCGGACACACTCAGGCTTGCTCGATCAGATGTCGAGATTGGCCACGCTCAGCGCATTCTCCTGAATGAAATCACGGCGCGGCTCGACTTCATCACCCATCAATCGCGTGAACAGACCATCGGCATCGGTCGCATCGGTAACCCTTACCTGAAGCAGCGAACGGACGTTCGGATCGAGCGTCGTTTCCCAGAGCTGTTCGGCATTCATCTCGCCAAGCCCCTTGTACCGTTGCATCGAAAGGCCGCGGCGACCACTCGCGAAAATAGAATCGAGCAGTGCGCGCGGTCCGGTGATCTCCGTTTCTCCTTCCTTGCGCCAAAGCTTCGGCGGAGCCGCGTAGATTTCCTTGAGGCGCGGAGCGAGCTGATCGATATGCCTAGCATCGGAGGAGCCGATCAGTGCCATATCCAGGTTGGAATATTCCTTCACGCCTCGAACCATGCGCTCGAGCCGGATCCCACCATCGGCACCGACGGACCCGGCCCAGCCGCGTTCTGTCTCCTCGGCGATCAGATCGAGCCGCTGGGCGACCTCCTGAACCTTCGTGTCGAAGCGTTCCCGATCATGACTGAGCTCGAGATTGAGGGCTCCTGCGATCGCCGCCTGTTCAACCACCGA
This sequence comes from Sinorhizobium sp. BG8, assembly GCF_016864555.1. Lineage (NCBI taxonomy): Bacteria > Pseudomonadati > Pseudomonadota > Alphaproteobacteria > Hyphomicrobiales > Rhizobiaceae > Sinorhizobium > Sinorhizobium sp. BG8. The sequence goes on along the minus strand of NZ_CP044011.1, from coordinate 657,152 downwards.
ACGGCTGTAGCGCGAATGCAGGCCATCGATGAGCGAGCGAAGGCGCAACGCGTCTTGTATGACCTCGCGCATGTCCTGCCCGGTGCGCACCTCGCCGGACCCGAGTTCCAGCCGGGCCTCCTCCAATCCCATCGAGATCAGATAGTCTTCCAGGGCCTTCTCGTCCTTGAGGTACTGCGTGGATTTCCCACGAGCCACCTTATAGAGCGGTGGCTGGGCGATATAGAGATGTCCGCGCTCGATCAGTTCCGGCATCTGGCGGAAGAAGAACGTCAGAAGCAGGGTGCGAATATGGGCGCCGTCGACATCGGCATCCGTCATGATGATGATCTTGTGGTAACGCAGCTTTTCAGGATTGAACTCGTCCTTGCCGATCGACGTTCCGAGAGCCGTGATCAACGTGCCGATTTCCTGGCTGGAGAGCATCTTGTCGAAGCGCGCGCGCTCTACGTTCAGGATCTTGCCGCGCAACGGCAGGATTGCCTGGTTCTCGCGTGAGCGGCCCTGCTTCGCCGAACCACCTGCCGAATCGCCCTCGACCAGGAAAAGTTCTGACTTCGAAGGATCGCGTTCGGAACAATCGGCGAGCTTGCCGGGCAGTGACGAGATATCGAGCGCACCCTTGCGCCGGGTCAACTCACGTGCCTTGCGCGCCGCCTCGCGCGCCGCCGCCGCCTCGACAACCTTTCCGACGAGCACCTTGGCATCCGACGGGTTTTCTTCCAGCCACACGCTCAGCGCCTCGTTCACAAGGCTTTCAACAACGGGTCGGACTTCTGAGGAGACGAGCTTGTCCTTGGTCTGCGAAGAGAACTTGGGATCGGGTACCTTCACGGAAAGGACGGCGGTGAGGCCTTCGCGGCAGTCGTCACCGGTGAGGGACACCTTCTCCTTCTTCATGATGCCGGAACTGTCCGCGTATGACACGATCTGGCGCGTAAGCGCGCCACGGAAACCCGCCATATGCGTGCCGCCGTCGCGCTGGGGGATGTTGTTGGTGAAGCAGAGCACGTTCTCGTGGTAGCTGTCGTTCCACCACATCGCGACTTCGACGGTGATCCCGTCCTTCTCGCCGCGAATTGCAACGGGCTTGGCGACGAGAGGCTTCTTGTTGCGGTCGAGATAGTGCACAAAGGCTTCGAGGCCCCCGTCATACATCATCTCGTCCTGCTTGACGTCGGAGTGCCGGCGGTCGGTCAAAACGATATGTACGCCCGAATTGAGGAAGGCGAGCTCCCGAAGGCGGTGTTCCAGCGTCGAGTAGACAAATTCCGTGTTGGAAAAGGTCTCCGTGCTCGGAAGGAACGTCACTTCAGTGCCGGTCTCGTCGCCGCAATCCCCGATAGCGGTAAGCGGACCGTCGGCGACACCGTGCGTGAAGCTCATCTCGTGAATCTTGCCACCGCGACGGATCTTCAGCTTCAGCGAGACGGAGAGCGCGTTGACCACGGAAACGCCCACGCCGTGGAGACCGCCTGATACCTTGTAGGAATTCTGGTCGAATTTGCCGCCTGCGTGGAGCTGGGTCATGATGACCTCGGCCGCCGACACGCCCTCTTCCTTGTGGATGTCCGTCGGAATGCCGCGGCCGTTATCCGTGACGGTCACCGAGCCATCGGCGTTCAACGTCACGGTCACGATGTCAGCATGACCGGCAAGGGCTTCGTCGATCGCATTGTCCACGACCTCGTAGACCATGTGATGCAGGCCGGAACCATCGTCCGTATCACCGATATACATGCCTGGCCGCTTGCGTACCGCATCAAGCCCCTTGAGGACTTTGATCGAATCTGCACCATACTCGGCCGGGCCGTTTTCGGTCTCGGAAATATCAGTCATACAGGGTAATCTTTCCAGATTTATCGGAAGAGCCGAAATGGCGGCGAATCACCGGTTTTCCAGCTGCCAAGACTATAAGTGCTTTGTCGCGACTTCCCAAATCTTGTGGCGCTGAATCAGGGCAGAAATCAGGGGATCACGGCGCTTTTGCGCGAGAATTGCAAGCCTTCTCCAGAATACCCGCCAATCGCCGTATTGTCTCCGGTGGTAGGTGACGAATTTCGGCCGCTAGCCGGCTCGCGAAGGCCGTGTATTCGGGCGGCAAGCCTGCGGTATCGATTGTGCTGCGCGGGTCGGAAATGCTGGCAATGCGGAAGAGTTCCTCCGCCTCGTCCCAGATGATGTTGAAGTAGCCGGCCACTCGCTGGAGAAAATCGAACGTCGGCATTCCGCGTCGCCCGTGTTCCAGCGCCGAGAGATAGGCGGGGCTGACGCCAAGAGCCTTTGCCATCTCCTTTTGCGAGACGCCCTTGCGCTCCCTCAGATGGCGAACTGCAACCCCGAACGGCGTCGTCATGGGCGTCCGCCTCCGGCCATACGGCTAAGCCGCACGTATAGCGCTCCTTCGCCGCCATGCGTGCGCGCCGCTGTCTCGAACGACGAGATCAGCGGGCGGAACTCCGGCAACGAAAACCAAAGCGGCACAGCCCGCTTCAGGGCCCCATCGCTGCCGATGGAGGTCCCTTTTCCCGTGATCACCAGCACATGCCGCAAGCCGCGTTGATGCGCGCGGAGCAGGAAGTCGAGCAGAAACCCGTGAGCCTCGCTCTGGATCATGCCATGAAGGTCTATTCGCGCATCGAGCGGCAGCTTCCCCTTGGCGATCTTGCGCTTTACCGGACGCTCCAGCGGATGGTGTCGCTTCGCCTCGCCTGCCGATGGTGCGGTAACCTGAATGCCGCCCGGCGTTTCGACCGGAGGCTCATCGTTCACTCTCGCTCTGGGGAGAGCCTCGCTCTCGCTCAGCAGCACGGTCTCGAGGTCGAGAAGGTCTTCCATGCGGCCCGGCAGCGGTCGCGTGCTGCGGGCGACCTTGCCCCAAAGAATGCGATCCGCGTTGCTGATCGGCTTCCTATCCCTGGCCATGAAGGTATCTCGCAGCCGCCTGCTTCGGGATCAGTATAAAGAAATCCGCCGCATTGCGCACGCTGCCCGCGCGATCACCCGCGGCTTCGCCCGATCCGGTGAAGATGTCACCGCGCGCCGGGCCGACGATGGCTGAGCCGGTGTCGAGCGCCAGCATCAGCCGCTGGAAAGACTTGCCCTCGTCGATTACCGTGAGGGTTTCGCTCGTGATGTAGAAGGGCAGGCCGAACGTGTGAATGAGACGGTCGACGGCCAGAGATCTCCCTGGCACGAGCGGAACCTTCGCGGCGGCAATCGGCCCAAGGGACGAATCCTCCACTTCCGCCTCGCGGAAAAAGATGAAGGAGCGATTGTGCCACAGGACCTCATCCATCCTGTCCGGATTGCGAGCGAGCCAGTCACGGATGGACGCCATGGAGACCGTTGCCCGGTCAATCTCTCCACGGTCGATCAGCAGTTTCCCGATCGGCGAGAACGGATGCCCGGTCTTCGCGGCGTAAGTGATGCGGCGCAGCGAACCGTCCGGGTACAACAGTCGTGCGGCGCCCTGGATGTGGGCAAAATAGACGTCGACTTTCGAGCGTGCCCAGGCAATCTCCAGTTGCCGGCCCGCGAGAAACCCCTGCTCGATCGCCGCCCTGTCCGGATATTCCCGGATGCCCGCTTCCTGCATCCAGCCGAACGCAAAGTACGGATCCATGCCGCTTGGCCTGTTGGCATCGTCGATATCCGCGAGATCGGCCGGCCGCCGATAGAACGGGTATCGGAAGTCCTGATTTGGCTCTGCCTTCACCTCGACTTCCGGCTCATAGTAGGCCGTTAAGAATCCCTCAGTGCCATCCACCTTCTCGATGCGGAACGGCGAGAACCACTCCTCGAAGAAAATCCGGGATTCGGACGCGCTTGCAGGCGTGTGCATCGCCGCAGCTTCAAGCGCAGGCAGCAACTCCGCCGCGGAAATGCCAAGCCCACCGGTCTTGTAGGGTTTGTTGTTCACGATGTGATCGCGGCATCGCGCCATGGCGGGAAGCAGGACGGAAGGATCGTCATCCTGCCAGCCGGCAAGATCGGTGAAGCTGACCGGTCTCAGGCGAAAGTCCATCAATTGTCGCTCAGCCTTCGGATTCCGTCGCGATCAACTTCCAGTTTGGATCGCGCGAGCGGACGTCGCGGGCGAAAGTCCAGAGATCGTTGACTTCGGCAACCGTCTCGGCATCGCCGTCAACGAGGTTTCCGGCCTTGTCGTAGGTTGCGGAAATTAGCTGGCTGACGATGCGCAGCGTGATGTTGGTTTCCTGGCTCTTGACCTCGGCAGACACGATATCCGCCTTTTCGATACCGACAAAGCTCGACTTGACGACCTCGCCCTTGCTTTCGCGTTCGGAAATCGCCGCGTCGAACCCCTCGTAGACTTCGCGCGAGAGCAGGTTCTTCAGCGTCTTCCGGTCGCCATCCGCGAAGGCGACGACGATCATTTCGTAGGCCATACGCGCGCCGTTGAGAAACTCCTTGGGATCGAAGGATGGGTCAGCCTTGACGATCGCCCGCAATGATTCGTTGAGCTGCGAGCCGGCCGGTGCAAATGCATCCACGGCCGCGAAAGCATTTTCCGTTTCCTGGTTTCCATCCCGCCGAGGCAGAGTTACAACCTTGTCGCGATCCGCGGGATCACCGGTCTCGATACCGTCCCGCTTGGCATAGGGATCGACGGGCGGACGTTCGTGGCCGGTACGACGACCGAGAACGTTGCGCAACTGCAGGAATATGATCACTGCCGCGACAAGGAAGAAGATCGTTACAAAGTCGAATGAGCCCATCTGGAAACCGGTACCGCCGTTCTTATTATCTGATCCATTCCCATATAGTCCGCAAAAGCGCATCATTCAAATGCGCAAAAAGGAGGGCGCGCGTTCTCGCACCTTCCTGACACGGCAATACGAAACGAGACACCATGTTGAGACTCATTCCGGCGGTTCTATTTCTTCTACTGCCACTCGGCGAAATCGCCTGTTTCATTCTCGTCGGCCGCCAGATAGGCGTGCTGCCGACCCTGTCGCTGGTCCTGCTGTCCGGCGTTCTCGGCATCCTCCTGATGCGCATCCAGGGTTTTGGCGCCCTGTTGCGCCTACGTCAGGCGGCTCAGGAAGGCAAACTGCCCGGCCGAGAGATGCTCGATGCCGCGATGATCGTGGTCGCAGGCCTGTTGCTCCTCATTCCCGGCTTCCTTACAGACGTCCTGGGTATCGCCTTGTTCCTTCCGCCCGTTCGGCAATGGGTATGGAAGCGACTGCTGAAGGGCGTCGTCGTGGTGGACATCCCCTCCTCCACGCCCGATGCAGACCGCAGACAGCCCGAAATTCATACGATCGACCTCGACTCCGACGACTTCCAGCGCAATTCGGAGCGGTGATCGCAGGGTTGTAAGCAGTAGGCCGAAATGGTAGATGGCCACACCTGCATGACGACCCGAGGAAAGTCCAATGTCAACCGATTCAGAATCCGGAAACAGCCCGTCGCTCAATATCCTGGCCCAGTACGTGAAGGACTTCTCCTTTGAGAACCCGGGCGCGCCGCGCTCCCTTCAGGCACGGGAAAAGGCCCCGGCGATCAACATCAACGTGAACGTCAACGCAAATCCGTTGTCCGAAACGGAATTCGATGTCGTACTCTCGCTGAGTGCCGACGCAAAGGAAGATGACAAGATTCTCTTCCACACCGAACTCGCTTACGGCGGCGTGTTCCGCATTTCCGGTTTCCCCCAGGAACACATGCTGCCGGTGCTCTTCATCGAGTGCCCGCGCTTGCTCTTCCCCTTCGCGCGGCAGATCATCGCGGACGCAACGCGCAATGGCGGCTTCCCGCCGCTGATGATCGACCCCATCGATTTCGCGCAGATGTTTACACAGCGCATGGCTGAGGAACAGCTGAAATCGAAAGTCGCGAATGCACCGAACTGAGACCGTATCCATCGGTTTTGCAGACGCCCGGCTCAACGCCGGGCGTTTTTGTTTCAAGATCCCATAGCTCCCACTGCTGATGGAAGCTCAGCTTACTCGCCGTACTTGTTCCAGATTGCACCCGCACCGATTTTCCCGACCATTGCAGCATGCTTGGCGAGATCTTCCTCGGTGATCCTGGGAGGCAAGGGGTGTTCGCGCACAGGAAGTGGAATCAGGACGTCGTCCCGTTCGTCCTGATCAGACCGCTTTTGGCGCGTTTCCACACCAAGTCCGAGAGCCGCCTGGCGGCCGCCGATCATCTCTATGTAGACCTCGGCGAGAAGTTCGGAGTCCAGGAGCGCGCCATGCTTGGTTCGATGCGAATTGTCGATACCATAGCGCCGGCAAAGGGCGTCCAGCGAATTCGGACCCATTGGATGCTTGCGCCGTGCAAGTGCCAGCGTATCCAGAACCTCATCGGCGGGAACAGGCGCTATGCCGAGCCGTTCGAATTCCGCGTTGATGAAGCCCATATCGAAGTTCGCATTATGGGCGACCCATCGTGCGCCCTTGAAGAAGGCCTGCAGTTCTTCGACGATCGCCGAAAACAAAGGCTTGCCCGCCAGGAACTCATCGGTGATGCCGTGCACGGCGAGAGCGTCCGGGTGCACCTTCCTGTCGCCGGGATTGATATAGACGTGGAACGTCCGCCCGGTCGGGAAGTGGTTTTCCAGTTCGATGCCGCCGATTTCAATCACCCGGTCGGCCCGATTGTCGAGGCCGGTTGTTTCCGTATCGAATATGATCTCGCGCATTGGTCCGCTTTCAGCCTCTCCGACCGGCAAGGGTCTCTACAATGTCTTCCACCTGTTGCCTCGCGGCTTCAAGTCCCTTTCCAGTGTCGACCACAAAATCCGCTCGCCGCCGTTTCTCCGCGTCCGGCATTTGACGGGAAAGCACCAACTCGAACTTTTCGGGCGTCATATTGGGCCGGGCGAGCACGCGCTGCCGTTGGATTTCCGGATCACAGGTCACGACAACAACCTTGTCGACCCGATTTTCGCCGCCAGTCTCGAACAGCAAAGGAACGTCCAGGACCGCGATCTTGCTGCCCGACGTCCGTTCCCTGGTTATGAAGGCCTGCTCCTCCTGTCGCACCAGAGGGTGCACGATGGCCTCGAGTTCAGAGAAACGTTCCGGGTGGTCGGCAAGGATTGCCGAAAGGGCTTTGCGGTCGACTACGCCATTCTTCACCGCATCGGGAAAGCTCCGTCCGATCGGCCCTACCGCCTTGCCGCCATAAAGGGCGTGGACGGTGTCGTCGGCGTCATGAACCGGTATCCCGAGTTCCCTGAACATTGCCGAAGTCGTCGATTTACCGGTGCCAATCGATCCCGTCAGGCCGACCACGATCACGGATGGCTCTCCATATCGTCGATGATCATCTGCCGGAGCTTTGCGTCCACCTCCGGGCGAACACCGAACCAGCGTTCGAAACCGGGCGCGGCCTGATGGAGGAGCATGCCGAGACCATCGACAGTCGCAACTCCCTGTTCTTCCGCCTGGCGCAGAAAAGGTGTTCGCAGGGGGACGTAGACGATGTCGGTGACGATGGCGCCATCTCTCATTGTCGAGAAATCAATCGTCGGGGCCTGCTCCCCGTCCATTCCGAGAGAGGTGGTGTTGACGAACAGCCCGGCGCCGACGGTGACCTCCGCAAGTGCATCAAGGGAGTGCGCATGCACTTTTTCTCCGAAGCGGTCGGCGAGTTCACGTGCCCGTGCCACGGTCCGGTTCACGACATGGACCTCGCGAAAACCCCTGTCCCGGACGGCCTGGATGACGGCGCGGCTCGCACCCCCGGCTCCGAGGATCACCGCGCGCTCTGCTTTTTCCCAGCCCGGTGCAAGATCATCGAGATTGGCGGTGAAGCCGGCGCCATCCGTATTCGTCGCCCAGATCAGCCCGTTCTCGCGCCACAGCGTGTTCGCAGCACCGAGTTCGGTGCTTAGTTCGTCCGGCTTGTCGGCGAGGCGACAGGCTATCTCCTTGTGCGGGATGGTTACATTGCCACCGCAAAATCCTGACGACCCGTCTTTCAGGCTCCCCATGAACTGCGGGAAGTTCGCGGGTTCAACTTCTATGCGCTCGTAGCTCCCCGACAGGCCAAGTTGTTCCAGCCAGTGGCCGTGAATGAGAGGCGAGCGCGAGTGTTTGATCGGATACCCGGCGACAAAAGCGTGGTTAACAAATGTTTCACGTGAATCAGCCATCGATGACTGCCATTTCTCTCAACTGTTGCAGGACCGGCAGCATTGGCAGGCCCACGATGGTGAAGTAGTCGCCCTCGACAGTGTCGAAGAGCTGAATCCCTTCGCCTTCCAACTGGTAGGCGCCGACGCTCGACAGGGCCTTTTCGCCGACACGCGACAAATAGCGGGCAATGAATTCAGCGGATAGTTCACGCATCTTCAGACGCGCAGTCGAGACATGCCGCCATTCGACCTCTCCCGACCGGCAGAAGACCACTGCACTGTTGAGTTCGTGGGTTCTACCCGAAAGTGCAAGCAGGTGACTTCGGGCCTCATCCATGTCGGCAGGTTTGTGAAACACCGAGCGGCCAAGCGACAAGGTCTGGTCCGATCCGATGATCACCGCGCCAGGAAACCGTTCGGAGACGTTTTGCGCCTTCGCTTCCGCAAGCGCGAGCGCTACCTCCTTGGGAGAAGGGTCGGATGCCGCCATGCGGACCTCGATCTCACGCTCGTCGATTTCCGCCGGCGCGGTTTCGAAGGCAAGACCGGCGTTCTGCATCAGCATGCGTCGGAACGGGCTTTGCGAAGCGAGAATGAGGAGGCCGCTCATGTTTCTGTTTATCTCCAGCTTGCCAAGGTGGTTAACGAAGCTTTGGTCTGAGGGCAACTATTGCGGCCGCGGTTTCCTCGATCGAACGCCGCGTGACATCGATGATCGGCCAATTGTTGCGCGCGCAGAGGGTGCGCGCATATTTAAGCTCCTCCGCAATCTGGGCCCGGTCCGTGTATTCCTCGCCGCGAAAGCCCTGTATGGAACCGAGGACGCGGTTGTGGCGGACCTGCGATATCCGATCCGTTGTGGCAACGAGTCCAACGATCAGCGGCTTCGTCGCCGTCGTCAGCCTTTCAGGCAAAGGCACTCCAAGCACGATCGGAATGTTGGCCGTCTTGATGCCGCGATTGGCAAGATAGATGCTGGTCGGGGTTTTTGACGTCCGGCTAATGCCGACCAGGATGACATCCGCCTCATCGAGATCCGTCGGCAACTGGCCGTCGTCGTGATCCATGGTGAAGTTGAGCGCGTCGATCCGGGAGAAGTACTCCGCGTCCATTACGTGCTGCGCTCCAACCCGCCGGCGCGAGGGCGCTCCAAGATAGGACTGGAACAGATCGATGATCGGCTCCAGAACAGAGACGCAGGGTACGCCCATTTCCCGGCATCGCTGATCAACCACAGCGGAAAGCTCGCGATCGACGATTGTATAGAGCACGATTCCCGGCGCTCCATCGATTGCATCGAGCACGGGCATCAATTGCTTGCGATTTCGCACGAGTGGATAGACGTGTTCCAACGCCTGGGATGCCTGGAACTGGGCAGCGGCGGCACGGCCCGCGGCTATCAGCGTCTCTCCCGTCGAGTCGGAAATCAGGTGGAGATGGAAGTAGTTTTTCGGGTTCTCCACATTATCCTCCGTCACCTGTTGATAGTCCGGGACAGCTTGAGCTAACGGCGGGAGCCGTCGCCAGGCAAGGGGAAAACTGCCTTGTTTTCCACAATTCTCCCCAGCGAGAATTCGTGCCGCGGATCCCTGTGGAAATGACTCACGGAATGGCAAAGTGTCGCAACAATCCACAATCTGTCCACAGAAACCTACTCAGGGTGTATTTCATATCTTTCTGATTATTATAGATTTTTTGAACTATCCTCACAATGCACCTACATTTCGAATATCCATCCGGTTCACGAACCCCATTTCCGCGGGCGGGTGTGAATCTGTGGATCCGATTTAATCCTTGAATCTCACCGACTCTAAGAAATAGAAGCTCTTTTAAAGATCTTCTTTATTTCTTTGGAGAACCCGGCCAGTGACGGCTTCAGTCAGGAAAATTGTCGAAGTCCTCAATGGGAAGACGGTATCGCCTCCTCCGGTCTGGCTTATGAGACAGGCTGGTCGCTATCTTCCGGAATATCGGGAAACGAGGACCAAGGCCGGGAGCTTCCTTGACCTCTGCTACAATCCTGATCTCGCGGTCGAGGTTACGCTCCAGCCGATCCGCAGATACAGCTTTGACGCTGCCATCCTGTTCTCGGACATTCTCGTCATACCGGATGCGTTGAAGCGCAACGTGCGCTTCGAGGAAGGGCATGGCCCTCGTCTCGACCCGATTGCTGCGGAGCAAATCCGTACGCTCGATCCCCGGGGCGTTTCCACGCACCTCTCCCCGGTAATCGAGACCGTGCGCCGGTTGCGGGTCGAACTGCCGCCTGAGGTGGCCCTGCTCGGCTTCTGTGGAGCCCCCTGGACCGTTGCGACCTACATGATTGCGGGTCATGGGACTCCCGACCAGGCACCCGCCCGCCTCTTCGCATACCGGGAGCCGGACGCCTTCGCATTCCTGCTTGATTTTCTCGCTGACGTTTCGGCCGACTACCTCGTCGCCCAAATCGATGCGGGCGCGGACGCAGTGCAGATATTCGATTCCTGGGCCGGCGTGCTCGGAGAGGATGAGTTCGCCCGTTTTGCTGTCCGTCCGGTCCGGCGGATTATTGATTCCGTTCGTGCGCGCCGTCCTTCTGCGAAGATCATTGCCTTCGCGAAAGGCGCCGGCGTCCTGCTCAAGAACTATCGTCAGGAGACGAAGGCTGACGCGATCGGCCTTGATTGGGCTGTGCCGCTCTCCTTCGCGGCCGACCTCCAGAAGGACGGTCCGGTGCAGGGCAATCTTGACCCGATGCGCGTTGTGGCTGGCGGAAAGGCTCTGGACGACGGTATTTCCGCGATCCTGGACAAGCTCGGGAATGGACCGCTGATCTTCAATCTGGGGCACGGAATAACCCCGCAGGCTGATCCGGAGAATGTCCAGCGGCTTGTCGAAGGCGTCAGAAGGCGAGGAACGTGACAGCAGCAGCGACAGACCCGGAACCCGGCAGGAAGGTCCGCCGTCGTGCGGCGGTGGCACTCTGTCTTTTCGCGGGAGCGGCTGCCTTGTTGATGCTGTTTCCTCCCGACGATATTTACCTCTGGATCAAGGCTCTGCATGTGATCGCCGTCATCTCCTGGATGGCCGGCCTCCTCTACCTGCCGCGGCTCTTCGTCTATCACGTGGATGCGAAAAGAGGCTCGGTCCAGTCGGAGACCTTCAAGGTCATGGAGAGACGGCTCTACAGGGCGATCATGAACCCTGCCATGATGCTCTCCTGGATTCTCGGTCTCTATCTCGCCTGGTCGGTCTATGGCTTTCAGGGCGGCTGGCTCCACGCGAAACTTGCCTTCGTGGCCATCCTCACCGGTGTTCACGTGTTTTACGGTCGATCGGTCAGGGCATTTTCCCGTGATGAAAACCGGCTTACGGGGCGGCAATGGCGTTTTCTCAACGAGGCGCCTGCCCTGTTGATGGTGTTGATCGTGATCCTGGTCGTGGTGAAGCCGATCTGAGCAGGAAGGGGCGAAACTTTAATTCGGAAACGGCAACGTTTCCACTTGCGGCCCGTGATGTGAATCGCTATTTTCCGGCCATCTCATCTATCGCGGCATGTGTATTTGTTCAGTGAACTGCATCTTCCCCCCGCAGTTCGATCTTGACCCGCACGCCTGTTTTTCCATCCAGCACTCCTTACGTGGACTCTTCATGGCTGAAATGAAGCTACAAGACCTCAAGAACAAGACTCCGACCGATCTCCTGGCATTTGCTGAATCGCTCGAGGTCGAAAACGCGAGCACAATGCGCAAGCAGGAACTCATGTTTGCGATCCTGAAGATGCTCGCCAGCCAGGATATCGAGATCATCGGAGAAGGCGTCGTCGAAGTCCTGCAGGATGGTTTTGGGTTCCTCCGTTCGGCCAATGCGAATTATCTTCCGGGTCCGGATGACATCTACATTTCTCCATCGCAGATCCGGCGCTTCTCGCTGAAGACCGGCGACACTGTCGAAGGTCCGATCCGTGGACCGAAGGAAGGCGAACGTTACTTTGCGCTCCTGAAGGTCAACACGATTAACTTCGATGATCCGGAGAAGATCCGCCACAAGGTTCATTTCGACAATCTGACGCCGCTCTATCCGAACGAACGCTTCAAGATGGAGCTGGAGATCCCGACGTCGAAGGATCTGTCGCCGCGGGTCATCGATCTCGTTGCGCCGTTGGGCAAGGGCCAGCGTGGCTTGATCGTCGCACCGCCCCGCACCGGTAAGACCGTTCTCTTGCAGAACATCGCCCATTCCATCACCGCCAACCATCCGGAATGTTATCTCATCGTTCTCCTGATCGACGAGCGTCCGGAAGAAGTCACGGACATGCAGCGCTCCGTGAAGGGCGAGGTCGTCTCCTCGACGTTCGACGAGCCGGCTACGCGGCACGTCCAGGTGGCCGAAATGGTCATCGAGAAGGCCAAGCGCCTGGTCGAACATGGGCGCGACGTCGTCATCCTGCTCGACTCGATCACGCGCCTCGGACGCGCCTACAACACGGTTGTCCCCTCATCGGGTAAGGTTCTGACGGGTGGTGTCGATGCGAACGCCCTTCAGAGGCCCAAGCGGTTCTTCGGTGCGGCCCGTAACATCGAGGAAGGTGGCTCTCTCACAATTATCGCTACGGCGCTGATCGATACCGGCAGCCGCATGGACGAAGTCATCTTCGAAGAATTCAAGGGAACCGGCAACTCGGAAATCGTGCTGGACCGGAAGGTGGCAGACAAGCGCATCTTCCCTGCCATGGACATTCTCAAGTCCGGCACGCGTAAAGAAGACCTGCTCGTTCCGCGCCAGGACCTTCAGAAGATCTTTGTCCTTCGCCGGATTCTTGCCCCGATGGGAACGACCGATGCAATCGAGTTCCTGATCGACAAACTCAAGCAGACGAAGAACAATTCCGACTTCTTCGACTCAATGAATACGTAAGTCCGTTAGCCGGATTCACTTTTAGCATAGACAAAGGCCCGGCAGTAACCGGGCCTTTTTGCGTGAAGTGTCTCGCGGATTCAATCTGGATCTGCAAGCAATGATGCGATATGACGCCGCTTCCTGCGTTCAGATGCCCCCTATTGTGGCCACGCTTCCGGATACTCACATGACAAGCTCGGATACTATCTTTGCCCTTTCCAGTGGCGGGCTTCCTTCGGGCGTTGCGGTCATTCGCATCAGCGGGCCGCAGTGCTTCGCCGTGCTCGGAGAATTGTGTGGACCTGTGCCGGCTCCACGTGTAGCCGGCCTCCGTCCGATTCGGAACCGAAATGGAGAGCAACTCGATACGGGCCTCGCGCTATATTTTCCGGCGCCAGCCTCTTTCACAGGAGAGGATTGCGGAGAACTTCAGATTCACGGCGGCAGGGCGGTCGTTGCCAGCGTGTTGAGAACGCTTTCTGAATCGGGTCTTCGCCAAGCCGAGGCGGGTGAGTTCACCCGACGGGCCTTTCACAATGGGAAGCTGGACCTCATCGAAGTTGAAGGTCTCTCGGATCTCATCGTCGCTGAAACCGAGATGCAGCGGCGGCTCGCTTCGGAGCATGCGGCAGGAGGTCTCTCTGCTCTATATGAATCCTGGGCAAAGCGTCTGACGCACGCTCGCGCCATGATCGAAGCCGAGCTCGATTTTGCAGATGAGGATGACGTACCTGGCTCGGTCGCCGACACGATTTGGAAGGATATGGATACCCTCCGCCAGGAGATCGCGAAGCATGCTGAAGGGACCGGAATTGGAGAGATCATCCGGGACGGCCTGAAGATTGTCATTGCCGGCAAACCGAATGCCGGCAAGTCGAGCCTCCTCAACTATTTGACCAAGCGCGATGTGGCGATCGTCACAGACATACCAGGGACCACCAGAGACGTGATCACAGTGGATCTGGACCTGAACGGTTTTGCGGTGCGCTTCTATGATACCGCCGGCATTCGCGACACCGATGAGCCCGTCGAGCGCGAAGGTATTCGTCGCGCCAGGCTTGCGATGAATGATGCAAATCTTGTGCTTTTGCTTGGTGACGAACCGGAAACCGATTGGGACGTATTGAGGTCCGGCCACACGGGACCGGTCATCCGCGTCGGCACAAAGGCCGATCTTCGCCATACGGAATGGTTGGACGATCTCCCCGATGTTATGATATCGACACGGACCGGCGAAGGCATCGATGAACTGTTGTCGCGGATCAGGGGCCACCTCCCGCACTTGTCCGGAGCTGGAGCTCTCGCCCTACCTTCCAGGCAACGTCATCGATTATGTTTGGAAGAGGTGGCTGATGCCATCGGTCATGCGTTGGGGTCGCACGCGCTTGGTCTCGATATCCAGGCGGAGTATCTGCGACTGTCAGCGGTAGCGCTTGGTCGCATCACTGGCGCGACCGATGTAGAGAACCTGCTGGACGTGATCTTTTCCGAATTCTGTATCGGAAAGTGATTCACGTGAAACAGCAATGCTCTCAATGCGAGTCAAGGGTCCCGTTTCACGTGAAACGTTTGGGCACAACAGAGGAAGATCTGTGTCATGCAGTATGATGTCGTTGTCATTGGCGGCGGACACGCCGGAAGCGAGGCCGCTTCGGCTGCCGCTCGGCTGGGCGCTCGCACTGCGCTGGTGACGCACAAGAAATCTACGATAGGATTGATGTCGTGCAATCCGGCCATCGGCGGATTGGGCAAGGGGCATCTCGTCCGCGAAGTTGATGCGCTGGACGGGCTTATGGGTCGCGTCGCCGACAAGGCGGGAATTCAGTTTCGCCTTCTTAATAGGCGAAAAGGGCCAGCCGTTCGTGGCCCTCGGACCCAGGCTGACCGCAAGCTCTATCGCGAGGCGATGCAAGAGATCCTGACATCGCATCCGAACCTCGACACTATCGAGGGCGATGCTTTCGATGTGGAAAGCACGGATCGACGTATAGCGGCCGTGATACTGAAAGACGGAAGGCGCATCGAGTGCGCCGCCGTGGTTGTAACGACCGGCACCTTCCTGCGCGGCCTCATCCACATCGGCGATCGTAAGATACCTGCCGGTCGGATAGGAGAAGATCCGTCGACCGGCCTTTCCTCCACGCTCGAACGACTGGGAATAAAACTGGCGCGGCTCAAGACCGGTACCCCGGCGCGACTGGACGGCAAGACCATCGACTGGGCATCGATCGGACGGCAGAGCGCCGATGAGGACCCTGTTCCTTTCTCCTTCATGACAGATCGCATCACAACGCCGCAAATCGATTGCGGCGTCACCCGGACCGTGCCAGCGACTCACCGCATCATCGAGGAAAACCTCAAGAGATCGGCAATGTACTCCGGACAGATCGAAGGCGTCGGTCCGCGGTATTGTCCGTCGATCGAGGACAAGATCGTCAAGTTCGGGGAGCGTGATGGTCACCAGATCTTTCTCGAACCCGAGGGTCTCGACGACGACACTGTGTACCCGAATGGAATTTCGACCTCGCTACCGGCGGAGGTGCAGGATGCTTTCATTCACACCATACCCGGGCTCGAGGCTGTGACAATCCTGCAGCCGGGCTATGCGATCGAGTATGACCATGTCGACCCTCGGGAACTGACGGCAGCCTTGGAAGTGCGGAAACTGCCCGGGCTGTTTCTGGCCGGTCAGATTAACGGTACGACGGGCTACGAGGAGGCAGCGGCACAAGGTCTTGTGGCAGGACTTAACGCAGCGCGGCAAGCCGCGGGCATGTCACCGTTCACCTTCAGTCGCACAGATAGCTATATCGGGGTGATGATCGATGACTTGACTACAAGGGGTGTGACCGAGCCATACCGCATGTTTACGTCCCGGGCTGAGTATCGGCTTTCCCTGCGTGCTGACAATGCTGATGTCCGCCTCACGCCTGTCGGAGAGCGGATTGGTCTCGTTGGGTTGGATCGGTCCCAAAAGTTCACGCAGTGGCAGAACGACATGGATCGCTTGCGCCGAACACTGAAGGCCGTGTCGCTCACGCCACCTGAAGCGGCCAGGCACGACCTCAAAATCAACCAGGACGGGCAGCGGCGAAGCGGATACGACCTTTTGTCATATCCGAACATGACGATCGAACGGCTGGGTGCAATCTGGCCGAATCTCCTGGACTCCTCCCCTCGTGTTCGCGAGGCTGTGGAGATCGAGGCGAGCTATGCAGTCTATATGGATCGACAGGCAGCGGATGTGGCTGTCGTCCGCCGAGAGGAAGCTAGAACGATACCGCATGACTTTGACTTCAGATCAATGTCCGGTTTGTCAAATGAACTGCTTCAGAAATTGGAAGCGTTGCGGCCAAGCAACGTTGCCCAGGCTGCAAAAGTCGAGGGTATGACCCCGGCCGCGATATCCCTGCTCCTCGCACACCTGAAGAAAACCGACCGCGAATCTTCAACCCAGCTACCGGGAATGGCAGCTTTGCAATGAATAAGAGTCCTCCTTCTACAACTAACGGTTTGCGTGTTTCACGTGAAACAGAAGAACGGTTAAGAGCATTCGAAGCACTGCATCGAAAGTGGAGCAAGGCGATCAATCTCGTAGCTCCATCCACGCTTCCCGACCTATGGCAGCGACATATCCTGGATAGTAGCCAGATCTACAGGCTGGCGCCTGGGCCAAGACAATGGATTGACCTCGGAAGCGGCGGAGGGTTTCCAGGTATCGTAACTGGAATCATGCTGGCAGAATCCGGCGACGGTTGGGTACATCTCGTCGAAAGCAACAACAAGAAGGCGGCATTTCTTCGGGCGGCGATCGCGGAGACTGGTGCGCGCGCGTCAGTCCATCCGATTCGGATCGAGGATGCGCAGAAAGCCATTCCAGAGTGTGATTCGATCTCGGCTCGTGCTCTCGCGGAGCTCCAAATGCTCCTCGAATTCGTGTCTCCGTGGATGCTGGACCGTCCAAGCACACGCGCTTTCTTTCATAAAGGACGGGATTACCAATCGGAGATCGACAAAGCCGTTGGTTGCTGGCGATTCGATCTGTTAAAACATCCAAGTGTCGTCGAACCCGACTCACTTGTGCTCGAGATATCAAATCTCTCGCGCAATACTCTGTGACTGGTGGATCTTGAGATGGCAGGCGAGAAGAACCGGATCATCACAATTGCAAATCAAAAAGGTGGAGTGGGAAAAACAACCACGGCCATAAACCTCGCTACTGCTCTTGCGGCGATCGGCGAGAGCGTCTTGATCGTGGATCTTGATCCGCAGGGGAATGCCAGCACCGGATTGGGCATCGATCGACGCGATCGAAAGTTCTCGTCTTATGATCTCCTGATCGGGACGCATGGCATCGGCGATATCGTATTGGAGACGGCCGTCCCCAATCTTTCGATCGTTCCGTCGACAATGGACCTGCTCGGAATCGAAATGGAAATTGCGCAGGAGAGCGATCGGGTGTTTCGCCTGAAGCGTGCGCTTGCAACGGCCGAGGCCCTGGCGTACTCGTATGTTCTGGTCGATTGCCCTCCTTCGTTCAATCTTCTCACGATGAACGCCATGGCTGCAGCGCACTCTGTCCTGGTTCCATTGCAGTGCGAATTCTTTGCGCTCGAAGGCCTGAGCCAGCTTTTGGAAACGGTCGATCAGGTGCGGCGCTCGGTCAATCCGCTCCTCGACATCCAGGGGATCGTCCTGACGATGTTCGACTCGCGGAACAACCTTGCCCAGCAGGTCGTCAGCGACGTCCGCACGCATCTGGGCGATAAGGTCTACCACACACTTATTCCTCGAAATGTACGGGTATCCGAAGCTCCTTCCTATGGGAAACCCGCCATTCTGTACGATCTCAAATGTGCCGGCAGCCAGGCCTATCTGCAGCTGGCGTCGGAAGTGATACAGCGCGAACGTCTTCGAAAAGCGGCCTGACGTCTCTGGCGTATAACTGTGAGTAGAAACCATGAATGATGACAACTCGAAACGACGGCTCGGCCGCGGCCTTGCAGCCTTGATCGGAGAGATGGACCAGCCGGTCCAGCAAGGGGTTGCGCCCTCGGCCGTAAACCCGGATCGTCAGGTGCCGATCGAATTTGTCGGCCGCAACCCGCGCAATCCGCGGCGCTACTTCGATGAATCCGAGCTGCAGGACCTCGCTTCCTCCATCCGACAACATGGGATCGTTCAGCCTGTTGTCGTTCGCACTATTGCGCAGGATCGCTTCGAGATCATCGCCGGTGAACGGCGCTGGCGCGCGGCGCAGCTCGCTGGCTTCGTTGAAATTCCAGTGATCGTGCGGGACGTTGACGATCGTACGGCGCTTGAAATTGCTATCGTTGAGAACGTGCAGCGTTCGGACCTCAACCCGCTCGAGGAGGCGATGGGGTATGATCAGCTGATTGCGGAACATGGGTATACGCAGAACGACCTAGGCGAAATTATCGGCAAGAGCCGCAGTCATGTCGCCAACAGCCTTCGTCTGCTCAAGCTGCCGGAACCGGTGCGGGACATGCTCGCGTCTGGGTCTCTCTCGGCAGGTCACGCGCGGGCCCTCATTCCGACCTCGGATCCCGTAGCCCTTGCCCGTTCCATTGTGGCAAAGGGCATGTCCGTTCGTGACGCTGAGAGGCTTGCGCAGAACGACATCAAGGCTCAATCCAATCCGGGTGGTGCTGAAGCGCATCGCAAGGAGGAGAAGGACGCTGATACTGTTGCGCTCGAGCGGACGCTGTCGGATAGCCTCGGCCTACAGGTTACGGTGAACCATAAGGGCACGGGTGGGCAGCTTCGGATTTCCTACAAAACGCTCGAGCAGCTGGAAGAAATCTGCCGGTTGCTGGAACGACGCTAATCGTAGATTATTAGCCGGATTCAGCCGTTATTTGCGTGCAGATTGCAGAACCGTCGCCAGCAAGGTGTGGATGGCGACGGTGTCCTCGATCGTTGCTTTCTGGCGACTTTGCAGAATTGCGGCCTGCAAACGCTGCGCCTCCCGGCGAATGGCAGAGGTCGACCAAATCTTCAGTGCGTTCTCGATGACCGGTTTGCGTCGGAAATGAAGGTGGCGGCCCAACGTTGCGACAACCTGCGGCGCTGGAAGACGTTTCTCATCCATTTCCGACCGCATCAAGTCCAGCAACTGAAACGTCCGCAAGCATCCCTGCAGGACGAGAAAGATCGGCGTCTTGGATGCGACGATCTTCTGCATGGACTGGATGAAGGCGGCCTTGTCACCTTTCAGAATCGCGTCGACCGCGTCATCCGTGGAAATCGCGCTTGCGTCCCCGACCGCAGCCAGTACGTCTTCTTCCTCGATCGTCGCCATGCCGCGGCAGTAGAGTACCAGTTTGCGGATCTCGTTTCGCGACGCCAGGCGATCGCCGCCGAGCGATTCGACAAGGCGCAGCCTGGCCGCCGGTGATAGCCTGAGGTTCTCAGCCGAAAGTTCCTGGTCAATCAGTGTGTTGAGTGCCCGGCCGTCATCCGCATAGCACGGAATCGCTGCGACCTGGCGGGAGGTTTCGGCGAGTTTGCGGAGGCCCGCACCCTTCTTGAGGTCGCCGGCTTCTACGATGATCGTGCAGTCGGGGGGCGGCTTGTCGGCGAGAGCCTCCATGGCCTGCACGAGCGGTTTTTCGTTCGCGGTTCCGCGTACCCACACCAGCCGCTTGCCGCCGAACAGACCAAGCGCATTCGCCTCGTCCATCAACCGTCCGGGATCGGACGCGATATCCGACACGTCGAGCTTGATGACCGAGAACGGGTCGTCGAGCGCTACGCCCGTGCCTTTTGCCAGCAGCCCTGCCCTCTCGGAAACCATCCCGCGATCCGGTCCGTAGACCACGAACAGACGATAGGTCTGCGCCGACTTCTGGAGAAAACCCTCGAACTCGTGCGACTTGATGTCGACCATGGCGGGATACTACTTCGCCAATGCGGCGGCGATATCGGCCCTGATCAGCTCAGCGAGTTCCCGTGCTGCCCGATCCTGGGCGTCACGAGTCGCTCGAAGCTTCGCAAATTCCTGCACCGGGAAATCGACGAGCGCGACAGCAGAACGCCTACCCGACCGGACCGTCTCACCAGTGTCCGCCTTGGCAAGGTTGTAGTCCGCGGAAACGACGATGCGCCCAGCGCGAGGACTGTCATCCTTGGGGTCCAGCAGCACGCCGATATCGCGCACCGAGACATTCATCTCCATGCGGTATTGCGGGTTGGCAGGCTCGCCAGAACCGCCGCCGAGCAGGAATATCAGGCTGTTCCTGACCTTCTGCTCGACTCGATCGTCGGCTTCCGAAATCTCGATGGAAGCAAGAACCTCCTGCATTCCGGAGCCGTCGGAGTAAAGCGGACGGACCTGACATCCGGAAATGACGCCCAGCAGAAGGAGGGTTGCACCGATCTTCAGGGCGCGGGTCGTTTTCGATCCGTCAGACAACAACATTCACGATCCTCTGGGGAACCACGATTATCTTTTTCGGGCGTTGCCCTCCAAGCACGGCCTGGACGGCTTCAAGGGCGAGTACAGCGTTCTCGACGGCAGTCTGATCTGCGTCGCGGGCGATTGTCAAATCGCCGCGCTTCTTGCCATTGATCTGCACGGGCAGCGTCATTTCGTTTTCCGCAACAAGAGCCTCGCTGTAACGGGGCCAGCTTGCGGTTGCGACGAGGCCACTGCCGCCAATTTCGCGCCAGCACTCTTCTGCCAGATGCGGCATTATCGGTGCGATGGTGGCGATCAGGATCTCGGCCGCATCGCGCAGTGCTCCGTTGAGCTCTGGCGTCGCCGAGCCGGACGCTGCCTTGGCAAGCGGGGCCGCCAGTCCGTTCACGAATTCGTAGATGCGGGCCACAGCCTTGTTGAAGGCGAGCTTGTCGTAGTCGACCTGAACGGCCTTCAGCGTCTTGTGAGCGAGCTGGGAGACCTGCAACGCCTCGTCACTCCCGCCCGTCTGCGCCTCGACGCCGCGGAGCGAAGGCGCGGCCTCGCTGAGCAGACGCCAAACGCGCTGGACAAAGCGATGTGCGCCCTCCACACCTGCCTCGGACCAAATCACGTCGCGATCGGGCGGTGAATCCGAGAGAACGAAGAAGCGCGCGGTATCAGCGCCATAAGAGGCAATGATGTCGTCCGGATCGACGACATTCTTCTTCGATTTGGACATCTTCTCGATCGAACCGATCGCGATCTCCTCACCGGTTTCCAGATGCACGGCGCGACGCTTTCCGTCGAGCTCCTCTATGCGGATCTCGGCCGGCGTCACCCACTCACGCTTGGCGCCAGAGCCGCGGCTGTAGGTCTCGTGGACGACCATTCCCTGAGTGAACAGTCCCTTGAAGGGCTCCTTGAGATCGACGTGACCGGCGACCTGCATCGCGCGGGTGAAGAAGCGCGAATAGAGAAGGTGCAGAATGGCGTGCTCGATGCCGCCGATATACTGGTCCACCGGCAACCAGCTGTTTGCCGCCGCGGGATCCGTCGGCTGGTCTTCCCAGGGTGCAGTGAACCGCGCGAAATACCAGGACGAATCAACAAATGTGTCCATCGTGTCGGTCTCGCGCCGGGCGGGCTTCGCGCAGTGCGGGCAGGCGACATTGCGCCAGGTCGGGTGACGGTCGAGCGGATTGCCGGGCTTGTCGAACGTGACATCGTCAGGCAGCTTGACCGGCAGGTCCGCCTTCGGCACGGGAACCACGCCGCAGTCCTCGCAATGAATGACCGGTATGGGGCAGCCCCAATAGCGCTGACGGGAGATCCCCCAGTCGCGCAGGCGGAAGTTCACGGTCCGCTCGCCTTGCGGCTTGTTGCCGAGGAGGGTCGAACCGAGCTTTTCAGCCACCGCGTCGAACGCGGCCGAGGTCGAAAGACCGTCGAGGAAGCGCGAATTTATCATCACGCCGTCGCCCACATAGGCTTCGTCGCCGATAGAGAAGGTCGATTGATCCGTACCTTCGGGCATGACGACAGGCGTAACCGGCAGATCGTACTTGCGGGCGAAGTCGAGGTCGCGCTGGTCGCCGGAAGGGCAGCCGAAGATGGCGCCCGTGCCGTAGTCCATCAGCACGAAATTCGCGATATAGACCGGAAGCTCCCAGTCAGCGTCAAGCGGATGACGCACCCGGATGCCGGTGTCGATACCTTTCTTTTCAGCCGTCTCGAGAGCGGCGAGAGAGGTTCCGGCGCGGCGGGTTTCCTCGCAGAAGGCCTCAATTGCAGCGTTCTTGGCGGCCGCATCCCGCGCCAGCGGGTGATCGGCCGCGATTGCCAGGAACGACGCACCAAAAAGCGTGTCGGGCCGCGTCGTGTAGACCGTTACTTCCTTCTCTGCCGTGAGACTCGCATCCTCGGAAATTTCCCAGCGAAGCAGCATGCCCTCAGATCTACCGATCCAGTTCTTCTGCATCAGCCGAACCTTTTCAGGCCACTGATCGAGACCGTTGAGGGATTCGAGCAGATCCTGGCTGAAATCGGTGATCTTGAAGAACCACTGCGTCAGTTCACGCTGCTCGACGAGTGCGCCGGATCTCCAGCCCCGTCCGTCGATCACCTGCTCGTTGGCGAGCACGGTGTTGTCGACCGGGTCCCAGTTGACCTTGGACTGCTTGCGGTAGACCAGGCCCTTCTCAAGGAAGTCGAGAAAGAGGTGCTGTTGACGCTGGTAGTACTCCACATCGCAGGTTGCGAATTCGCGGGACCAGTCGAGCGACAATCCCATCGCCTTCAGCTGGGACTTCATGGAGGCGATGTTTTGGTATGTCCAGGAGGCGGGGTGGACGCCGCGTTCCATGGCGGCGTTTTCCGCCGGCATGCCGAACGCATCCCAGCCCATCGGATGAAGCACGTTATAGCCGCGCGCACGCTTGTAGCGGGCTACGACATCCCCCATCGCATAGTTGCGCACATGGCCCATGTGGATTCGGCCCGAGGGATACGGGAACATCTCGAGCACATAATATTTGTCCCGCGGGTCTTCGTTCTTCGTCAGAAAGACGTCTTCGTCGTTCCATTTTGCCTGCCAGCGGGGCTCGGCATCGCGCGGATTGTAACGTTCGGTTGCCATGTCGTTGATGTTCCGGAAGTCTTGGGAAAGGGCGAAGCCCGTACGAATATGTGGCGAGACCTTCACCATGAAACAGCGATAGCGTCAAGTTTTGACGGGTCTTTCGGGCTGCAAAGAGGCGCGCGCCGTTGCTTGGTCTTGGCAAAGGCCGGCGATTTCGCTAGGTCCGGCCTCAAAGATAGTCTTTGGAGACCGAAATGGAACTGCAAGAGCGTCTGGCAGAGGTTCGCGATCGCATCGGCAAGGCTGCGCGGTCAGCGGGGCGCGCAGCGGATGGCGTCAGCCTTGTCGCCGTCTCCAAGACGTTCGATGCGGACGCGATCCTGCCGGCAATCGAAGCGGGCCAGAGGATTTTCGGAGAGAACCGAGTCCAGGAGGCACAGGGAAAGTGGCCATCGCTCAGGGCGGAGTTCGAGGGCATCGAACTCCATCTCATAGGGCCACTGCAGTCGAACAAGGCAGCTGATGCAGTTTCGCTGTTCGATGTGATCGAGACAGTCGATCGCGAAAAGATCGCCCGCGCAATTGCGGCCGAGGCAGACCGGCAGCAGCGGAAGCCACGCCTCTACGTACAGGTCAATACGGGACTTGAGCCACAAAAGGCGGGCATCGCGCCGGATGACACCGAAGCGTTCGTGGATCACTGCCGATCCGAATTGGGACTGTCCATCGAGGGGCTGATGTGTATCCCACCGGCTGACGAAAATCCCGGTCCACATTTCGCCCTCCTGGCGAAGCTCGCCGCCCGGTGTGGGCTTGAAAAACTGTCCATGGGCATGTCCGGCGACTATGAGACAGCGGTCGCATTTGGGGCGACCAGCGTACGCGTGGGCTCGGCCATCTTCGGAAGCCGCTGACCGGAGCGATCCTGTCGTCCACAATTGCCGTCCCGGACTCCTTGCGAGTGCGCAATCGCGGGCGATTTCCCACGGCCGCTTCTTACTCTTTCGTCTGGCTTCCATGACCCCCGTCGGTTTCCTATGCTTCCCTCCGGAGGCGGTGATCTCGCATCACCAGCGAATTCGGGAGGAGAACGGTCATGGCAAGCATCTATGCGGCCACCTATGCGCAATGGAAGACGGACCCATCGGCCTATTGGGCCGAAGCCGCCGGAGCGATCGACTGGTTCACGGAACCGAATACGGTCTTCGATGGCGAGCGCGGCGTCTGTGGCCACTGGTTTCCTGATGGCGAGACCAACACTTGCTACAATTGCGTCGACCGACATGTGGCACGCGGCCGCGGGAACCAGACCGCACTGATCTACGATAGCCCCGTGACGGACCAGATCCGTCGCTACACCTATCGGGAGCTTCTTGTCGAAGTAGAGAGCGTTGCGGCGGTCCTCTCCGAGCTCGGCGTGGAGCGCGGCGACCGTGTCATCATCTACATGCCCATGGTTCCCGAAGCGGTCTTCACGATGCTTGCGTGCGCCCGGCTGGGGGCTATCCATTCCGTGGTGTTCGGCGGATTTGCGGCCAACGAGCTCGCGACACGCATCGATGACTGCGGCGCGAAGGTGGTGGTGTCAGCCAGCTGCGGGATCGAGCCGGGCCGTGTCGTCGCCTACAAACCGTTGCTTGATGCGGCAATCGACATCGCCGTTCACAAGCCGGAGCATTGTCTCATACTGCAGCGGCAGGAACTCGAGGCCGCGTTGATCGCGGGCCGAGACCTGGATTTCACCGATGCTGTCGTGGCCGCAAAGATCGAGGGACGCCGGCCGGGCTGCATTGCGGTGAACGCGACGGATCCGCTCTACATACTCTATACTTCGGGAACGACCGGGCAGCCCAAGGGCGTGCTGCGTGACAATGGCGGGCACATGGTGGCGCTCGCCTGGAGCATGCCAAACTTCTATGGCGTTCAGCCGGGCGAGGTCTTCTGGGCCGCGTCCGACATTGGTTGGGTGGTGGGTCATTCCTACATTGTCTACGGACCGCTGCTGAACGGCAGCACGACCGTACTCTATGAAGGAAAGCCGGTTGGCACGCCTGATGCCGGTGCCTATTGGCGTGTGATCGAACAGCACCGCGTCTCGGTGCTCTTCACGGCGCCGACTGCATTTCGGGCGATCCGCAAGGAAGACCCTACCGGGGCGTTCATTGGAAAATACGACCTGTCCTCGCTTCGCGCTCTCTTCCTTGCCGGGGAAAGGGCGGACCCGGATACCTTGCAATGGGCAGAGGGAGTGCTGGGGATACCGGTCGTCGATCACTGGTGGCAGACCGAGACGGGCTGGCCGGTGGCGGGCAATCCGCTGGGGCTCGGCCTGCTGCCCGTGAAGCATGGGTCACCGGCCGTTCCACTCCCGGGCTACGAGGTCCACGTGCTCGACGATGCCGGTCATCAGGTCGGGTCAGGCACTCTGGGCAACATCACCGTCAAGCTCCCCTGCCCCCGGTTGCCTCCCCTCGTTCTGGAATGCAGACGAGCGGTTCAGGAAGGCCTGCCTGATGGAGTTTCCGGGCTACTACAAAACGGCCGACGCCGGGTATATTGATGAGGACGGCTACGTCTTCATCATGTCGCGCACGGACGACATCATCAATGTCGCCGGTCATCGTCTCTCCACCGGTGCGATGGAAGAGGTCTGCGCCAGTCACCCTGATGTTGCCGAATGCGCTGTCATCGGAATTGCCGACGCGGTGAAGGGGCAGATTCCCGCGGGTTTCCTTGTCCTCAACAGCGGTGTTTCACGTGAATCATCGTTAATCGAACGCGAAGTGGTCGCTCTCGTACGAGACCGCATCGGGCCGGTTGCCGCATTCAAGATGGCCATTTGCGTCAAGCGGCTGCCGAAGACCAGGTCGGGGAAAATCCTGCGCGGTACCATGCAGAAGATCGCCGACAGGCAGGAATGGAAGATGCCGGCGACAATCGACGATCCGGCAATCCTGGATGAAATAACCGCAGTTCTCGATGATCGAGGCGTCCGGGCATGAACAGCATTTCCTGCCCCCGTATGGTGCGGTGCCAGGGGTCGCCTCAGCGTAGCCCGCTGCAGACATGAAAAAACCCGGTCGTCGGGGACGGCCGGGTTTGATGCATTTGTGTTCCGTTCGATCAGAAGTGATCGTCGTCCTCGTCCTCATCGGTCCGCGTGGACTTGAGGGATTTCAGCTTGGCGAAGACGGCGTCGGCATCGATTTCCTTCTCTACGTCGCGGTCGGAATCGCTGTAGGGAAGCTTCTCCGTCTCGCGTGCGGACTCGAGCGTGGCGCCGAGCTCGGCTGCCGTCGGCAGCGGGCGACCCTTGGAAGCGCGCTCGACCTCGAGGTCGAGATCGATCTGCGAGCACAGGCCGAGGGTTACGGGATCCATCGGCGTAAGGTTTGCCGAGTTCCAGTGGGTGCGTTCGCGAATCTGCTCGATTGTCGACTTCGTCGTTCCGACCAGGCGCGAAATCTGTGCATCCTTCAGTTCGGGATGGTTGCGCACAAGCCAGAGAATGGCATTGGGGCGATCCTGGCGCTTGGAGACCGGCGTGTAACGCGGGCCCTTCCGCTTGGATTCAGGTACGCGTACCTTCGGCTCGGAGAGCTTGAGCTTGTGGGCCGGATTCGTTTCGGCGCGGGCTATTTCCTCGCGTGAAAGCTGTCCGGTGGCTATGGGATCCAGACCCTTGATGCCCTGTGCCGATTCGCCGTCGGCAATGGCCTTCACTTCGAGCGGGTGCAGTTTGCAGAACTGTGCGATCTGGTCAAACGACAGCGCCGTATTGTCAACGAGCCATACGGCTGTTGCCTTTGGCATGAGCAGTTGCTGAGCCATGGATATAGTCCTTCTGTCCGTCCGCGCCGGTGTCGCGGGCCGTGGGTATCAACCACTTATTTCCGGGAATTCGCCCCTCTATAGCGCTGCTGTCGCAGAAATGCAATTGATCAAGAGACAAATGACCTTTGTCTAATTGCTGGAATGCTTTGACCTGATATGTATGGCGCAGAATATTGTGGAACGCGGGAGGTATCGGCGTTCCGGACCGCATTTCGTGAGGAGGAATTGATGTCTGTTAAAACCTATCCGGTCCTGAAGTCTGCGAAGAGCCGCACGCTGATTGACAACGACACGTATGGGAAATGGTATCGCGAAAGCGTCGAAAATCCGGAGCGCTTCTGGGACAAGCACGGGATGCGGATCGACTGGTTCAAGCCCTACACGAAGGTCAAGAATACCTCCTTTACAGGCCGGGTCTCCATCAAGTGGTTTGAGGACGGAATTACGAACGTCTCCTACAACTGTATCGACCGGCACCTCAAAGCACACGGTGACCAGGTCGCTATCATCTGGGAAGGCGATAATCCCTACATAGACAAGAAAATCACCTACAACGAGCTCCATGAGCACGTCTGCCGTCTCGCCAATGTGATGAAGAAGCACGGCGTGAAGAAGGGCGACCGTGTCACGATCTACATGCCGATGATCCCGGAAGCGGCATACGCGATGCTCGCCTGTGCGCGCATCGGCGCGATCCATTCGGTTGTCTTCGGAGGCTTCTCACCGGATGCGCTCGCCGGACGCATCGTTGATTGCGAATCAACCTTCGTCATCACCTGTGACGAAGGGGTGCGAGGCGGAAAGCCGATCGCTCTCAAGGAGAATACCGACACGGCCATCGACATTGCAGCAAAGCAGCATGTCATCGTCAACAAGGTACTCGTGGTCCGCCGCACTGGGGGCAAAACTGCATGGGCGCCGGGTCGAGACCTCTGGTATCACCAGGAGGTCGCCAGCGTGCCGCGCGATTGTCCGCCGGCGAAAATGAAGGCGGAAGATCCACTTTTCATCCTCTACACGTCAGGCTCGACGGGCAAGCCGAAGGGCGTTCTACACACGACGGGCGGCTATCTCGTCTACGCGTCGATGACGCACAAATACGTCTTCGACTACCAAGACGGTGACATCTACTGGTGCACGGCGGATGTGGGCTGGGTCACCGGCCACTCCTACATCGTGTATGGACCGCTTGCGAACCGTGCAACGACGCTGATGTTTGAGGGCGTGCCGAATTTTCCCGATGCAGGGCGCTTCTGGGAAGTCGTCGACAAGCACAAGGTGAACATCTTCTACACGGCTCCGACGGCGATACGTGCGCTGATGGGGGCAGGCGACGATTTCGTGAAGCGCTCCTCGCGCTCCTCTTTGCGCCTTCTCGGTTCGGTCGGCGAGCCGATCAATCCGGAGGCGTGGGAATGGTACTATCACGTCGTCGGTGAAGACCGCAGCCCGATCGTCGACACCTGGTGGCAGACCGAGACCGGGGGAATTCTCATCACCCCCTCCCCGGCGCGACTGATCTGAAACCCGGGTCAGCGACCCGGCCCTTCTTCGGTGTGAAGCCGGAGCTGGTGGACGGCGAAGGGAATGTCCTGGACGGAGCGGCCGATGGAAATCTCTGCATCACGGACAGCTGGCCTGGGCAGATGCGCACCGTGTACGGCGACCACCAACGTTTCATCCAGACCTACTTCTCGACCTACAAGGGGAAGTACTTCACCGGCGACGGCTGCCGGCGAGACGAGGATGGTTACTACTGGATCACCGGTCGCGTCGACGATGTGTTGAACGTCTCCGGTCATCGGCTCGGTACGGCGGAGGTGGAATCGGCCCTCGTTTCGCATCACCTCGTCTCGGAGGCTGCGGTTGTCGGTTATCCCCATAGTCTCAAGGGACAGGGCATCTACTGCTATGTCTCGCTGATGGCGGGCGAGGAGGGCACCGACAATCTTCGGCAGGACCTGATCAAGCATGTCCGCAAGGAGATCGGTCCGATTGCGACCCCGGACAAGATCCAGTTCGCGCCGGGATTGCCCAAGACGCGATCCGGAAAGATCATGCGCCGGATTCTCCGCAAGATAGCCGAGGACGATTTCGGCAGCCTGGGCGACACCTCGACGCTTGCCGATCCCGCTGTCGTCGAGGATCTGATTGCGAACAGGCAGAACAGGGCCGCCGGCTAAAGCACTCACCCCAGAGAAGAAGGAGGGCAAGCGGCAAGCTGCGCCCTCCCCGTCGCCTTGACTCAGAATCGGCAATCGTCTTGCCGCCGCTTCCCACCGTGGTAGGAGCTGGCCAGACCGGCAGCCACAAGATCCTGAGCCGGATTCACACCATCGGGAAAACGTACGTCAGCGATGACGCGGCCGAAGAACTTGTCGCCCTCGATGTCGGTAAGCGAGAGCTCATTGTGCCCCGAAGCAAGTTCGATGAGCCTAGCCTTGGCTGCTTGCGCGAGCACTCGTATGTCTGGACAGGAGGAGCGCAACTCGGGTGTGTCGATGCCGCGCAGCCTTACATAGACCTCGACGGTCTGTTGTGGCCAGGGACGCGCGGATACCAGAATTGTATCGCCATCAATTACACGGACGATATCCGCGACGACCGGGCCTGTTACGGCGACGGGCTGGTGCTGTTCAGCACCGTTGGCGGCAGCACCTGCACCTGGAACGAGACAGGCAAGAATTCCGGCTTTCAGGGTTTGACGATTTCGCATAGACGGAAAATATTCCGCACTTCATTAATCGTCAATAGGAAATAATACCTAGAAATCGATGGCTCGTCCGTTGACTTCCCAGTCGCCGAAGCGGGCGGGATCGGCACCACCGCGGCCACCGATCTCCTTCGGCAACTCATGTGCAGGGTTAGCGAGACGCCTTTCCTCGGCTTCCTTCAACGCGCGAACGGCCGCTGCAGAAAGCGGACGCCCCCTGCCGGCACTGTTGTCGTTCTCGCTCTGCATGCGACCTCCGAATTCGGACGGGATATTGAAGTATGCCCAATGCTCCCCCATCATATAGGACTAGAGAACGGCGAGGCAAAGCATTGATTCACGTGAAACGTTTCTGTTGCCCTCGCGAGCGAAGCGGAGCCCAGGATGAATCTCGTTCGAACAGCGATGCTGCTTGCATTCATGACAGCGCTTTTCATGGGTGTCGGCTATCTCATCGGTGGTAGCGGCGGCATGATGATCGCGCTGCTGGTTGCAGCCGCGATGAACTTCTTTTCCTATTGGAACTCCGACCGCATGGTGCTCTCCATGTACGGGGCGCAGGAAGTCGAGGAGCGCAATGCGCCGGAATACTACGGCATCGTTCGCGATCTCGCGGCCAGAGCCGGGCTGCCAATGCCCCGGGTGTATGTCATCAACAGCGATCAACCGAACGCCTTCGCAACCGGCAGAAATCCGCAGAATGCGGCGGTGGCGGCCTCGACAGGCCTGCTGCATTCGCTTTCCTACGAGGAAGTGGCGGGCGTTATGGCCCATGAGCTCGCTCATATCCAGAATCGCGATACCCTGACCATGACGCTGACGGCCACAATCGCCGGCGCCATCTCCATGCTGGCGAACTTTGCCATGTTCTTCGGGGGTAACAATCGCGAAAACAATAATCCCCTCGGATTCGTAGGGGTCCTTATCGCCATGATCGTCGCCCCCTTTGCAGCCATGCTGGTTCAGATGGCGATCAGCAGGACGCGGGAATACTCCGCAGACCGGCGTGGTGCAGAGATTTGCGGCAATCCGTTGTGGCTTGCTTCCGCCTTGAGGAAAATCGCGGTCGCCGCCGGGCGAATTCCGAACGACCGGGCCGAGCATAACCCGGCGACGGCGCACATGTTCATCATCAATCCACTGTCAGGCGAGCGGATGGATAACCTGTTCTCAACCCATCCGAACACGGAGAACAGAATTGCCGCCCTGCAGGCTATGGCGGCGGAAGACATGCGGCAAGGCTCGACGCCGCCGCCGCGGCCTGATAGTGCGGGGCGAAAATCGCGCTCCGTACCGACAACCGGCTGGGGGCGCGGTGGTTCCGAACCACCGAAAGGTCCCTGGTCTTGAAATCCGCCAAAGCAAAATCCGGTTCGCATCCGAAACAAAAGTCCCGCGGCTCACGGAGCGAGAGTACCGGAGCCAGCGCGGGGCCGGAGGAAAAGCAGGGACTTCGCAGCCGGCAAACGGCGGCCAAGATCCTCGGTGCCGTTATCGATCGTAAGACGCCGCTCGACGGGATGCTCGATGCCGAGCATGGGAATGCCGCCTATGCTGCATTGAGTGAAGCCGACCGCGCGCTCGTCCGCGCGATCATTAACACTGCCCTCAGGCATTTGCCGCGAATTGAAGCAATCCTGAACTCGCTCGTGGAGACGCCGCTTCCCGAGGGTGCGCGCGCTTTGCATCATGTGCTGGCGGTCGCCGCCGCACAGATCCTCTATCTCGATGTTCCTGATCACTCGGCGGTCGATATTGCCGTCGATCAGGCGAAGGCGGATCCGCGCAACAGGCGCTTCGCAAATCTCGTGAATGCGGTGTTGCGGAGGCTCGCGCGCGAAAAGGCCAACCACCTCTCCGCGGTTCAATCCATTCCCGCGATACCGTCCTGGTTCTTCGATCGCCTTGTCGACGTCTATGGGCGAGAGCATGCGTTAAGGATTTCGGAGGCTCAGCTCGTTCCGGCGCCTATCGATCTCACCGTGAAAAGCGATCCGGAACAATGGGCGGCGCGCCTCGGTGGAAGCGTTCTCCCTACCGGAACGGTCCGATTGTCGGCATTCTCCGGTACAGTTCCTTCGCTCGAAGGCTTTGCAGAAGGGGAGTGGTGGGTCCAGGACGCCGCGGCCAGTATACCGGCGAAGCTCTTCGGAAACGTCGAGGGACAGTCTGTCGCAGATCTCTGCGCGGCACCCGGTGGAAAGACCGCGCAACTGGTGCTTGCAGGAGCGAAGGTTACAGCCCTTGATCAGTCGGCCAGCAGGTTGCGCCGCCTTGTCGGCAACCTCGACAGATTGCGGCTCCAGGCCTCGACGATCGAGGCGAACGCTGGGAATTTTCGACCCGAGTTTCCCTTCGATGCGGTGCTGCTTGATGCACCGTGCTCCTCCACCGGAACAATTCGACGCCACCCGGACGTATTGTGGACCAAGGGGCCGCAGGACATCGCCAAGCTGGCTGAGGTCCAGGAGAAGCTCCTCAGGCATGCGATGGGCATGGTCAAGCCCGGTGGCAAGCTGGTTTTTTCGAACTGCTCTCTCGATCCCCTGGAGGGAGAAGAGGTTACGAAGCACGTGCTTGCGTCTCAACCGGAATGGACAATAGAGCCGGTGGACGCAAAGAATTGGCAAGGCCTCGAGCAGGCGATCACTGCCCTTGGTGAAATCCGAACGACTCCGGCAATGTTTCCGGCCCATGACAGTGCGGCCGGTGGCATGGATGGTTTTTATGCAGTCGTTCTCCGGCGGCTAGGAACCTCGTCCTAGTTAGCCGCATCGCGTCCCGCAAATTCGGCGAACTCATCCGAATGTCGTGAGTCCATCACCGTGCTCAAGCGCGATGAATTGACGTGATCTATTCCGGTGCATACCAATAGGATCCGGAGGCAGAATATTCACCATGCGGCTCTTCAAACGGCAGCGAATTCTCTACTTGTACTTGCGTGAGGGATGGCGCCGTTTCTCGCGGCGTCTTGCCGTCGGCAGAATCTCGGCGTTGCGCTTTGCGGGAGGTGCCCCGGACCGCCTGATCGTCGCACCGACGGACCTGCATCCCGCCGATTCGTTCGTCGCCGACGAGATCATCGCCGGCCGGTTTCCGCTGGCGGGGCGGGTGCTCGACTGCGAGGGAGAATCGCCATTTTCACTGGACTTGCCGTCCGTGGAGTTTGCCACGCGATTGCACTGCTTCAGCTGGCTAAGGCACATGCGGATCGCCCGGATGGAGGCGGCTTCGCTGACCAGCCGGGCCATCGTTGATGACTGGATCGCTAGCCACGGGCAGGTCATCAAGGGGATCGCATGGCGGCCCGACGTCCTGTCGCTGCGCATCATTGCGTGGTTGTCGCATTCACCGATCCTGCTGAAGGACGCCGACTATGTATTCTACCGGCGGTTTCTCAAGAGCCTCGCCTTCCAGGTCCGGTATCTCAGGCATATCGCGGGTACTACGCGGGAGGGAGAGACGCGTCTCCTGGCGCGCACCGCGCTGGCGATGGCCTCCATTGCCATGCCGGCCTCCGCGTCCACGATCCGCAAGGCCGCGCGACGGCTCGACGAAGAACTCGACCGACAGATCCTGCCCGACGGGGGGCACTCGTCTCGAAACCCTCGCGTGGCCCTCAATCTGTTGCTCCATTTGCTTCCGCTGCGCCAGACCTACGTCAATCTCGGCCACGATGTGCCGGCGAGGCTTATTCCCTGCATAGACCGGATCTTTCCCGCCTTGCGTTTCTTCCGCCATCAGGGAGGGGAACTCGCCCTCTTCAACGGGGCGACCTACACGCTCGCCAACGAGTTGATGTCCGTGCTGCGATACGACGAGACGGGCGGCGCGCCTTTCCGTACGCTTCCCTCCTCACGCTACGACCGGTTGTCGGTCGAGAACACGGTCGTGCTTGTCGATACCGGCGTTCCGCAATCGGTCGAGCTGTCGTCGACAGCGTGCGCGGGGGGGCTCTCGTTGGAGATGTCTTCGGGGCGTCACCGCTTCATCATCAATTCGGGCATGCCGCGGTTTGCGGGCGAGAGCCTGCGCCAGATGTCTCGAGCAACGGCTGCCCATTCCGTTGCGACGCTCAATGATACGTCTTCGCTGCGCTTGTCGAACTCGCGCTTCCTCGGACCGATCGCCATAGGGGGCGTGTCGCGCATCGATGTGGGGCGCTACGGCGGCACGGATGGTTCCGACGGGCTTATCGCGAACCATGACGGATATCTCGACGAGTTCGGTCTGCTCTACGAACGCGATCTGTATATTCATGCGGGAGGCAAGACCATCCGCGGGCGCGAGCGCTTCTATCGGCCGGGTGATCTCGCCCCGGACCCGTCGAACAAGGGGGTGGCGGTGGTCCGCTTCCACATCCACCCGGCTATCCAGTTGCACATGGCCGGTGCACACGAGGCGCGGCTGGTGGCGCCAGACGGGGAAACCTGGGCGCTGACCTGCATGGACGTTGCCGTCAAGGAGGAGGAGGATGTCTTCTTTGCTGATCCTTCCGGGGTCAGGGCATCCCGGCAGATCACGCTCACCTTGCCGATCGGTACCGTTCCCGAGGTTCAGTGGCTGATGAGCCGTCGGGCCTGAGCAAGGCGTTTCGCGGTTTTCTCGGGGCGAGCCCTGTGCTAACGGGGCACATTCCCTCCGCCGGCCGCTGCCGGCCAAGCCACCGGAGTGCCACCATGGCCGTAGTTTCCAAGAAAATTCCCGCGCCTGACCAGGTGCAGGTTCAAACCGCCCTCCTCTCCGTTTCCGACAAGACCGGCATCATAGAATTGGCCAGGGCATTGGCCGACAAGGGCGTCCGGCTGCTTTCGACGGGCGGAACGCACAAGGCGATACGGGATGCAGGCATTTCCGTCACCGACGTATCAGAGGTGACGGGCTTTCCGGAAATCATGGACGGTCGGGTCAAGACCCTTCATCCGTCCGTCCACGGGGGCCTTCTCGCAATCCGTGACGATGCTGATCACGTGGAGGCGATGAAGAAGCACGGCATCGGCGCGATCGATCTCACCGTCATCAACCTCTATCCCTTCGAGGAAGTTCGCGCCAAGGGCGCGGACTATGCGACGACCGTGGAGAATATCGACATCGGCGGTCCGGCGATGATCCGCGCCTCCGCCAAGAACCATGCATACGTAACGATCGTCACCGATCCGGCGGACTATGAAGAATTGTTGGCGGAGCTTTCGAGCGGTTCGACCACGACGCTGTCCTTCCGCAAGCGCATGGCAGCGAAGGCCTATGCCCGGACAGCCGCCTACGATGCAGCCATTTCAAACTGGTTTGCCGAAAGCCTGCAGCTGGACATGCCTCGCCATAGGGTTCTCGGCGGCGTTCTCAGGGAGGAGTTGCGCTACGGCGAGAACCCGCACCAGAAAGCCGGCTTCTACGTCACCGGCGAGCAGCGTCCGGGCGTCGCGACGGCAACCCTGCTCCAGGGCAAGCAGCTGTCCTACAATAACATCAACGATACCGATGCCGCCTTCGAACTTGTCGCGGAATTCCTCCCGGAAAATGGGCCGGCTTGCGCAATCATCAAGCATGCCAATCCTTGTGGTGTTGCGATCGGCGACACCCTGCACAACGCCTATACGCGTGCACTCGCCTGTGACCCGGTCTCGGCTTTCGGAGGGATCATCGCGCTGAACAGCACGCTGGACGCCAAGACGGCCGAGGAAATCGTGAAGCTGTTTACCGAGGTTATCATCGCTCCCGATGCCGATGAGGAGGCACGCGCCATCATCGCTTCAAAGCGCAATCTTCGACTTCTCGTAACGGGCGGCCTTCCCGATCCCCGTTCTCCCGGCATTTCCGCGCGCACGGTCGCGGGCGGTTTCCTGGTGCAGAATCGTGACAACGGCATGGTCGAAGACCTTGATCTCAAGGTTGTCACGAAGCGCGTGCCCAGCCCGCAGGAGCTGATCGACATGAAGTTCGCCTTCAAGGTCGCCAAGCATGTGAAGTCCAATGCGGTCGTCTACGCGAAGGACGGTCAGACGGCGGGCATCGGCGCCGGGCAGATGAGCCGCGTCGACTCGGCGCGCATCGCAGCGCTCAAGGCGGAGGAGGCTGCCAAGGCGATGGGTCTTGCGGAACCGTTGACGCGTGGATCGGCGGTCGCATCGGAAGCCTTCCTTCCCTTTGCCGATGGCTTGCTCTCAGCCATCGCAGCCGGTGCAACGGCCGTCATTCAGCCCGGAGGATCGATGCGCGACGCAGAGGTCATTGCGGCTGCGGATGACGCAAACGTTGCCATGGTGTTCACCGGCATGCGCCACTTCCGCCACTGAAGCGGCTGAGGAGAAAACGGCGGACGGCGCTCGGTTTGCCCGAGAACCGTCCGTCCCGTGGTCATGCAGCCTGCTCGTTCGCAGGATACGGGGTCCGCAGCAGCAGCAGCAGGCCCACGAACAGGAAGACCGCCAAGGTCGCCATCCCGAGACGGGCCGATCCCGTCAATGATGTCGTTACGGCCACGGCCAGAGGTGCGAGAAATGACGTGGCGCGCCCCGAGAGCGCATAGATGCCGAAGTAGCGCCCGGCCTCGTCCGGATGGATGCTGCGTGCCAGGTATGATCGGGCGGAGGCTTGCACGGGGCCAAACGCCAGACCGACAAGAACCCCGAAAACGATATAAGCCTTCTCCGCCGCAGTGCCGAACATGCCGCCGGAATCGCCTGCGGGCAGCGGAAGAAGGCCGAAGAGTGTAAAACCGGGGCCGGTTGAAACGATCCCCACCGTTGCGAAGGTGAGGCAGGCAAGACTGGTCACGACAACGAACTTCGAACCGAAACGGGTATCGAGCCGGCTCGCATAGAGGCATCCCCCGATTGCCACGATGTTCAAGATGATGCCGTAGACTCCGAGTTCGACCGTTTGCCAGGCAAACATTCCTGCGGCGAAGGTTCCTCCCAGCGCCAGCAGCCCGTTGACTCCGTCCTGGTAGATCATACGGGCGATGAGAAACCTCAGGATGCCCTTTCGTCCCCTAAGCTCACGCAATGTGCTCGCAAGATCCCTCATGCCGACGCGGACGGCCTCGGTGAGCGGGAGGCCGCGTTGGTGATCCGGCGTGAAGAGAAACATCGGTATGATGAAAACGAGGTACCAGATCGCCGATATCGGACCGGTGATGCGGGCATCTTCACCCGTCGACGGATCGAGACCGAAGAGCGGGTCTATACCAATAAGTGTTTTGCCGGATTCAGGGTTGGCGGCGAGGAGCGTGACGACGGCGATCAGGACGATCATGCCGCCGAGATAGCCCAGGCCCCAGGCGATATTCGAGACGCGCCCGGACTGTTCGGGGTCGATCAGTCGGGGCATCATGGAATCATTGAAGACGATCGAAAACTCCGCGGCGATCGAAGCAAAGACGATCATGGCAAGCGCGAACACGACGCTGCTGCCGGGTGCCGCGTACCAGAGCAGGCAGAGCGAGACGATCTTTATCACGGCAAAAAAGCCGATCCATGGCTTGCGCGGCCCGGCGGCGTCGGCGATCGAACCCATGATGGGGAAAGAAGCGCGATGACGATGCCGGAGATGGTGAGCGTGTAGCTCCAGGCAGCCTGCGCCTCGTCGTGATTTTCGATGAGGCGCGAAACAAGGTATGGGCCGAATATGAAGGTGGTGATCACCGTGAAGAACGGCTGCGCCGCCCAGTCGAACAGCATCCATCCAGCAATGCCCAGCCGCCCAACCAAGCGGCGGGGACGCTCATATGTCCCTGCCATTACCCATCAGTCCCCTGGGCGACAGGGTCATCCTGTTCGGCCGGGCACGACGCCGACCGGAATCGGCGGCATGCACGGCGCCCGCTTGCGCGGGCACATTGTCACCTCGCCCTGTCGCGCGCAAGGTCGCTGAGCACACCGGCGGCAACGGCGATCTTGGCGAGGGTCGCCTCACCCGCTTCCGTCAGCGAGGCCAGTCGACCGCCAATCTTGGCAAGCCGCTCCCGGTCCTCTTCCTGCCAGGCGGCAATCGGGCTCTTGTGCCCGCTCCTTGATCCGAGAACCGACACCGTGAGATCCCGCCTTGCGGCAGAAATGTCGTTGAGGCTTCGCTGAAGTGCGAGGTTCTCGTAGGAGTCGGTCGTCGGCACGCGCGCAGCGGCGACGAGGAGGCGGTCGATGTTGAGCTGGCTCGCAATCCCGGTATAGGTTTGCGCCGTTTTCAACAGGCTCTCGCCGGTAGCCCCGGCAATCTGCATGATTTCGGGAACGAAGGTCATTGCCGAGAGATCGGCGAGCTCCGAGACAAGTTCGCCCGGAACGCCCTTGTCCTCGAGTGCCCGGATTCTCTTGCGCCGGCCGCCCTCCGCACGCTCGGGAACGAGCGTGGCCATGTGTGGCCGAAGCTGCTTGAGAGCCTGGCGAAGACGACTGACGGCGGTTTCTGTCGGCATGGCCAGGGAGGCAGCGGACATGAGCACACCGCTCGAGAGGCTGAAGATGCGGCCGAGCTCCTCGTAGAGTTCGTTCTGCACCGCTCCGCTGACCTTGTTGTCCAGGGAATCGACGGCCGCATAGAGTGCCTGCAGGCCGAAACCATCCCGCGCGATGATCGCTGCCTTCACCGCGGCCGACGATACGAAACCGGTTCCATCCGTAAGGTTGGTGACGAAGGCAGGGCCGCCGCGGTTGATTGCCTCGTTGGCCAGAAGCGTGGCGATGATCTCGCGACGCAGGCGATGGGACCGAATGTCGTCGCCGTACGTCTTCTGCATCTTCTTCGGGAAATAGCCGAGAAGCGTCGGTTCGAAATAAGGATCATCCGGCAGGTCGCTGTGGATGAGCTCATCCGAGAGCACGATCTTGGCGTAGGACAGCAGGACTCCGATTTCGGCCCGGGTCAGCGGCTTGCCGGCCTGGTAGCGCTCGCTCATCGTTTGCTCGTCCGGCAGGGATTCGACCTGGCGATTCAGTTGGCCGGCTGCCTCAAGCTTAGACATCAGGCGGGAGAGCTCGAGCCGGTTGGCCGTGCCCTGCAGTTCGGTCATCGAAATCGCCAGGGGTTGCAGGTAGTTGTTCCTGAGAACCAGTTGCGCCACCTCGTCCGTCATCGAAGAGAGGAGTACGTCGCGTTTAGGTCGGGTCAGCCGGTTGTCGCGCATCGCCGAGGCGAGTGCGATCTTGATGTTGACCTCTACGTCGGAGGAGTTCACTCCCGCAGAGTTGTCGATCGCGTCCGAATTGCAGCGTCCGCCTGCTAGTCCGTAGGCGATCCGGCCCTTCTGCGTGACGCCAAGGTTCGCGCCCTCGCCGATCACCTTTGCGCGAACCTCCTGGGCAATGATCCGGATCGCGTCGTTTGCACGATCGCCCACCTCCGCGTCCGTTTCTCCCGCCGCCCTGACATAGGTACCGATGCCGCCGAACCACAGGAGATCGACCGGAGCCTTCAATATGGCGGTCATGATCTCGAAGGGAGTCGCCTTCTGCTTGTCGATTCCGAGTGCGGCCCTCGCCTCGTTGCTGAGAGAAACCGACTTCTCCGCGCGCGAAATGATCATGCCGCCATTTGAAAGCAGCTGCCGGTCATAGTCATTCCAACTTGACCGTGGGAGCGCGAAAAGGCGCTTGCGCTCGGCGAAAGACTTTTCGATATCCGGATTCGGATCGATGAAGATATCGCGGTGGTCGAAGGCGGCCACGAGCCTCGTCTTGCGCGACAGAAGCATGCCGTTTCCGAAGACATCGCCGGACATGTCTCCAACGCCGACCGCTGTGAAGGGCGCGGTCTGGATGTCGACGTCCATCTCCCGGAAATGCCGCTTTACAGCTTCCCACGCGCCACGCGCGGTAATGCCCATCTTCTTGTGATCATACCCGGCAGACCCGCCGGACGCGAAAGCGTCGTCGAGCCAGAAGCCCGCCTCCTGGGCCAGACCGTTTGCCGTGTCGGAGAAGGTTGCAGTTCCCTTGTCGGCCGCGACGACGAAGTAGGGATCGTCGGCATCGAGGCGCACTGTGTCCCTTGGGGGGACGACATCCTGACCTACGATGTTGTCCGTGACGGAAAGCAGCGTCCGGATGAAGGTCTTGTAGGCTTCTGTTCCGGCCCGGAAGATGGCGTCGCGGTTGCCGCCTGCGGGCAGTTGCTTGGGATAGAAGCCGCCCTTGGCCCCCACCGGAACGATAACCGAATTCTTGACCTGTTGAGCCTTCACCAGCCCGAGCACTTCCGTGCGATAGTCCTCGGCCCTGTCGGACCAGCGCAGGCCGCCGCGCGCAATCGGACCAAAGCGCAGGTGGACGCCTTCCACCTCGGCACCATAGACGAAGATCTCGCGGAACGGCCGGGGGTCCGGCAATCCTTCCAATGTCTTCGGGTCGAGTTTGAAGGCGAGGGCCGGCAGCGGACGGCCGTCGGCGTCACGCTGGAAGTAGTTCGTGCGCAGTGTGGATTGGACGGCATTCACGAAGCGTCTCAAGATCCGGTCGTCGTCGAGGCTCGGAACCGCGACCAGCGCGTCCTCGATGGCCTGGGCGATTTCCGCCGATCGCTTGGAGCGCTTGCGCTCCGCGAGTCCCGGTTCCAGCCGGGTGGAAAACAGGCGGAAGATATCCGCCGCAATGGCCGGATACTTGTTCAGCGTATCGGCTATGTAACCCTGCGAGTAGGTAATGCCCGTTTGCCTCAGATAACGGGCATAGGAGCGCAGGACCACAATCTCACGAACGCCAAGTTCCGCCGTAAGCACCAGCCGGTTGAACGTGTCGTCGTCGATGAGCCCGTGCCAGGCCGACAGGAACGACTCCTCCAGTACGGGGCTTGTTTTCTGGATGTTTATCTCCAGTCCGTCGCGCTGCTGGAGCTCCATATCGTGAAGAACTACGATCCTGTCTTCTCCCGTCAGGGGACGCACAACAAGCGTGTGTGTCTGCTCGCTGATGACCCGGAAGCCCAGGTTCTCCAGGAGCGGCACGCGTTGCGAGAGCGAAACGGCGCCGCCCGCGTGGAAGATCTTCAGCTCGACCTTGCTCGGGTCGGCATGGCCCGTCTTGTGATAGAAGGAAATGCGGATCGGGCTCTGTGGGGTGACGGCCTCGATGAGGCCGAGGTCGGCAAATGCCTCGGCGGGCGTGAAGTCTTCCTGGAAGCCCTGGTCTGTGGTGAGCCTCGCCGAATCCGAGCCTGTCAGCGCCTCGAAGCGGTCACTCCATCTTGTGGCGATGTCGCGAATGGCGCGTTCCAGGTTCTGCTGTGATATGCGCGGGGTCTTTCCGCCCGAGCGGCCGATGATGAAATGGACGCGGGCAAGGCCTCCCTCCGGAAAAGCCGGGTAATAGGCGGACACGCGACCGTCGTAGACAGTCTTCAGATAGTTGCCGATCTTCTCCCGAACGTCGGAATCATACTGTTCGCGGGGCACGTAGACGAGAACGGATACGAACCGGTCGAAATGGTCGATACGTGCCAGTACGCGTATCCGGGGGCGATCGGCGAGTTCGTTGATCTGTTCGCAGAAATTTGAGAGCAGGCCGACATCGATCTGGAACAGATCATCGCGTGGATAGGATTCCAGCGTATTGATGAGCATCTTGCCCGAGTGGCTCTGCGGATCGTAGCCGAAGTGGTCGATGACCTTGGCGATTTTCGAACGCAGAAGTGGGATTTCCGAAGTCGTATGTGTGTATGCGGTCGACGTGAAGAGACCGACAATTCGCAGCTCTCCGACCACGTTGCCGTCTTCGTCGAAACGCTTGACGCCCACGTAGTCCATATAGGCGCGCCGGTGCACCACAGACTTCACGTTGGCCTTGGTGACAATCAGGAAATCGGGGCCTTCGAGGAACTCGATGATTTCGGGTGTCGTCGTAACCGCGTCCTTGCCGAACCGGAGCACGCGAACGTCGGGATCGGAGAGAATGCCGAGGCCGGCACCCTCGTCGCGTTCGACAGCGGCCTTCTCGCCTTTTCCCTTGTAGACATAGTCCCGCATGCCGAGGAAGGTGAAATTGTTGTCACGGAGCCAGGACAGGAACGCCAGCGCCTCTTCCTTTTCCGCCTTGCGCTTGACGGGGCCGAAGCGGTCGATATCGGCGACCGCGGCGTCCAGCTTGTCCCTCATCGATTGCCAGTCGCCGACCGCCAGATGGACCTGGGTGAGCACGTGTTCGATGCGCTGTGCCAGCAATGCGGCTTCCGAGGGAGCCAGTTCGCGGATGTGTATCTGGATGTGGCTGACCCGGTGGGCGGGGTCGCTGCTGTCGTCAGGTGAGAAAAGGACAGGCGCCTTGCCGGGTTGCAGGACGAGGATGGGGTGAATGGCGAGATGAATGTCACGATGGGTGCTCGTGACTTCCCCCATGACCGAATCATACAGGAACGGCATGTTGCGATCCGTGACCGCCAGCACCGACACCGGCGCACCTTGTGGAGCGATGTCCGGGAGTGTCGTTACGGTTACCCGCGGCTGCGTTCCGGTCCATTCGTGAAGTTCCCGGAAAGCATGCACGGCCGCCGCCTCGAGCATCTGCGGGGAATAGGCCTCGAGGTCGTCGTTGCTAGCGCGGCTAAAGAGAACTTCGGGACTGAGAGCACCCTCCTGCGCCTTCGCCGAAAGCGCTGTCGCCTCGATCAGTTTTTCCCGTTTTGTGTTGCTGCGTGCACTCATGGATCACTCCTAAAATCCGGTGCGGCGGACCCTAGCAGAAGAAATCCGCATGGCGACAGATTTTGTGAAACGGCCAAAAAATTCAATCGATTTTGTCGAAGAGAGGTCCAAATGGGGTGCCTGTCGGCAATTTCCGCATCGATTTTGAAGGAAAATGCACCGGGAAAGCGAAAATGTCGTTGGAGAGGGTCTGCTGTCGTCCCCTCGCTATTTGTATTGACAGGGCAATGGCTGCTTGCCATCACATCGATGGCATCAGAAGGTTTCTTCCGGCAATGAGCGAGATAGAAAAAGGCGCAGTGATCGTCATTTCGAGCCATGTCGTCCGCGGCTCGGTCGGTAATCGAGCGGCAGTTTTCGCACTGGAAACGCTGGGTCATCCGGTATGGGCGGTGCCGACAGTAGTGCTGCCGTGGCACCCGGGACATGGTCCCTCGACGCGGGTGGCGATCGGTGACCGGGAGTTCGATGACATCATCTCCGACCTCATCCGGGCACCATGGCTAGGCCAGGTCAAGGCCGTTCTTTCAGGCTATCTCGCAAGCGCTGGCCAGGCTGCATCCGTTGCGCGCCTCGTTCGCGCGCTGAAGGCGCGCAACGCGGACATCACATACATGTGCGATCCGGTCCTTGGTGACGTCAATGGTCTCTACGTTCGGGAAGAGATCGCTGAAGCCATAAGGGACGAACTGCTGCCGCTCGCAACGCTTGCGACGCCGAACCGGTATGAGCTCTCCTGGCTTTCGGGTGCAGCGCTCGAAACAAATGCGGCGATCATGGACGCCGCTCTCGCGCTTGGGCCGCCGCGGATGCTCGTTACCTCGGCCATTCCCATGATGAGCGGGAGCACGGGCAATCTCTATCTTTCGGGCAAGCATGCGCTGCTCGCCGAACATCGGCTCGTCGCGAATCCGCCCAGCGGAACGGGGGATCTCGTTGCCGCCTTGTTCCTGTCGAGGCTCATGGACGGTATGCCGGAGGAAAAATCGCTGCTTCTTGCAACCGCTGGCGTCTTCGAGATTGTTGCCAGGACGGCGAAGCGCGGTGCCGACGAACTCACGCTCGAGCAGGATGCATCCAGCCTTTCGACACCGATGGCGATGGTTCAGATGCGCCGCTTGATGCATCCGGCACAAGCGAAGCGGACCTGATCGCGGCTGCTTGCGCAAAAGGTGCCTTAGTGCTTTATGCAATGGCTGATGGGCCCTGGAACGCCTCTCGGCGTCACTTCCTGGGTTTGACGTAAGGAGTATTGAAGCATCATGGAACGCTTTCCAGACCGTCTCTTGAATGGATACCGCAACTTCATGAGCGGTCGTTTCAACGAGCAGCAACAGCGCTACAAGGCGCTGGCGGAGACGGGCCAGAAGCCCAAGACCCTTGTCGTTGCCTGTTGCGACTCACGTGCCGCCCCGGAGACCATTTTCGATAGTGGTCCCGGCGAACTTTTTGTCGTGCGTAACGTCGCCAACATGGTTCCGCCTTATGAACCGGACGGACAATACCATGCGACCTCTGCCGCGCTCGAATTCGCAGTGCAGTCGCTACGCGTAACCGATATCGTAGTCATGGGACATGGTCGTTGCGGTGGCATCAGCGCAGCCCTCGATCCGCATGCGGATCCACTGTCGCCAGGCGATTTCATCGGGAAGTGGATGGGGCTGTTGAAACCCGCGGCAGAACAGATCCAGAGTGCCGAAATCCTTACCGCAGCGGAACGCCAGCGGGCGTTGGAGCGGGTCTCCATCCGCAACTCGCTTTCGAACCTGCGTACATTCCCCTGCGTGCGCTTGCTCGAAGAGGGCGGCAAGCTTGCCCTTCACGGCGCGTGGTTCGATATCTCCACGGGTGAGCTCTGGGTGATGGACGCTGCTACGGGTGATTTTCTCAGACCCGGCATATAAGAAATGAAAAAGCCCGGCGCTTGAGGGCCGGGCTTTGTTCTCGCATGTACGGGCACTGGTCGCCTCAGGCGCGCGTATCAGTCTCCGTCGATTTCGGCACCGATGATGGCAATCGCCTGCTGGTAGACAGATGCGGCATTCCAGCCCTGGAGGGCTGCGAAATTCGGTTCGCCCGGCTGGTAGCCTGCTCCGGGAATCCAGCCATGTCCGCGAAGGAAGTTTGCCGTCGAGGCGAGCGCGTCTGCCTTCGAGCCGACGAGATCGATGCGCCCGTTGCCGTCGCCGTCGACGCCGTATTTCAGAACGTTGACCGGCAGGAACTGCGTCTGGCCGA
Source organism: Sinorhizobium sp. BG8 (assembly GCF_016864555.1). Taxonomy (NCBI): domain Bacteria; kingdom Pseudomonadati; phylum Pseudomonadota; class Alphaproteobacteria; order Hyphomicrobiales; family Rhizobiaceae; genus Sinorhizobium; species Sinorhizobium sp. BG8. Next base: position 612,741 of record NZ_CP044011.1, on the reverse strand, counting down.
TTTCACCGTGCGCCGCACCGCGGGCGTTGACGTTCAATGTCCCGTTTTCGACGAGCTGCAGTGTCGCGTAGAGCTGTTCGGTGAAATAGTCCGAGCGACGGCAGTCATAGGCGAGCGTCGCAACTGCCGAGATCGTGTGCTCCTTGCCGAGGAAGCCGCCGAAGCCGGTCTCCATGCCCCAGATCGCAAGCAGCGGTCCGGCCGGAACCCCATAACGGCTCTCAATCTTGGCAAACAGCGCCGCGTTCTGCTTCTTCAGGCTCTTGCCACGGCTGGCGATCGCCCGGCCGCCCCGCTTCTGCATGAACTGCTCAAGCGAGAGCTTGAAGCTCTTTTGCCCGCGGTCTGCGCGAATCGTGGCAGTGGCGTATTTCACATTCGCGAACGCTTTATCGACCGTCGATGGGTTGATGCCGTTCGCAACCGCCTCCCGCGAGAAACCATCGATCCAGGCGGGGAAGCCCGAACCATTCGTTCCACACTGTGCCGCATGTGCGGCCATCGGAAGAGAAGCCGAAAGTGCCAGTGCCGCCAGAAACCCGGCGAAGCTGTTCGTCATGCCCATGAAAAACCCCGTATTTGCCCGATTGTCACTTTCGTAGCGTACAATCTCTCCCGAAGATGTTCGGAAGAGAGCGTTGGACGCCTGTTACACCCACTACCGCGCAGTTTTGCGAACATCCGCTATCCGCCGCGGCAACAATGCCATTCCATACCGTTGAAGTCATCGCGATCCGAGTAAAAACCGCGTGAAAACCGGTCCGATTCACGTCAACGCAAAAGCCCCGCTGTCCGATCGACGGACTGGGCGGGACTTCTACTGGAACGTTCTATGTTTTTCTCAGTCACGCAGCCTGTTGCTTGGCCTTGATGAGGCCGCGGTTGATCAGGAGTTCTGCGATCTGGACTGCATTGAGGGCTGCACCCTTCCGCAAGTTGTCGGAAACCACCCACATATTCAGTCCGTTTTCTACAGTCGCGTCCTCGCGAATGCGCGAAATGTAGGTCGCGTCTTCGCCGGCCGACTCGTAAGGCGTGATGTAGCCACCGTTCTCGTGCTTGTCGATCACCTGGCAACCGGGCGCTTCGCGCAGGATCTCGCGAGCCTCGTCGGCGGTGATTTCCTTCTCGAATTCGATGTTGACCGATTCCGAGTGACCGATGAAAACCGGAACCCTGACCGCGGTGCAGGTCACCTTGATCTTCGGGTCAAGCATCTTCTTGGTTTCGGCCAGGACCTTCCATTCCTCCTTGGTGTACCCGTCTTCCATGAACGAGTCGATGTGGGGAATGACGTTGAAGGCGATGCGCTTGGTGAACTTCTTGCTCTCGATCGGATCGGCGACGAAGACCGCGCGGGTCTGGTTGAAGAGTTCGTCCATGCCTTCCTTGCCAGCGCCGGAGACCGACTGATAGGTCGACACGACGACGCGCTTGATCACCGCACGGTCGTGCAGGGGCTTCAGCGCCACGACGAGCTGTGCCGTCGAGCAATTCGGATTGGCAATGATGTTCTTCTTGGAGAAGCCCTCGATCGCGTCCGGGTTGACTTCCGGAACGATCAGCGGAACGTCGGCGTCATAGCGCCAGGCCGAGGAGTTGTCGATGACGACGCAGCCCTGCTGGCCGATCTTCGGGGAATACTTCAGCGAAGCAGCGCCGCCGGCGGACATCAGGCATATGTCGGTGTCGGAGAAGTCGTAGTTGTCGAGGTTGGAGACCTTGAGCGTCTTGTCGCCGTAGGAAACCTCCGTGCCCTGCGAACGGGCGGACGCGAGCGCGACGATCTTGTCGGCGGGGAAGTTCCGCTCCGATAGAATATTCAGCATTTCGCGACCCACGTTACCGGTGGCACCTGCGATTGCGACCTTGAAACCCATAATCCTGCTCTCTTTCTCTCTCTCCGCGACTTTGGAGGGGAAACCCGCCGGCCTTGGCGCGGGTTTCTGTCCCCGGCCAAACCGGGGAGAGAGCGGCGGGCCAGAGACGTCAGACGGTTTTCGTCGTCGTTTTGGCCGTGGTTTTGGAAATGATCCGGCAAAAATAAACCCTTCCGGCAGCGTGTGCCGGGGCGGACATGGCGGCAATGGCAAGACCAGAGCTATACATGGGGGTTCCTTTTGCAGTGCTGCTCATACGCTGATTTGTCGTAGAGTCAAGGGCGCGGATCCGCAAATCGAAGGGTGCCAAGGCGTCGACCAATCCTGTCACGCCGCTGTCACGACCGCGCGCTAGGAGCTGCCAGGACGGAATGCACATAAAGGGAGTTCCCCATGCGAACACTTCTCACCACGCTCGCGGCCGCCACGATGCTCGGTCACGCGGCCTCTGCCGCGGAGGTCTATCCTATTGATCGGGCGACTATTCTCGCCGGTTCGCCTTTCGACTTCAAGGTAGAGCTCAAGGGGCCGGTGAAGGCCGACGACATCCAGGTCACGGTCAACGGCCAGGACTACAAGGGCGTGCTCGGTGCGACGGCATCCTATGTCGCCATGGAGAAGGGTAAGGAGGACAAGGAGCTGGGATCGGCTCTTCTCCTGCGCAACGCCGTCATCGCGGCGCCCGGCAGCTACCAGGTGGAGGTCAAGGCCGGCGACCAGGTCAAGACTGTCTCGTGGGAGGTCTTCGGCACGGCTGCGCAGCCCAAGGCGAAAAACGTCATCTTTATCGTGGGTGATGGCCTTTCGGTCGCGCATCGCACCGCCGCCCGCATCATGTCCAAGGGCATGTCCGAAGGAAAGGCGAACGGTCGCCTGAACATGGATGACCTCGAACGGATGGCCTTCATCGGCACCTCCGCCGTCAACTCCATCGATACTGACAGCGCCAACACCATGTCGGCCTACATGACGGGACACAAGACGCTGATCAACGCCATCGGGGTCTATGGCGATCGCACGCAGGACAGCCTTGATGATCCGAGGGTCGAGACGATCGCCGAGGCTATCCGCCGCCAGACCAAGAAGTCGATAGGCATCGTGACCACCGCCGAGGTGGAAGATGCGACACCAGCGGCGGTCGTATCCCACACCCGCAATCGTAACGACAAGGCAGACATCGTCGGTATGCTCTATGACGTGAAGCCGGAAGTCGTGCTCGGTGGAGGATCCGCCTATTTCCTCGGCAAGGAAACGCCGGGCTCGAAGCGCAAGGACAACCAGGACTACATCAAGCTGTTCCGGGACGCGGGATACACGATCGCGACCGACAAGGACGAGCTTGCCTCTGCCAAGGCAGACGGCAATCTCCTCGGACTGTTCCATACCGGCAACATGGACGTCACCCTTGATCGCGAGTTCCTGAAAAAGGGCACGGTAGACAAGTTCCCGAACCAGCCGGGACTGGTCAGCATGACCAAGGCCGCGCTCGATCGCCTTTCCAAGAACGAGAACGGCTTCTTCCTGATGCTGGAAGGCGCGTCGATCGACAAGATGAGCCATCCGCTCGATATGGAGCGCGCCGTCATCGAGACGATCGAGCTCGACCAGGCGGTTGGTGTCGCGCGGGAATTTGCCAAGGCCAATTCGGACACGCTGATCGTCGTCACCGGCGATCACACGCATGGCGTTTCCCTGCTCGGCATCATTGACGACACCAGCGGAAAGCAGGGTCGTGAGAAGGTGATGACCGGTTCCAAGGCCGGCTTCCCCAACTATACCGACGAGAACGGCGACGGCTTCCCCGACAAGATCGACGCCAGCCGCCGTCTGGCCATGTTCGTCTCCAACTTCCCCGACCACTACGAGACATTCAGCCCGAAGATGGACGGTCCGTTCGAACCCGCGGTGAAGAACGAGAAGGATGAGTACGTCGCCAACGAGCAGTACAAGTCCGTGCCGGGTGCCGTGTTCCGGGAAGGTATTCTCCCGAAGGACGCCTCCGACGGGCAGCACACGGTCGACGACGTCGTCCTGCAGGCCGAAGGTCCCGGCAGCGAGGAGTTCAAGGGCTACATGGAGCAGAGCGATGTCTACCGCGTTCTGGCCGACGCCTTTGCCCTCGGCGCAAAGCAGACCAATTGAAGACTACGGGCCTTCTCTGCAGGCAGGGAAGGCCCGCCCGCATCAGGTGCTTGATCCCGACCGTGTCCCAGTCTCGAGAAGAGTTGATGCACGGGGAGGGCACAGCCCTTCGCTGCAGGAGACTGCAATGATTTCAGCATTGGATTTCCGACGTTCACGCCGACAGGTCCTCCGGGGCATGGCGGCCTTGCCCCTCCTTCTGTCACCTCGGCTCTCGCTCGCCGCGACGAGTTCTCTGAACTTCAACGAACTCTATGGAAAGATCAGCGTCCTTGGGCTCGAGTTCTCCGACAAGGTCAAGGCGCTGGCCGGTCAGGATGTGGCCATACGAGGCTTCATGGCACCCCCGCTCAAGGCGGAGGCTGCCTTCTTCGTGCTGACCGAGGTGCCGATGTCGCTTTGCCCCTTCTGCTCTTCGGACGCCGACTGGCCGGAAAACATCCTGGTCGTTTATCTCGGCGAAAAGCAGACGTTCGTCCAGCCGTCGCAGATCATCGAAGCTCGGGGAACATTGGAAGTCGGTTCATGGACCGACACCGAGACCGGTTTCGTCAGCCTGCTTCGCCTGCGGGACGCCCAGTATTCCACCCTGTAGGCGGCTGATTGCGCATGCTCGAACTCAAGGACATAGAGATTTCGTTTCCGGGACTGGCCTCACCGGTACTGAAAATCGAGGCGTTCGTCATCCCGGCCGGGACGCATGTAGCGGTTTCAGGCCCCTCGGGCTCCGGCAAGAGCACGCTGGTGAACGTGATCACCGGACTTCAGCGTCCGAAGTCCGGGAAAGTTCTGTGGGGCCGCGTCGACATTACCCGGCTATCGGAAGGCGCTCGTGACCGGTGGCGCGGGGACACCGTCGGTCTCGTCATGCAGGATTTCCACCTCTTCCCGGGCCTTTCAGCGTTGGACAACGTGCTTTTGCCGGCCCGATTGTCCCGCATGTCTAAACCCGAACACCATCGACGTGCCGCGTCCCTTCTCGAACGTGTCGGTCTCACACGACCCAGGCAGATGATCGAAACCATGTCGCGCGGAGAGATGCAGCGCGTGGCGATTGCGCGCGCCCTGTTGAGAGCGCCGGATCTCCTGATTGCCGACGAGCCGACCGCGAGCCTTGACACCGAGAGCGGTGAAGTTGTCGCGAACCTGCTGGTGGAGCTTGCCCGCGAGGCCGGCAGCACCCTGATCGTGATCTCGCATGATCGCCGACTGCTCGTGCGGTTCGAGCGCCATGTGGTTCTGGAAGGCGGGCGTGTCGCCGCCGACAGTGGTAGGCAAGAGGTGGCGGCGTGATCGGATTCATCATTGCGGACATGCGACGCCTGTGGGCGGGCTGCCTTGCGGTCGTTCTGCTCGTCGCGCTGGCGACGGCGCTCGTAGTTGCGGTCAATTTGCAGGAGAGGGCGCTTCGCCTCGGGACCGCCCGGGCGGCCGATCATTTCGATCTGGTGATCGGAGCTGCCGGCAGCGAGACACAACTCGTTCTTTCCTCGGTCTTCCTCCAGCCATCGCCGCTGCCGCTGATGGATGGGGCCATTCTCTCGCAACTCGCTGCGGATCCGCGCGTGGCGTGGGTGGCGCCGATCGGATTCGGCGATTCTGTCGGTACCTATCCGATCGTCGGCACCACCAATGTGCTGATCGACAATCTGTCGGCCGTTGCAGAAGGCATGCGACTGTCGAAGAACTCCGACGCGGTAGTCGGCTCCGCAGTCGCCATCCCGCTCGGCTTTGAAATCAAACCCATGCACGGGATGGCCAGCGAAGGCGGCCACACCCACACCGAACACTCCTATCGTGTCGTCGGGCGTCTCGCGCCGACCGGCACCGCATGGGACCGAGCCGTCATGGTTCCGATCGATGCCGTATGGGCGCTTCATGGCATGGCCGAGACAGGGCACGCGGCGGAGGACGCCGACGCAGATCACGACCATCACGACGGTCTTGATGAAGAGGTCCCTGTAAACCCGGTCGATGAAACCGGGGCGAAAGGCAAGCCCGGCGTCCCGGCCGTTCTCGTCAAGCCGAAATCCATAGCGGACGCTTACAAGTTGCGGCAGGAGTACAGGACGGATCGGACCCTTGCGGTCTTTCCGGGCGAAGTGCTCACCAACCTCTATGCCTCCCTCGGGGATGCCCGGGCCATTCTCGCAATCGTCGCGATTGGTGCGCAGGGTCTTGTCGCGGCCGCGCTCTTGCTCGTCACGGTCGTGCACCTTGGGCAGCGCCGGCGTCAGATCGCTGCGCTGCGCGCGTTAGGCGCTCCCCGATTTGCGATATCCACGATCGTCTGGTCCCAACTCTTCGTGCTGTTCGCTCTCGGCATCGGCCTGGGATTTTACCTTGGCTATGGGGCGACGGTCGTGGTGTCGCGCTATCTCACGAGTGAAAGCGGAGTTCTCCTGCCGGTAGAGTTTGCCGTTGGCGATTGGTGGGAGGCAGCCGCTCTCATTGGCTTTGCGGCCTTGCTGTCCGCATTGCCTGCACTCCTCGCATATCGACAGTCTCCAGCAAACGCTCTGCGTGCGTGAATGACACGGCATCAGCCGTGTCCTGTCCTACGACTAAAGTCATAAGTCCAAAGCAGCGCTGCCTTCATAGGTTGTTTTCTGCCATCCTTCGAAAAGGCGAACCCCGTCCGGATAGATCAGGGAGGACTACCGGACGAGAGCGGGTGCGCAGCCGTTTTGAGGAGGACAATCAAATGGCAAACATAAGCACAACAGGGGTTCCGCGCTCGCGCGCGATGACCGGCGAGGAGAAGAAGGTTATCTTCGCTTCCTCGCTCGGCACCGTTTTCGAATGGTACGACTTCTACCTATACGGATCACTTGCCGTCTATATCGGCGCAACCTTCTTCAGCCAGTATCCTGAAACCACGCGCAACATCTTTGCGCTGCTGGCCTTTGCGGCCGGGTTTCTCGTTCGCCCGTTCGGCGCTCTGGTGTTCGGTCGCCTCGGCGACCTGGTCGGCCGGAAGTACACCTTCCTCGTCACCATCCTGATTATGGGTCTGTCGACCTTCCTCGTCGGCATCCTGCCGGGGGCAGCGTCGATCGGCATCGCTGCGCCTATCCTGCTGATCGTGCTGCGCATGCTCCAGGGCCTGGCGCTCGGCGGAGAGTATGGCGGTGCAGCGACCTACGTCGCAGAACACGCACCCAACGGACGCCGCGGATATTTCACATCCTGGATCCAGACGACGGCCACGCTGGGGCTGTTTCTCTCGCTCGTTGTCATACTGCTCGTGCAGTTTATCCTCGGCAAGGAAGCGTTCGCGGCCTGGGGCTGGCGCATTCCGTTCCTGGTATCTGTCGTTCTGCTCGGCATTTCGGTCTGGATTCGTCTGAAGATGAACGAATCTCCCGCCTTCAAGAAGATGAAGGAAGAAGGCAAGGGTTCGAAGGCACCGCTCAAGGAGGCATTCGGTCAGTGGCGCAACGCCAAGATTGCCCTGCTCGCCCTCTTCGGTGCGGTCGTCGGACAGGCTGTCGTCTGGTATTCCGGTCAGTTCTATGCCCTGTTCTTCCTTACGGGTATCCTGAAGATCGATGGGCAATCGGCAAACCTGATGGTTGCGGCTTCGCTTCTGCTCGGCACCGGTTTCTTCGTGTTCTTCGGCTGGCTGTCGGACAAGATCGGCCGCAAGCCGATCATCATGGCCGGGTTGCTGCTTGCCATGCTGACCTACTTCCCGTTGTTCAAGACCTTGACCTGGGCTGGCAATCCGGCTCTGGCTGAGGCTCAGGCGACCGTTCGCGCCACCGTGACGGCCGCTCCTGGAGACTGCAGGTTCCAGTTCAACCCCACCGGCACTGCGAAGTTCACTACATCCTGTGACATCGCGACTGCGTTCCTCACCAAGAATTCGGTGCCCTATGACGTCGTTATGACAGGTGCAGCCGGAAGTGCGGCCACGGTGAAAATCGGCGAAACCATGATCAACAGCTATGATGCCGTTGCCGCCGGAGACGGAGCCAAGGCTGCCAACGGCGCCTTCGAGAAGCAGGTCAACATTGCGTTGCATGGTGCGGGCTATCCGCTCGTTCGCGCTGCTGCCAAGGTTCCGGAGACCAAGCTCGATGCCTTCGTGGCCGCCAATCCGGAGCTTGCCCTGGATGCCGTTGCAGTACGCGCCGGCGACAAGGCGACGATGACTGCGGCGGACCTGGTGGCCGGCAAGCTGCTCACTGCCGAAGAGGCAAGCGGTGTCACTGATATGCCAGTCTACACGATCGACAAGGGCGGTGCCTTTGCGATGGTTGCCGACCCGGCCAAGATCAACTGGGTGACCATCATCGCCGTACTCACCGTTCTCGTCATCTACGTGACGATGGTCTACGGCCCGATCGCCGCCCTGCTTGTCGAGCTCTTCCCGACCCGCATTCGCTACACTGGCATGTCGCTGCCCTACCACATCGGCAATGGTTGGTTCGGCGGCCTGCTTCCCGCGACTGCCTTCGCAATGAGTGCCGCGAAGGGGGATATCTACTTCGGTCTCTGGTACCCGATCGTGTTTGCGGGGCTCACGCTGGTCATCGGCCTGCTGTTCCTGCCGGAAACCAAGGATCGCGACATCCACGCCATGGACTGATCCTGTAGAGGAATTTTCCAGGCACTTGCCCGGCGCGTCCGCCCACGCGCCGGGCTTTCACGTTTGTGGCCCGGCATTCTTTTCCGCCAGCGTCTTCGGACGTGGCCAGCCCCGGTCGTCGAGCCGAAAGAGCCAGTTCCGCCGAGCGAAGACGAATGCCATCATCAATGCGGTCCACAGGCCAAGGAGCAGACCGGCCGCAACGTCGCTCGGATAGTGCGCCCCCACGACGACGCGCGAAATGCCGATTGCCAGTGCCAGGACTAGGAAAAGCAGCCGCAAGCGAGGGACCAGCATCGAAAATGCGCCGCAGAACGACCCGACAGCTGCGGAATGGCCGGATGGGAAGCTCTCGAAAAGGGTGTTCCCCGTGAAGGGCGTGAAGCTGTAGGCACCGAGTTCCAGGAGGAGTTCTGGCCGGGCCCGCCCGATCAGGAACTTCAACAGATGCACCAGGGCACTTGCCGATCCGATCGTCAGGAAGAAATAGAGAAAGACGCGGCGACCGGTCCTGGCCTTCGCGGAGATCGTTTCATTTCTGCTGACGGTATGGGCGATATAGGCCAGGATAATCAGAATGCCGGATCCGTAGATCATCCATCCGAACTTGCCGAAATCGGTAATTCTCTCGTTGAAGGCGAGGACACCGGCGGGGAGCTTCTGGGCTCTGAGTGAAACCTGAGGATCGAATGGGATCAGAGCGGCGACAAGGATCACTGTGGCGAGAAGGATCCAGCCGGTCGACATAAGGGGGCGGTTCATGAAGCTCCTATCCTGCGCAATCCAATTTCCAATCCCGCACACTCCGTGGAGAGCGTGTGGATGTCGGAGCCTCATGTGCGGGCGTCGGGGGCGGTTTCAAGACCCTGGCCAAAAAGACACCCCCGCGATGGGTCGCGAGGGGTGATCAGTAGAACGTCAAAGTGTCGACGAGGAGGATCAGGCGGAGAGGGACTTGAACTCCGCCAGGATCGCGTCGCCCATCTCGGTCGTGCCGACCTGCGTGCAGCCTTCGGCCATGATGTCGCCCGTGCGGATGCCCCGGTCGAGGACATTTGCGATGGCCTTCTCCAGATTGTCGGCCTCGGCGACCAGATTGAAGGAGTAGCGCAGGCACATCGCAAACGACGCGATCATTGCAATCGGGTTGGCGATGCCCTTGCCGGCGATATCAGGCGCCGATCCATGGACGGGTTCGTAGAGCGCCTTGCGCTTGGCCGTCTTGGCGTCCGGTGCACCAAGTGATGCGGACGGCAGCATGCCCAGCGATCCCGTCAGCATCGCAGCGACGTCGGAAAGCATGTCGCCGAAGAGATTGTCCGTGACGATGACGTCGAACTGCTTCGGCTGGCGAACGAGCTGCATGCCGCCTGCATCCGCGAGCATGTGCTCCAGCTGGACGTCGGAGTAGGAGCGCTTGTGTGTGTCCGTCACCACCTGGTTCCAGAGGACGCCGGACTTCATGACGTTGCGCTTTTCCATCGAGCAGACGCGGTTGTTACGCGTGCGTGCCAGTTCGAAGGCGACGCCTGCAATGCGCTCGATTTCATAGGTGTCGTAGACCTGGGTGTCGATGCCGCGCTTCTGGCCGTTGCCGAGATCGATGATCTCCTTGGGCTCGCCGAAATAGACCCCGCCCGTGAGCTCCCGCACGATCAGGATATCGAGGCCTTCGACCAGCTCAGGCTTGAGCGACGAGGCAGAGGCGAGGGCGGGGTAGCAGATGGCCGGGCGGAGATTGGCAAACAGCTCCAGGTCCTTGCGGAGCCTGAGCAGACCTGCTTCCGGACGGACCTCATAGGGGACTGCATCCCACTTCGGCCCGCCCACGGCGCCGAAGAGCACGGCGTCCGCTGCCAGGGCCTTTTCCATGTCGCCTTCCGAAATGGCTGCGCCATGGGCGTCGTAAGCCGATCCACCGACGAGACCCTCGTCGGTCACGAAACCCGCGTTCATCTCGGCGTTCATGCAGGCAATGATTTTGCGGACTTCCGCCATCGCTTCGGGGCCGATGCCGTCGCCGGGTAGAAGAAGGAGGTTGCGCGCTGTCATGGAATTCCCCTGTCGCGAAAGGAGGTGAGAAAGATCGCGCGCTTCTTAGCGCAACTTCCGTACGAGGAAAATTGCTTTAGCGAAAGAAATTTGCGCCACGTGGCAAAGGAGCCGTGTTCCCGAAGGAACAATCGCAACTGCCCGACCGTGCGATCACTTGGCGTGTGGGACGTGGACTGCGTTTCGCAGAAATCGCTCAAAGGATACATGGAGACGCCACATGCACCGTTTCGTCCAAGCCGTTTTCGCCGCAATACGGGCGGCCATCGACGCATTGTTCTTCAACAGCCGCCCACCGCCAGGAATGGCTTGATATTACCTTGCCGCGCTCCGTTCATGAGAGCGGGGCGCGCCCGAGGCGGGCGCTTCAGGCGCTTGCGCGCAATGCGGTCACTTCGATCTCGATCAGCATTTCAGGCTTGATGAGGTCGCAGACGACCATCGTCGCAGCCGGCCGTATCTCGCCGAATGCCTCTCCGAGGATCGGAAAGACGACATCCGCGAAGGCGGCATCGGTCACATAGTAGTGACAACGCACGATGTCGGAGAGCGAGAACCCCGCCTCAGACAGGGCGTTGCCGATCGTTACAAGACAATTGCGTGTCTGCGCTTCCACGCCAGCCGGCATCGTCATGGACTTGTAGTCGTAGCCGGTCGTGCCTGAGACAAAGCACCAGTCACCCTGAACGACCGCCCGCGAATAGCCGGCGGTGCGCTCAAAGGGAGATCCTGAGGAAATGAGGCGCCTCATGCCAACGCCTGTCGATTACGCCCAGGGGCGGGTGCTGGCAGCGGACTTCTCGAAGGTATCGATCGCCGAAGCCTTCTCAAGCGTCAGACCGATGTCGTCGAGGCCGTTCAGCAGGCAATGGCGACGGAAGGCGTCGATCTCGAATGCAATCCGGCCGCCGTCGGGGCCGCTGATTTCCTGTGCTTCCAGATCAACGGTCAGCACGGCGTTCGAGCCGCGGCTTGCATCATCCATCAGCTTGTCCAGATCGCTCTGGCTTACCACGATGGGGAGAATCCCGTTCTTGAAACAGTTGTTGTAGAAGATGTCGGCGAAGCTCGTCGAGATGACGCAGCGAATGCCGAAATCCAGGAGCGCCCAGGGAGCGTGCTCGCGCGAGGAGCCGCAACCGAAGTTGTCGCCCGCGACAAGGATCTGTGCATTCTGGTAGGCCGGCTTGTTGAGCACGAAGTCCGGATTCGGAGAACCGTCCTCGAGATAACGAGCCTCTGCGAACAGTCCGGTGCCGAGCCCGGTGCGCTTGATCGTCTTCAGGTAGTCCTTCGGAATGATCATATCCGTGTCGATATTGACAACGGGCAGGGGCGCTGCAACGCCCGTCAGCTTGACGAACTTGTCCATGACGTGAACCTCGAAATCCGGTGTTTTTCGTTCAGAGCCTGCGTTTAGAGCAGTTTCGGCCGAATTTGAAGGAGAATCTCTCCACCCCTCGCAAAAAGGCAAGGCCGGCACGATGGGCTTATCGGAGGATCACAAGTCGATGATCGTGCCCTTGCCGTCATTCCAGATGCGAGGCTCCGCGCGGCGCTGGCCGTGGCGTGCATGCACGGTGGCGCGTACGGGCTTCGGTTGGAACTTCGCGGCAATCGCACTGCCGATCATTGTCACCGCCAGAACTCCCGCGATCGCGATCCCCACGGATGCGGCAAACACGAGTGCAGAACCCGCGATCAGAATGGCGGCAGTGGTAAGGAAAACGGAGCGAACGCTTTGCATGATGTGCCCTTTCTCTCACGGAAATGTGGGGAGCGAATGTGTTCATTGCAAGGCTGTTAGCCGGGACTTGTCCGAACGCTGAAACCGGGGCAAAAAGGGTCATGACGAACATCCCCACCCATCATCATCCGGTACGGCTTCGACGCTCTGTTCTCAGCGTTCCCGCCAGCAATGCCAGGGCTTTGGAGAAGTCCAGGACGCTTGCCTGCGACGCAATCATCTTCGATCTCGAGGACTCCGTTCTGCCCGAGAAGAAGGCGGATGCACGCGCAGCCCTAATTGCGCATTTTGCCGCAGCCGGCCGGCCCACGGGCCAGGAGTGGGTGATCCGGATCAATCCCTTCTCCGGCGAGCATGGCCTTCTTGATCTCGAGGCAGTGCTGGCCTGTGCGCCCGACGCGGTCCTGCTGCCAAAAGTATGCGGGCCCCGGGACATTCTGGATGCTGGAGACTGGCTTGCCGAAAGGGGGGCGGACGATGGACCGCGCCTGTGGGCAATGATTGAGACCGCGGCGTCGATTCTCAATATCAGCGCCATCGCAGAGGTTGGACGCACGCTCGGTGGCAGGCTCGATTGCTTCGTCGTCGGCCTCAACGATCTGCGCAGCGAGACCGGCATTGCAGACCTTGAAGGACGCCCCTATCTCATCCCCCTGCTGATGCAGGTGGTCGTTGCGGCGCGCGCGTCGGGTCTCGATGTGCTCGACAGCGTCTACAACGACTTTGCCAATGCTGAAGCCTTCGTTCGCGAATGCGAGCAGGGTCGTCAGATGGGCTTTGATGGAAAGATGCTGATCCATCCCGCCCAGATCGCCGGCGCGAACGATGCCTTCGGGATCAGCGAGAGCGAGGCTGCGGCAGCACTGGTGATCGTTTCGGCCTTCGAGGCGCCGGAAAACGCTGGGAAAGGCGTTATCAATATTCGCGGGCGAATGGTTGAACGCCTTCATGCCGACCAGGCACTGCGACTGCTCGCCAAGGCAGATCTAATTGCACAGAAAGAAACGCAAGAATGAAACTTTACAGATTTCTGACCGGTCCTGACGACGCATCCTTCTGCCACAAGGTGACCGCCGCCCTCAACAAGGGCTGGGTGCTATCAGGCTCTCCGACCTATACCTTCAACGCGGCGACAAACCAGATGCAGTGCGGCCAGGCGGTCGTGAAGGATGTCGAAGGGAAGGAGTACCATCCGGACATGAAGCTATCCGAGCAATAGGTCGGCAGTTCAGCCGGCCGCAATTTCCGCGCTCGCCTCGATCCGTTCCATGTCGTCGTCCGAGAGGCCGAAATGATGGCCGATCTCGTGGATCAGGACGTGGGTAATGATGTCGCCCAGGGTTTCCTCATTCTCGGCCCAATAGTCGAGAATGGGGCGCCGGTAGAGGGTGATCCTGTTCGGCATCTGGCCGGTCTCTACCGTGAACCGCTCGGATATGCCCTGGCCCTCGAAAAGGCCCAGCAGATCGAACGGCGTCTCGAGCGCCATGTCCTCGAATACGTCGTCACTCGGAAACTCTGAGATCTCGATGATCAGATTGCCGGTAAGCGACCGGAACTCGTCGGGAAGATGTCCATAGGCCTCGACTGCCAGCGATTCGAATGCGCTGAGCGTTGGGGCATGGCGCGTGCGCCAATCTTCTGTCTGGTCAATCCGGGCCATCGGTGCTCCTTGACCCTCATATAGACCATTTCGTGCGGTTTTCGAGCCGACAATGCATTATTGGTTAGCGTGCACTCGATTGTCCAGTGGAAAGAGGGACGACAACACCGGATGGCATCGTCCGAACCGGTACACGTTGAAGTGGGTTTGAGCCCTTTCCGACCTGTCCATGCAACAAAAAGTGATCGTTGAAAGATGGGGATGGAGAGGCCACTTTTTGGGGCGCAAAGTGCATCCTAATATGCTGTAAACACGACATTTTTTATCAAGATTAGAATGACTCTAAAGATGTGGGACAGTATTCCTGACCTGTTTTTTGTTGACACCAAATGTCCTCTTTTGCTTAATGAAGAAATTCAGTGCATTGCGTATGTCGGGCAAGTGGAATGCTGGTTTGCAGTTGCAACTTCATTAGCGAAAAAGAGATTGCCGATGTGATCATCGGTCTTCTCGATGAAGACTGTTGGCAGTTGATCGTTCCTGCCAAAGTCTATCATGCCATGGAGAAACGCGGTCGCTGCTGCGGTTGTTTCCCCAACGTTGTCGACATCATCATCCGCACCACTGAGGAGTACCACGCCCGTCGTGACTCGACGGACGCCGAGATATTTGATTTCATGACCCGCCTCAAACAATTCCACGAAGAAAACAGGAGAGCGGATCTTGAAAGGCGACAAAAAAGTCATCGAGCAGCTTAACGAAGCGCTCTATCTCGAACTTGGAGCAGTGAACCAGTACTGGCTCCACTACCGCCTTCTCGAAGACTGGGGTTACACGCTGCTCGCCAAGAAGGAGCGGGCGGAGTCCATCGAGGAAATGCAACACGCCGACAAGCTCGTCGCGCGGATTATCTTCCTCGAAGGCCATCCCAATCTGCAGACGGTGGCTCCGCTCAGAATCGGCCAGGACGTGAAGGAAGTGCTGAAAGCCGATCTGGCTGGCGAGTACGACGCGCGCACGGCATACAAGAAGTCGCGCGACATCTGTCATGACGCCGGGGACTACGTCTCCATGAAACTTTTCGAGGAGCTTCTTGCCGACGAGGAAGGTCACATCGACTTCCTGGAAACGCAGCTCGACCTGCTCGAAAAGCTTGGACCGGAAAAATACGGTCAGCTCAACGCGGCACCCGCCAACGAAGCGGAATAACTCCGCTTCCCGGCACGCGGGCTAACACTATCCGTCAAAGAAAATCCCCGGCATGCCGGGGATTTTTGCATTCGGGGAGAAGACAAGTCAGCCCGCGAGATGCGAGAACGCCGCGACGACGTCCTCGTAAACCTTCCGCTTGAACGGGACGATAAGGCTGGGCAGCTCATGCATGGCCTTCCATTCCCACGCGTCGAACTCCGGTTCATGGCCGCCGGGCGGCGGATTGATTGCGATCTCGCTCTCATTGCCTTCGAACCGGAAGGCGAACCAGCGCTGCGTCTGTCCGCGGTACTTGCCCTTGAGGCCGATGCCGACGAGATGGGCTGGAAGATCGTAGTTGATCCAGCGTCCCGCATCGGCAAGCAGCGAGACCGACTTGATCCCGGTCTCTTCGTAGAGCTCGCGATATGCGGCGGCGAGGGGATCCTCATTCCTGTCGATGCCGCCCTGCGGCATCTGCCAGAGTTGTGGCGAGCCATCATATTCCGAATTGCCGATGGCTATCCGCCGTCCGGCCCACACCAGCCCTGCATGGTTGAGAACCATGATGCCCACGCAGGGCCTGTAAGGCAGATCTTCGGCGCGGATCGGCGCCTTCGTGTTCTTGCTCATCCTTGTGGTCCTATTCGTCCTGGGCGGTATTCGCGAGTGCGGAGACGCCGACGATCTCTATTCCGCGCCGACTTGCCTCATCGTACCACTGGGTAATGGCGTCAACGCTTTCGTCGAAGGCCGAAGCAACGCCGATTGCGGTCCCGTTGCGGCGGGCGATCCGCTCCAGCTCATCCAGTTTGCGCAGAACCGCCTCGGTCGAAAGCTCGCTGTCCAACTGGACATCCGCAAAGGCGTGCGGTGCGTTCAGAGTACCCGCGACCTTGCCGGACAGTGACTGAGCAGAAGAGCCATCGTCGAGAAACAGGAGGCCACGGTTCGCGATGTCGCGCATAACCGGCTGCAAGGCGTCCGAATCGGAGAGGAAACGCCCTCCCATGAAATTCATGATGCCCGTGTAGTTGGTGATCAGGCCCATGGCGTGATGGAGGTCCGCGAGGTTCTTGGTCTCGCCTGCTCCAACCCGCAGCGTGTGCGGACCCGGATCGTTCTGGGGGTAGTCAAAGGGCTCCAAGGGTACCTGGACAAGAATCTCATGTCCGCTGCGCCGCCCTTCCTGCATCCAGCGTTGCAGGCTGTTTCCGCTCGCAGCGAAGGCGAGCGTAACCTCCGACGGCAGTCTCTGGATTGCGCGCTGCGTCCCGGTCTGGCTAAGCCCCAGCCCTCCGACGACGATCGCCACCCGCGTGCCGCGCGCACCCGACCAGGGTCGGGCATATTGTTCGACCGGGCGAGTGCCGTCGGCGCCAATCACGGGCAGCCGGCCGAAGGAGGTATCCTCCAGCAGGTCCTCGTTGGGCAGGGCCGCCATGCGCGGGTCCTGGCCTACACGGTTGGTTTCTATGATCAGGGGCCCCTGGCCGTCACGAGCCCGCGGCGTGTACTTTCGCACAATGCTGCCGTCATCAGTCAGCGTTTCCTCGACGCCGACGCCTGACATTGCCGTCGTGCGGCGCACTCCCTGTGCGGATTGCTTGTCCGGCTTTGCGTCGGGCGTCACTGCGGTCGGCGCAGCGTCGCCGCCTGCCATGTCGACATCAGCGGATTTGTCGGATGATGTTTCCTGCTTCAGGCCCGAGGGAGCGAAAGCCGCCCAAAGGGACAGGCCCAGAATGCCGATCACGGCAACTGCAGACACCATGTGCCGTGCGCGAAACCGCGAGAGTTTCGCGTTCGCGGGCCTTACCTTGCGGTCCTGGCCAAGCGGCGCATTGAGGTCGGTTCCCAAGGAAGTGGCCTAATCTCGACCGGTGAGGGGAATATCCGGGCCGCCGTTGGTCGCCGGCCCGGTAAGCATTCAGTTCTTCAGTTCGGCCTTTTCCGGATTCGCCGGGAAGGCCGGATCGGTCTTCTCGCCACGCAGCAGCGAGAGCGCATATTGCAGCTGGATGTCGTCCTTCGGTTCCGGCGGGACGTAGGCCGAAGAGCCGGAGCCTTCCTCGGTCTCGCTCTGGCCCTGGATATGGCCCCGCAGGCTCGATTCACCGGCCGACTCCAGCTTGCCCTGAAGATCGGCAGGAAGAGGCTGCTCGACCTTGATGTCAGGCGTGATGCCGGTGCCCTGGATCGATTTCCCCGACGGTGTGTAGTAAAGGGCCGTCGTCAGGCGAAGCGCGCCGGCGTCGCCCATCGGAATGATCGTCTGGACGGAGCCCTTGCCGAACGACCGGGTGCCGAGCACGGTTGCGCGACGCAGATCCTGCAACGCGCCGGCCACGATTTCGGAGGCCGAAGCCGATCCGCCGTTGACCAGAACGATGACCGGCTTGCCGTCGGACAGATCGCCCGGAGATGCATTGAACCGGCGCGTCTCATCCTCGTTGCGGCCGCGCGTGGAAACCACTTCGCCACGCTCCAGGAACGCATCCGAGACGTTGATCGCCTGATCCAGCAGACCGCCGGGGTTGAGGCGCAGGTCGAGGACATAGCCCTTGAGCTTGTCTGCGGGGACCTGCTCCTTGATCTTGGTGATCGCAGCTTCGAGATCGTCGTAAGTCTTCTCCGTGAAGGAAATCACTCGAAGATAGCCGACATCGTTCTCCACGCGGAACTTTACAGCCTTCACGGCGATGATGTCGCGCATGATCGTGAGTTCGATCGGCTTGTCGGCTCCCTTGCGGATAAGGGTCAGCTTGATCGGCGTATTGACCGCGCCGCGCATCTTCTCGACCGCTTCCTCGAGCTTCAGGCCGCGAACGTCCTGACCGTCGATCTTGGCGATAAGGTCGCCCGCCAGAACTCCGGCGCGCGAGGCCGGCGTATCGTCGATCGGCGTGATGACCTTGACCAGCTCGTCCTCCATGGTGACCTCGATGCCGAGGCCGCCGAATTCGCCACGCGTCTGGGTACGCATGTCTTCCGCGTCACGGGAGTTCATATAAGAGGAGTGCGGATCCAGCGACGAGAGCATGCCGTTGATGGCATTCTCGATGAGGAGATCTTCCTTCGGGGGCGTGACGTACTGCGCGCGAACGCGCTCGAACACGTCGCCGAATATCGACAGCTCCCTGTAGGTTGAGGAACCGGCAGCCTCCGCCGGCATCGTCACCGAATAGATGACACTCATCGCGGTGGCGCCCATCAGCGCACCAACGAGAACAAGTGAAGCCCTACGAATCATTGCGTGCCTTTCCAGAGTCTGTAGCGGACCACCAGGGTCGGGAATCAACCGTCTTCCCATTCTTTCTGAATTCAATGTAAAGCGTTGGCCTGTCGGTTTCCAGCGCCAAAGCGCTGACGCTTGCCACTCTTTTTTCGCCCATCGTCGCAAGCGGTTCCCCGGCGACGACGAACTGTCCTTCCCGGACGTTCACCTTCTCCATTCCGGACATGACGAGGTGGTATCCATCTCCGGTATTGAGAATGATCATACGGCCGTAACTGCGGAACGTTCCGGCGAACACAACCCATCCGTCGGCCGGCGCGGTAACCAGTGCGCCGGCATTGGTCGCAAGGACCAAGCCCTGTGAAGGATGACCGGTTCCATCGGCATCGCCGAACTGCCGCAGCGTTTCACCCGCCACGGGATAGTCGAGCGTCTTCTGCAATTCAGAAAAGGCGTATGCGGGAGCAATACGGTTTTTGTCAGGCATTCCCTCGCTGACCATTGCCCTGGCGCGCTCGCGCTCGGCTTCGGTCTGCTTGGCCCTTTCTTCCAGTTGCCGGCGCGCCAGATCGGCGGCATCCCGCACCGAGCTGATCTCCCGTTCGAGGCTGCCGATCAACCCCTCGAGAGATGTTGCGCGACCGGCAAGCTCCGTCGAACGGCGGCGTTCGGCTTCGAGCGTGCGGGTATTCTCCGATGCGAGCTTTTCATTCTGCATGATGAGCAGCTCGGAGCGCTTCTCTTCCTCGAGCCGCTCCGTCATCGCCGATGCGAGGTCAGCCTTTTCCTTGCTTATCTGGACCCTGACCTCCATCAACGAGCGCAGGTCCGCGACAAGCTTGTCCGTTTCACTGCGGATGCCGGGCACGACCGCGCCGAGCAGGATCGCACTGCGAACGGACGCCAACGCGTCCTCCGGCGTGACGAGGAGAGCAGGGGGCGGATTGCGTCCCATGCGCTGCAGGGCCGCGAGAACTTCGGCGAGCAGGCCGCGCCGCTCGCGCAAGGACAACTTTGTCTCGTCTTCCTTGCCGCGCATGTCGGACAAACGCTTTTCGCCGGCCAGGATCTTGCTTTCCATCTCCTTGCGATTCCTGGCGGAGGCAACGATGGCGTCGCGCAGTGTCGCCCGATCCTTCTCGAGCTGGCCTATGCTCGCCTCCAGCGCGTGTGTCTTTTCCTGGCTCAGCGATATTGTCTTTGAGAGTGCCTCGAGCTCCCGGCGCGTACTGTCCCGACGCAACGCCAGCGCGGCAGCGGGATCGACCTCGCCGGCCGAAACGGCACTGCTCGTCTGTGGGGGAGCGGTATGGTCTTCGGCCGAGGAGCGCTCTGTAGGAAATACGAGAAAAGAGAGACCCGACAGCAGTCCTGCCGCCCAGAGAGCGGTAAGAGTTTTGCCTTGTCTCGTTCCTGCCACGGTGTTCGACGCCCCTGCGCTCGCGTTTTCCTACGCCTATTCTGATTTGCCGGTTTCTCCAAGAACAACGCCGAAATTGCGGCCCGTCCAGGGACATTCAAGCAAGTCTAGCAGAAATGGGGATCACGCGCGGTGATAGGGATGACCCGAGAGGATCGTTACGGCGCGATAGAGTTGCTCGGCGATCAGGATGCGCACGAGCTGATGCGGCCAGGTCATTTTTCCCAGACAGATCGTGGCATCCGCACGGCCATGAAGCGTCGGGTCGAGGCCATCGGCACCGCCGATCGCAATCATCATCTCGCGTTTGCCTGAATCGCGAAATCCGCCAACCAACCCGGCAAAGGCTTCGGAGTCGAGCGCCTTGCCGCGCTCGTCGAGCAGGATGAGGACTGCGGTATCGGGCAAGGCTTTCTGCAGGAGCCCCGCCTCCTCGCGTTTGCGGGTATCGGGGTTTGACGCACGGCTTTCACCGACTTCCACCACCTTACCGAGTTCAAGGCCGATGGCAGGCCCCGACTTCGCAAAACGGTCCAGATAGCGCGCGGCAAGTTCCTTTTCCGGGCCGGCTTTCAGCCGTCCCACGGCAAAGAGACCAATTCGCATCCGTGACCATTCCCTTTATCGGCACAATACGGCGAGCGCCGGACGATTGGTACCAGTCCACTCGCCGTTTCTGCCGAAGCTGCTATCCACCCGGCGCTCCCGCTCGGTTCAGCGGCCGTATTCGACCGCCGCATATCGTGCGGGCATCAAAAACCCAGGCAGCGAGCGCGCATCAGGACGCAGGCACTACGGCCCCGATCAATGCAGCGTTCCATCCTCGATCTCGGGAGCCGCCCACATCCTTTCGATGTTGTAGAACTCCCGCACTTCGGGGCGGAACACATGGACGATGATATCGCCGGAGTCGATCAGAACCCAATCCCCGGACTCCAGGCCCTCGACGCGGGCGTTGCCCAGCCCTTCTTCCTTGAGGTCGGTGAGGAGGTGATCGGCAATCGCCGTGACATGACGGTTCGAGCGCCCCGACACGACCACCATGTAGTCGCCGAGTGCGGACTTTCCCGCAATGTTGATGGTGACGATATCTTCTGCCTTCGAGTCCTCGAGGCTTGCGAGGACCACCTGAAGCGCGCGGTCGGCGGCATCGTCGCCACGTCCCGGGCTTTTCGAGAAGACGCGGTTGGCGCTTCCCTTCGCGTGCACTGTTGTCAGAGTATTTCCTTTCCAGGTTAACAGGACAAGCACGTAGCGATTCGGATATATATACCGATCGCATACTAAGTGTAGGCACCAAAACGTGCCGGTTTCAAGTCATTACATGTGATACACAAGGTCTGTGTTCAAGAGTGATCCCGCAGCGCAGTCGAACTCAGCGGCGATCGCGGACCGTGAATGAATGTCCACGCCGGCGCACTGTGGCGCGCAAGCGCCATCGCGTCCTCCTCGTCGAGACGCGCATATCCGAAGGTCCTGGCCATTTTCGAAGAGAGATAGGCAAGCGTCGAGCCGGGGCGATCGATCACAGCGATCGGAAATGTGTGGACGATCTTTCGCCAGTTCTGCCAACGGTCGAAGGTCTTCAGATTGTCGGCCCCCATGACCCAGATGAAGCGGACACCGGTGTTTCGAGCGCGCACGATTTCCAGCGTCTTTTCCGTGTAGGCCTGCCCCAATGTCTTCTCAAAGGCGGTGACCTTGATGCGCGGATCGGGTGTCATCGCTTCGCTCAATGCGATCCGCTGGCCGAGCGGGGCAAGTTCGCGATGGTCCTTCAATGGATTTCCCGGCGTCACCATCCACCAGAGCTGATCAAGTCCAAGGCGCCTGAGCGCAATGTCGGCGACCAGGACGTGCCCTTCGTGCGGCGGATTGAAGGATCCGCCAAAGAGGCCGACGACCATGCCTTTCTCGACATACGGCATCCTGAGATACCGCGCCTGGACCTCGTCTGCGCTCACCTCAGGCCCGAACCTGTCCGGTGCCGCGCACCCTGTACTTGAACGATGTCAACTGTTCGACCCCGACCGGACCGCGCGCATGCATCTTGCCGGTGGCGATCCCGATCTCGCCCCCATGCCGAACTCGCCGCCATCGGCGAATTGCGTCGAGGCGTTGTGCAGGAGGATTGCGGAATCGATCTCGGCGAAGAACCGATCGGCCACGGCCTGATCTTCGGCGATCACCGCCTCGGTATGAGATGACGACCACCGGTTGATATGCTCGATGGCGCCGGCAATCCCGTCGACAAGCGTCACCGATATGATGGCATCGAGGTATTCGGTCGACCAGTCGGTCTCTGTGGCGGGCTCGAGGCCGGAGAGTCCGGCCCGGATCTCGTCGGTCGCCCTCACCTCGCAACCGGCGGCGCGAAGGGCTTCCAGAAGAGGTTTCAGATGCGTGCTTGCGGCTGCGCGGTCGACGAGAAGCGTTTCGGCCGAGCCACATATTCCGGTGCGGCGCATCTTGGCATTCACCACGATGGATTTGGCCATATCGAGGTTCGCGGAGCGATCGACGTAGACATGGCAAAGGCCCTCCAGATGCGCGAAGACAGGCACGCGCGCTTCATTCTGGACCCTGGCGACGAGGCTCTTTCCACCTCTCGGCACGATGACGTCGATGGCGCCGTTCAGGCCCGAGAGCATGGCACCAACGGCGGCGCGATCGGGCACGGGGACGATCTGGATCGCATCCTCGGGCAGTCCGGCTTCCTTGAGCCCTCGCACGAGGCATGCGTGGATTGCCAGAGAGGAATTCAGGCTGTCGGACCCGCCACGCAAGATAACGGCATTGCCGGCCTTGAGGCACAGTGCACCCGCATCTGCCGTGACATTCGGGCGGCTCTCGTAGATCACGCCAACGACGCCAAGCGGGGTACGCACGCGTTCGATATGAAGACCGTTCGGACGATCCCATTCGGCAATCACGTTTCCGACAGGATCCTTCAGTGCGGCAATCTCGGAAATTGCGGCAGCTATGCCGTCGATCCGCTCGGGGGTCAACGTAAGGCGGTCGATGAATGACGCCGCCACACCGCCCTCGCGCGCATTCTCCAGGTCGATCACGTTTGCAGCAAGGATGGCGTCCCGGTCGGCGAGAAGTGCGTCGGCCATGGCCTTCAGAGCCCTGTTTTTCGCATCGGTCGAGGCAACGGCAAGCGGCCTTGCGGCCGCGCGTGCGCGCCGGCCGATATCCGCCATGAGAGTGGCGACGTCGCGCGGCGTTTGTGTCAGATCAAGCATGTGCGGCGTCCTTCCCTTCTTCCTCCGTGCCGTCGGCGCGTATATGGTTCGCCGAGGCGCTCATCACCAGGTCATCCCGATGCACCATCGCTGCGCGGCCTGCATAGCCGAGGATCGAAGCGATCTCGCCGGATTTCTTTCCCGCGATCTGACGCGCATCGTCGCCATCATAGCCTGCAAGGCCACGAGCGACTTCCCGACCTGTTTCCGCGAGAATGGCGACCGTATCGCCCCGCGAGAAACTCCCGAGGACCGTGCGTACTCCTGCCGGCAGCAGGCTCTTGCCGGATCGCAACGCTGCTTCCGCGCCTCCGTCGACGATCAGGCTGCCGGCGGGCTGGAGTTGGCCGGCAATCCAGGTCTTGCGCGCGTTGACCGGTGAGGTCGAGGGCGCGAACCAGGAAAAGCGAGCGCCGGTCTCTATCGCTCGCAACGGATGATCCGGCTTGCCCGAGGCGATGATCATGGCGCAGCCGGCGCCCGTGGCGATCTTGCCTGCGTCGATCTTCGTGCGCATGCCTCCGCGCGACAGTTCCGACGCCGCACCGCCGGCCATGGCCTCAATCTCGGGGTAATGGCCGGAACGACATCGAGGAAACGGGCATCGGGGTCGAGGTGGGGTGGCGCCGTATAGAGACCGTCGATGTCCGACAGCAGGATGAGCAGGTCGGCGCCCGTCATGGTGGCAACACGCGCCGCGAGGCGATCGTTGTCGCCATAGCGGATCTCCGTCGTTGCGACCGTGTCGTTCTCGTTGATGATCGGCACCGAGCCAAGCTTCAGCAGCTGATTGATGGTCGCCCGGGCGTTCAGGTAGCGCCGGCGCTCCTCTGTGTCGCCGAGCGTCAACAGAATCTGACCCGCGACGATACCGTCCGCGGAGAGGCTCTCCGACCAGGCGCGCGCGAGCGCGATCTGGCCGACAGCGGCAGCAGCCTGACTCTCCTCAAGCTTCAAAGCGCCGGCTGGAACCTTCAGGACGGTCCGTCCCAGCGCGATCGCGCCGGAAGAGACCACGAGAACCTCCGTGCCG
This sequence comes from Sinorhizobium sp. BG8, assembly GCF_016864555.1. NCBI lineage: Bacteria > Pseudomonadati > Pseudomonadota > Alphaproteobacteria > Hyphomicrobiales > Rhizobiaceae > Sinorhizobium > Sinorhizobium sp. BG8. The sequence goes on along the minus strand of NZ_CP044011.1, from coordinate 588,593 downwards.
GCGGCCCGCAGAACCGCTATGTCAGAGCAAAGCGCGTCGAGCCACCGTTTCTTGAGCCCGCTTCCGCGGTCGACGAGTAGGGCTGATCCGATCTTTATGACAATGCGGCGATATTTCGCGAGAGGTTTGCGGCCTTTGACCATCTCACGCCTCGTCCTCTTCCGTGCCGAAGGAAACGATTTCGTCTCTGAGCGCGCGCAAGGCGTCGAGCATGCCGACACCAGTTGCTGCGGAAAGCAACATGGGCTTATGGCCGCAGGCCTTCTCCAGCTCCTTCGCCTTCTTCTTAAGCTCTGCCTCGTCGAGAACGTCGATCTGTGACAGTGCGACGATCTCGGGCTTGTCGGTAAGGCCGCCGCCATAAGCCTCCAGCTCGTGCTTCACCGTCTTGTAGGCGAGGCCAACCTTCTCTTCCTGCGCCGAAACCAAATGGAGCAGCACCCTGGTCCGCTCGACGTGGCCAAGGAAACGGTCGCCGATGCCCGTTCCTTCGTGGGCGCCCTCGATCAGACCGGGAATATCCGCGAGTACGAACTCGCGGCCGTCGACCGTCGCGACGCCGAGGTTCGGATGCAGCGTCGTGAACGGATAGTTCGCGATCTTGGGCCGGGCGCGCGTGCATGCGGCGAGGAAGGTCGACTTTCCGGCATTCGGCAGACCCACGAGGCCCGCATCCGCGATGAGCTTCAAGCGCAGCCAGATCGTTTTCTCGTCTCCCTCCAGCCCCGGGTTCGCCCAGTTCGGCGCCTGGTTGGTCGAAGATTTGAAATGCGCGTTGCCGAAGCCGCCGTTGCCGCCTGCGGCCAGCCTGAAGCGCTGCCCTTCTACGGTCAGGTCGACGATCAGCGTCTCGTTGTCTTCCTCGAAGATCTGCGTGCCCACGGGCACCTTGAGCGTGACGGAAGCACCGTTCGCCCGGTCCGGTTGCGACCCATTCCGTGCACGCCGGTAGCGCCCTTGAAATGCTGCTGGTAGCGGAAATCGATCAATGTGTTGAGGCCGTTGACGGCCTCGACCCACACGTCGCCGCCGCGACCGCCGTCGCCGCCGTCCGGTCCGCCGAACTCAATGAATTTTTCGCGACGGAACGACACGGCCCCTGCCCCGCCGTCGCCCGAACGGATATAGACTTTTGCTTCGTCGAGAAACTTCATCGGCTTGCCGTTCGCTCTATCTGTCGTGTCACTGTCATTTTGCCGCCATCGATATAGCCGGTTCCAGCAGAGGTCAAAGAATATCGTGAAATTCGTGAGCTATAACATCCAGTATGGCGTCGGTCTCGATGGCCGGTATGACCTTCCGCGCATCGTTTCGAGCCTTGGTGGCGCCGACGTCATCGCATTGCAGGAGGTGACGCGAGGCTTCGGCAGGAACGGCAATGTCGACATGGTTGCCGCGCTCGAGACCCTCCTGCCCAGACACTATTCGGTTTATTGGCCGGCCAGCGACATCGATGCGGGGTCCTCGCTCGAAAACGGTCGTGTCGTCAGCCGCCGGTTCCAGTTCGGCAACATGATCCTGTCTCGCTGGCCAATCCTGTCTTCGCGCCTGATACTCCTGCCGCGCAGCCGCACGCTCGACCGGCTCAATCTTCAGCGGGGTGCCACCGAAGCGGTGATCGACGCGCCGGGAGGCCCGCTTCGTGTCTATTCGCTGCATCTCGATCATACCTACCGCAATGAGCGCATCGCGCAGATCGCCCACCTCAAGGAACGGGTCCAGGCCTACGAAATCGAGGGAGGCGCCATCTCCGGTGCGGAGGAGTTCGGGCTTTCCCAGCCGCCCAGTCCGCAGGACTACGTGCTGATGGGAGATTTCAACATGACGCCGGAATCCCCGGAATATTGCACGCTTGCCGGCGAAGCCGACCCTCTCTACGGGCGCCAGATCCGTGCAACATGTCCCGTGGACGTGCTCGCGGGCCTGGGGAAGCGGCAGGCGGACAGTTACAGCTGGATCGATCCCAAGAACCATGCGCACAGGATGCTCATCGACTATTGCTTCGTAAGTTTCGGCCTCGTGGCACGTCTGCAGGATGCATGGGTGGACGAGACGGCCGCTGGTTCCGACCATCTGCCCGTGTGGTTCGAGCTCGCTTGAAACACCGGAAGAAAGGCCCAGCGAGCCGGGCCTTTCCAAGTCGGCATGGGTCAGCGCCTCGGGGCTGCCGGCCGGAAATCCCCCGGCGCAAGGCGAGTCTCGATATGGGCAACCATGGCGTTGCGTGCAATCGAGAAGATCTCCCCGCAGCCGGTCACGCGGAAGCCGGTCTTTTCCTGCACCTTCAGCGACGCCGGGTTGTCGGCGAAGACACCGGAGTGGATCTCCGTGCCGGGCATTCGCATCAGGAACCGGGCCGTGGCGGCATGAACAGCTTCGCTGATATAGCCACGTCCCCAGAAGAACCGGTTCAGCCAGTAGCCGAGATGCCACTCGCCGCCACGCCGTTCGAACGATAGGCAGCCGATGTGCACGTCGTCCCCGGTGGTCACTGCCAGCGCCCAGCCGGGCAGGAGGCCGGATGTGACAGGCACCAGCCATTCCACGGCGTCCTGCCGGTCATAGGGCGTCGGCACCCGCGCCAGCATCCGCGTGACCTGATGGTCGGCGAGGGACTGTGCGATGCTCTCGGCATCCGACAACCTGTGCGGGCGAAGCAGCAGGCGCGCGGTGGTGATCGTCGGGCAGGGTCCAGGCCCGGTGACGACCAGAGGCTGGTTTTCTATCAGCATCGCGTTCACCGTACACCTCCCCAACTCTTCAGCGAGACCCAGGTCTTGCGGTCGAGCCTGTACCATTCGACCGGAACCATGCCTCCGAGTGCGAGACTCTGGATCATTCCGGTCGCCTGGAACTGAAAGCCGCACTTCTGGATGACCCGCCGCGAGGCAATGTTCATGACCCGGCAGCGCGCGTCGATCTGTTCGACGTCGCGCGTGCGGAAGACCATGTCGGTCAGCGCCTGTGCTGCCTCGGTGGCATATCCTTTGTTCCAGTGCGGTTCGCCAAGCCAGTATCCGAGCTCGACGGTCTTGCCGTCGTCGTGCGGCTCGATGCCGCAGCAGCCGAGAAATGCGCCGTTCTCCGCTTTGGTTATAGCGTAGACGCACTTGCCAATCCCGCCGGCAATCGTGCGTCGCACAAAGTCTGCGGCGTCCGCTACCGTATAGGGGTGCGGCATGCGGGCGACCATGTTGGCGATGTTGGCGTTGTTGGCGAGATGGGCAAGGGCGTCGATGTCGTCTTCGTGGGGCGCGCGCAGAACGAGCCTTTGCGACAACAATATCGGGCAGTCGGTCCTTGACCGTTCCGGCCTCAGCCGTTCTTCGGGAGACCGGGATTGGCCTTCCCTCAACAATTCGCTGATCATGTTCAAACCTCCAGATGAACAAAGGGGAGATGGATTGCCCCATCTCCCCTTTTGTTTCTGCAGGTCTGCCACCTGTAGCATCAGCCGGGTCGATGAGACGCCGGCTGTTTTAGAGCGCTACCGGCTTATTCCGCTGCTTCCGCTTTCGGCATTACAGACACGTATACGCGGCCGTTCGCCTTGGTACGGAAATTCACGTTGCCCGCCGTGAGTGCAAAAATCGTATGATCCTTGCCCAGGCCGACGTTCTGGCCCGGATGCCACTGCGTGCCGCGCTGACGCACGATAATGTTTCCTGCAATGACGGCTTCGCCGCCGAATTTCTTCACGCCAAGACGCTTGGACTCGGAATCGCGACCGTTGCGCGAGGAACCGCCAGCTTTCTTATGTGCCATTGGAGTTCTCCTTTACCTGTCCTGATCTCAGTTCGCTGCTTCGGCTTCGGCCGGGGCTTCAGACTTCTTGGAAGCCTTCTTGGCCTTGCTGCCGGCTGCCGCGATGTCGACGATGCGGACAGTCGTCTGGTGCTGGCGATGACCGCGCGAACGCTTGGAATTCTGGCGGCGACGCTTCTTGAAGGCGATAACCTTCTTGGCGCGACCCTGCTCTACGACTTCCGCGGTTACGAGCGCACCTTCGACGAAGGGCGCACCAACCGTTGCATCCGCACCGACGCCGACCATCAGCACTTCGGTGAATTCGATCTTGTCGCCAGCGTTGCCGACGAGCTTTTCGATCGTCACAACATCGTTGGCTGCTACGCGGTACTGTTTACCGCCGGTCTTGATGACTGCGAACATTTTTTATCCTTTCATGTTCGGTCCGGCTCTTCGTCCCGAAGGTGAGGCCGTCTTTTTGTCAGTCGATATGTTGAGCGAAATCCGCATGAAGCGTTTTCCGCCGGTGATTTGGCGCTGTGTTCAGCTCGAAGCCGAAAAACAACAGGCCACCTGCACGGCACGGATAGCACCTATGCCACGGCACCTTGCGCAATAGGCGAGAGGCGGAAAACTGTCAAGGTGAATTCGGCGCTGAAAGACCATTTCGTCGACATTCCCTCGTTCGGCCCCCTTGCAACCCCGCAAAACTGTCGCTATGTAGCCCCCGCGCTGAACGCGCCGACCAGTATATCCGGAGAGGTGGCAGAGTGGTCGAATGCACCGCACTCGAAATGCGGCATACCTGCAAGGGTATCGTGGGTTCAAATCCCACCCTCTCCGCCATAACCTTCCTGGTCTTCCAGCGTTCTCTCTATAATCCGAGATAAGCTTTCCGCGACTGTGATAAGCGTCGGGTGGTTGCCCACAAAAAGCAACGCGCGCCGGTACTTTTCCGAACGCATTGCCCTGCTGGCGGATAGGCGACGATTTGTGGTTCAACGCCAACGGGTGGGCGGCGTGCATCGCGGCGCTGTATCCCAATCATTTCGATATCTGATGGCCCGATCCGCCATAGAACGGGTTCGATATCTAGAAGAGCAACTCGCCTATGGAGAGCCGTCTGAGCGCGATGGCGATGTTGGCGACGAGTGCTTCCCTGTTCGGGCCGCGATCCGGATAACGGGTCATGTTGTCGCCGTTGTGCATGAAGACGTATCCCCCGCGCCCGGTCTCGGTCGGAAATTGCCAGATCCAGTCTGCCGGCTTTGGGTCATGCGCGGGGCCGACGTCGGTGAGCCAGATCGCACCGGGCGGCGGATCGGTCCATCCGCGCGCATACTGGCCGAAAATGCCTTCCCAGCCGTCGAATCCCTCTCCGAGATCGGAGAAAATTCCGAACCGGTCGTCTCGTACGCGGACCTGTATATTCGTGAAGGGACGCGGCGGAACGGCATGGAACGGCGCCATGAAGGGCAACCACGGCTGGCACGGTTCGGCGCAGATGATCAGGTTGCCGCCCGTCGCCAGAAAGTCGACAAGTTCGCCTGATCGACTCTTCAGAAAGAGCTCGTCATGGCTGCTCGGAATGTAGAGCATATCGGTTCTGTCGAGCAGGTCGGGGCCAAGCTGGTAGAGTGGCGCAAACAGCGTTTCAAAGCCGGCTGACCGCAGGCTTTCCTCTGTCCATTCGGGATACCACTCGGACGGGACATGCGAGCATTGCAGATAGGTGAAGCGGTTTCGTGCAGGGCGCTCGATCCCAAGCTCACGGTTCAGCCAGGGATAGAAGGAGCGCAGGAAACGCGTGGTCGCCGGCATGAAACGCTGGCCGTTGTGCGAATGAGGATCCAGCGTCGCGAGCAGGAGCCGTCCGCCGCCCGGAAGAGATGGAAAGTCGAGAAAGAGGCTGCCGCGTCCGCCCTCGATTTCGAGAATGGAACGTGCGCCCTTCGGAACGTTGTATGAGCCGCCCCAATGCCAGCTCATATGCGACAGCGGAATACTCTCGATGATAGGATGATGTGGCTCCGACAGCTTGACCTCGAGCGTTTCGCCCTTCGTCCACCACAGCCAGTCTCGGCAGTTTCCCGGCGACCACTCGAGCCCGGGAACATCGAGCCAATCGGCATGCCCCTGCAGGCACACGACGAGAAAACCGCCGTCTTGCAGGTAGGCATTCAACTGACGCGCATGCGGGAGTGGTGCAGTCGCCTCCATCGCGTCAGGCATGATCACGGCCGCGTAGGGGGATAGGTCAATCTTGGGCAGGTCGTGGATATAGATGAGGTCGTCGATGTGGTGGCGGAAATCCTGAAAGCTTCTGAGCTGCCAGCTGTTGCCCCAGTGAATGTATGCGATGCGTTTCGTGGGTGCCTCTGCGTCAGCCATCGAACCGGGCTCCATCATGGCGGAACACGGGTGCATAGGTATGCTTGGATAGCCCGTCAAAATCCGCCCGCGCGATCGGCAGGTCGTAGAGGGTCGTCAGGTTCTCGGCGGTGAGCGCTTCCTCGGTCGGCCCGCATACATAGCTGGATCCGCTGGTCATCAGCAGCACGTCACTGGCGATCTCGACTGCGTGCTGCGGCATGTGGGTGGAAAAGACGACCGTCATGCCGTGCGTGACCTGAAGGTGCTTGAGCAGGCTCAGAACCTTGTCCTGGTTCTTGTAATCAAGAGCCGCGCAGGGTTCGTCGAGCACGAGCAGATCGCATTCCGATGCCAGCGCCTGGGCGATCATGACCAGCTGGCGCTGGCCTCCGCTCAACGAATTGAATGCCTGCGGTTCGAAATGTTCGATGCCGAGCATCTGGAAATAGTGTCTGACGATCTCGTAGTCCCGCTTGCCCGGCGCACCGAACAGGCCGAGGTGCCGTGCCCTTCCCATCAAGGCGATATCGAGAGCGGAATAGGCAAACGGCACCTCGAAGAGTTGCGGCACGAAGCCCACCTGCCCGCCGATCGAAAGCTGGCCCGACTTTGGCTTGAGAACACCGATCAGGGTATTGATGAGGGTGGTCTTGCCGACGCCGTTCGCGCCGAGAACCGCCAAAACCCGCCCATGCTCCAGGCGCAGACTGTAGTTCTTCAGGATGATCCGGCCGCCACGCTCGACGCTCAGGTTGCTTGCCTCAATCACTGGACCAGCCCCCTTCGCATGCAGGCGGCGCAGGATCACCGCGAAAACGGGAACGCCGATCAGGGCGGTGATGATGCCAAGCGGAATTTCGGCGGTGGTGACCGTGCGGGCGAGGTTATCGACCATCAGCAGGTAGATGGCGCCGAGGACGCCGGAAACAGGCAGCAGCCGCTGGTGGTCGGCGCCGACGAGAGCGCGGGCGACATGCGGGATGACGAGGCCGACCCAACCGATGATGCCAGATGTCGCGACCACACCGGCTGAGATCAGCGCCGATGCGACAAGAATGATCCATTGCACCAGCACAACCTTCGTGCCGAGCGCGCGTGCCTTTTCCTCGCCGAGCGACATGATGTTGATCTGGAAGCGCAGGAGATAGATCGCGATGGAGGACGGCACGACGGCCGCGGCCACCAGCAGAACATCCAGATAGTTGCTGGAGGCAATGCTGCCCATCAACCAGTAGGTGATCGCGGGCAGCTTCTGGAAGGGATCGGCCAGCAGCTTGGCAATGGAGATCGCCGCCGAAAAGAAGGCCGATATGACCACGCCGGCCAGAACCAATGTGAGCATGCTCGTGCGCCCCCGGACCGTCGACAACAGCTTGACCAGAAGAACACTGCCGATGCCGAACAGGAAGGCCATGGCCAGCAGCACATAACCCTGCAATCCCAGCAGGATTGCCAGCGTCCCGCCGAAGCCAGCACCCGAGGTCACACCGATGATGCCCGGATCCACAAGCGGATTACGGAAGAGCCCCTGCAGTGCTGCGCCCGAAACCGACAGGCCGAAACCGACGATGACAGCCGCTATGATGCGCGGCAGGCGAACCTGTTCGACGACGACTTCCTGTACCGGGTCCCAATAGGGGGAGGTCAACGGGTGGAGGTTGTCGGCCAGGATATAGGCAACATCCCCGACCGACAGATCGTATCGGCCGATTGTAACTGAATAGAGGATGGCAACGACCAGAAGACCAATCAGGATTGGAAGCACGGAAACAGAGGCCAGTTTCCGCCCACTCCAGCCGATTGCCTCCCGGCCTGCCGATACCTTAGCCGAAAATCTCGACATATTTGCTTGCCGGTGCGTTGCTCTCGGATTCAAGGATCGCCTTCAACTGATCATCCGTCAGTTCGGCACCGTAGATCAGCTTGTAGGTGTCGGAGATCTGCTTCTTGAAGTCCGGCGCAAAATCGGCGCCATGGGCAATTGCCGCGAGCCATTCCGAGGTCAGAAAGATCTCCGGCGCGTCAGGCGTGCGGGCGAAGACGGGCTGCTTGTAGACGCGCTTCTCTTTCACCGCCTTGAGGCTGGCGAGGACTGGATTGCCGAAGAAATCCGCAGGATTGAGGTCGGTCGCGTACGCGGGAATGACGATGATGTCGGGGTTCCAGACAAGCAACTGTTCGAAGTCGACGGTCCGCCACCATTCGCCGGTGTTGTCCGCTGCCGGATTGGTGACGCCGCTGAGCGAAAGGTCCTGCGAGCCGTTGGCGATGACCTGGATCTGGTCGGCCACCTTGTCGATGTGAAGGACGGTCGGAAGCGCCGCGCTGTCGAGACTGGCGACCTTACCGTCTAGCGCTTTCAGCGTGTCGGCCTGCGCCTTAAGGATTGCCTGAGCCCGGTCGTTGCGGCCGGTCATGTAGCCGGTCAGCGTGACGTAGTCGAGGCGGTCCTGCTCGGTGCAGCACTGCCAGCCGACAACGGTAAGCCCGACGCGCTCCAGGGGCTCGATGATCTTTTCGTCATGGGTCCATTGGATCACCGCGTCCGGCTTTTGCGCCAGGATTGCCTCGACGTTCGGTACGAACCCTTCCTGGGCGGCGCTCGCGTTGATCTTTGCCATCTCCGGCAGAATCTCCGCATAAATGCCCTTGGTGAAATAGCGATCGAGGGAATCCTTGTTCATGCCGGCGATGCTGTCGGCCTTCTCGTCGATCGCGCGATAGATGATCGGCGCGGATCGGACGATCGTGACGACGCGCTCGGGGGACTTCGCAAAAGTGAACTTCTTACCGCGATGATCGATAAACGAGCTTTCGGCATGGAGTGCCGTCGGCGCCAGAAGGGCCAAGGACACGGCCAGTGCGGACAGGGTTCGAAGGCGGCTGGACATGATCATCTCCTTCACTCGGCTCCCCGTTGATGGAAGCCCAATTGCTGCGACAGTTTTTCATGAGTGTCGTAGTCAAGTTAATGGAGCATGTCTACTGAATCGGTCGTCGGGGCGCCAATCGACGGCGATATCGGTCGCACTGCGCGCGCCGGGGCGAGACGACTGCTGTTGCACTGCAACAAGTGATTCAGCCGCAAAAAACAAAACGATATCAATGCAAACCAATATCGCTATCAAGAAAGCGAGCGGCGCAGACATTTTCAGGAGAAATAAAGACTTAAAAAAACATCAACAAGTACAAAAAATAGAGTTACAGGAAGTATTGTTGCGCAAAAAATAAACAAATCGAAACTGGATTAACGTGGCGCCATAGATAACTCTCGCAAATCTACCTCGAAAAAATGCAATACCCAAAAAAGAAAACCAGAGCTGACAAAAACGCATAGCTCGAAATTAATCACCGTTTGTACGCTAAGTGCATGATTTTATTTTTATTTATGGAGCACTGATGAACAAAAACCAAAAATGGTCAAAAAAAGGTGAAGAAAAACTATTGCTTTTGGACAGGAAAGCTGCCCTACTATGAGCACATAGTAATAAAGCCACAGATTTATGTAGCCACACATAATTCTGGGTCATGCGCGAGACACACATACAAACGCGCTGCCTGCTCATTTGATTAACTATCCTATCTCGATGCATTCGTAAGTTAATTTAAAATTTCTGTAAGAGTATTGCTGATGAATTATTTCGACATTTCAGCAAATAGACGTTTTTCGATGAACTACGCGACGATTCGATCGCGAATCCATCATGTTTCTAAGCATTCTTTCGCAGTTGCAGCATTTATTTTTGCTTCGATCGTAATTGTGACGCTCGTCGCGCTGGAAAGAACTCCAGCTAAGTTTCGCACTACAGCAAAATTGCTTGTTCTCTTGTCGGACGACTATGCGGCAAGACCGGTTGCTGGAAGTGGTGCAACATTTCTGCAAACCGCCATGGACCGGGACGCTTACATGTCGGCGGAGAGTGACATCCTCGTCAGCGATGTCGTGATCGACCAGGCGATATCGGTCATCGGCGCCGAAGTACTCTATCCTGACGCAGGCAAGGCTCCAGGGCTGATCAAATCGGCGCTGCAGTACATCGCCGGTTCTATCTACGGCTTCCGGCTGCAGGAGAACGATCCGGCCAAGAGGGCATCAATCAACGCTCACGGCGCTGTCGTGAAATCGCTGCAGGTCGATATCGGCCGCAGCGGCAACGTGATCACGGTGAGTTACGACAATCCCGACCGGCATATATCGGCGAAATTCGTGTCGACGCTGATCGAAGCCTATTTTGCTCGTCGCTCCTCGCTTTTTGCGGATGACCAATCAATCGTTCTGGCTCAACAGGTTGAAGCAAAGGGCAAGGAACTTGAAACGGCGCGGGCCTCCCTGACCGAATTTCAGCAAGCCTATGCCATTTCCGACTTTGCGCTGCAGCGCGAACTCCTCCTGAAGCAGCTTGCAATCATGAAGCAGGACTTTCAGGCCAGCGAAGTGGATGAGGCCGAAGCTCGCGCCCGGCGCGATACGGTCCTCGAGCAATTGAACGCCCTGCCTCCCGATTTCGTGAGACAGGTGAACGGAGCGAAAGTCGACGTCCGAAGCGGCAATATCGCGACGGAACTGCAGCAGGAGTCCAACAAACTTGGACAGGCTTTGAGCGCAGCCCGCGTGCGCCAGCAAGGCCTTCAGGACCGGACTGCCAAAATCCACGCCGAGTTGCAGACGCTCAATGAACATGAAGGACAGCTCAACGATCTGAAGCTCCGTCAGGACGTACTCGAACGCCAGTACGCTCAGGGGCTCCAGGCACTCAACGAGCGCAAGTCGGTTGAGGCGGTCGCGCAGACCTGGCGTTCTAACGTGAAGATGCTCGACAAGGTACAGGCGCCGACCAAGCCGACGAGCCAGCGAATGCTGATCGCGGCTACAGGAATCATGCTCGCCCTATTCGGCGCCGGCGCCGTGTTGGCACTCGGCTGGTTCTTCGATGCGCGCAAGCGCGACGAAAACGATCTGCCACTTGCAACCGTCAAGCCGGCGCGAATGCGGTTTGGCGAAGGTGTGACGCACCCCAAAAACGAATCCTGATTGCTGGAGAGGCTCTCATGAAGATTGCCATGATCGGATCAAGGGGATTGGGTACTTCATACGGTGGCATCGAGCGTGTGCTTGATGCCGTCTCCCCTGAACTTGTCGCACTCGGTCATCAGATCGACGTATTTGCCGCGACAACGGCAAGTCCAAGCAATGTCGACGGGCTGAACGTCATCCGTGTGCCGTCCATCAACGGCAAGCACACGGAGACAATCACCCGCAGCATGGCCTCTGTCGCCCGTGCGATTGGCCACTATGACGTCGTGCATCTGCACGCCATCGGTCCCGGCATCCTGTCGGGTGCGACGCGGCTGTTCAGGCAGCCTACCGTAGTCACCATTCATGGCCTGGATCAGAGGCGGGACAAGTGGGGAGGAGCTGCGAAATCCTGCCTCTCGCTGGCGGAAAACGTGATCGTGAATTGTGCCGATCAGGTCACTGTCGTCTCGGAGGAGCTTCGACGCTACTTCCTGGAGCGGCACGATCTGCGCACGTCCTTCATCCCCAACGGGCTACCGGTCGTGACGCGCCTGCCGCGCGGTCCCTTCATCGACAGTCTCGGCCTGGGCGATCGCCGCTATATCCTCTTCGCGAGCCGGTTGACGCCGGAGAAGGGCTGCCACGACCTGATCGAGGCGTATTCGGCACTCGCCACGGACGCCGTGCTGGTGGTCGCCGGCACAGCCACCCAGCCGGAGTATGAAGCTCACCTTCGGTCTATTGCCGGCCCAGAGGTCATTTTTGTCGGCCATCGCAGCGGAGCCGAGCTCCAGGAACTCTACAGCAATGCCGCCGTATTCGTCCTGCCCTCCTACCTCGAGGGCATGTCGATGGCGCTGCTGGAAGCCATGGCCTACGGCCTTCCGATCATCACAAGCGATATTCCGGAAAACATCAGGGTGGTTGGCAATAGCGCGGTACAGTTCGAAACGCGCAATGTCGCGGCCCTTTCAGCCGCGCTGACCCAGACACTCTCGCATTCTGGGGAGCCCCGCGCGGTGCCACACAGCTGGCCGACGTGGTCTCGTGTCGCGCGGGATTACAGCAACGCCTACAAGCGCGTCGTAAGACGTCCGGTTGCGGTCGCCGGCGAACTTTACGGACAAACGTCGTGACACAAGCCCGCCTCCCAGTTCTGAGCAGGCTGGTGGAGCGCGTCTTCAGCGGAGGCGCCTCTGCCCTGTTCATTCTGGGCGCCCGCCTGTTGCAGAATGCCAACGGCTTTCTCCTGACTGCAGTCGTTGCGCATTTCTACGGGCTTGGAGCTGTGGGGACCCTTACGCTCGCCACGGTGCCGACAACCCTGGTGGCGATTTTCGGCACATTCGGCCTCCACTTTCGCTTTGCGCAGATCAAGGCAAGCAATGCTGCCTGCAATTCCCTCGGATTGTTTTCGGCTGCGATATCGCTTCCCGTCGTCCTGGTCGTGGCGGTAGCCTTCGGCTTCGCATTTGGGCATGATGCGGAAGAGCAATTCAACCTCGCCGTCCTCGCGTTCTCATCACCCTTCTTCGCGCAAACCAGCGTCACCAGTGCGCTTCAGGTGCTGCAGCGACGGGAGGCGCAAAGCATCATTTCACCCGCACTGAACGCGATCGGATTGCTGGTCGGAGCACTGACACCGGATTTCAGCAGTTTTTGCCTGAGCGTGCTGGCTTTCAGGCTGGCCGGGATAGTCGTGCCCTATGCATTGCTGCCTCATGATTTCACCGTGATCAGGCAGGCTGCGGTCCATTTGCGCGCCGGCATGCGGTACCTTCTGTCTGATGTGGTCCTCGTTCTGAGCGAAAACTTCATACTGCTCCTGAGTTCGGGCATCCTTAGCCGCAGCGAACTCGGGATACTCGGGATCTGTCGGCAGCTCCTCACTGCGAGCGATACGCCAGGATGGGCAAACATTCAGTCGCTCTATCCGAGGCTGGTGGCCGGCAGCGACCAGTTTTTCCAGAGCACCACCAAGTCCATGCTGCGCCTCGGTACGATCCTCGGCGCACTGGTCACGATTGTGGCAATCCCTGCCGGCATCCTCGTCTTCAAGGCGCCGGACCTTTGGATCTATGCGGCGATCCTCATGGCATCCGTCCCGGCCCGCTACGTCGTGCTCACCATCGAGACCTATCTCAAGGCCAAGGGTGAGATCGGCTTTGTCACGCGCCTGACGGCGCTGCGAGCTCTTGCGGCGCTTGCCACCGTCTACACAGCTACGGCTCTCGGCGGTTTGCTTGGTCACGTCATGAGCCTCTCCGCCTTCTTCATCGTGGTCGCCATGATCGAATTCGCGCTGGTGCCACGCAACGGCGTGGCGCGCTTCTCCTTCTCCCCAAGAGGGGGAACGCAATGACCACGACCGGCCTGAACCTCAGATCGACGACGCTGCGACTTGTGCCCGATCAGAGCCTCTATGCGCTGATGTTGCTGTCGACGATCGTCTTTTGGCTGCTCGGCATCCTGACCCTCGTGCAGGCCATCGTAGTTGTCGTCCTCGCATATACCCGCGCGCCTTCAGGCGTGCTGGCCCGACTGGTGGCGTTGAGCTGGATTTCGATCGGTGTCGCCCAGTTCTGCGCGTCGATCCTCGCCGGCATCTGGCGCGAGCAGCCCGGCGAGGGGATCGCCCAGGTGGCGAGCTTCGGTGTGATGGGGTGGATTGTGGCAGGGCTGGCCATTTGGGCAGGCGCCGCGCACCGCCTTTCGGGCCGTCTCATCATCAGATCCATCACCATACTCGGCGGGTTTATCATAGCCTTGGCGGCAATCGGGGCCGTGGGCGTCGCGCTTGGCCTGCCGGCGCTCTATTCGCCCTATTCGCTGCCGCTGCTGATAGCGCCGAACAGCGTTTCCGCAAGGCTCTACGGTTCTGTCGCAATATACATCTCCGAGGAAACACTCGGCGAACTCACCACGCGCCTGATCCTGTTCTACCCGTACACGACCGCCCTTGGGCTAGGTGGCATCGGCATCACGCTGATCAGCCTCCTTGAAAAGGATTGGCGGTTCCGGTTGTGCGGCATGGCAGGCGGCCTCATCGCGGTCGTCTTCAGCTGGAGCCGCATCTCGCTCGGCGCGCTCGTGATATGTGCTGTTGGCTGGTGCTGGCTCAAGGCGTCGCTGAAGTTGCGGCTAGCCTTCGTCGGTCTTGGGCTTGGTACCTTGTTTGTCCTGAGCATAGCCGACGTCAACTGGCCGGAGGCCATCGCTGATCTCCAGAACCGCATCGATGGCGTGCGGGCGGGTTCCAGCCTGGCAAGACAGATCATCTACGAAAAGAGCTGGGAAGGTTTCCTCCAATCGCCGGTCTTCGGTCATGGCTGGATTGGGCCATCAGTCCATCCGAAGGAAATGCTTCCCATTGGCAGCCACTCAACGTTCTACGGCCTTCTCTACACAGGCGGCGCGCTGACCTTCGGAGCGTTCGCGATCGCGATCGCCATGACGCTCGTGGCCGGTGTGATAAGGCTTCTGACCGTTTCCCCCGAGAGACGTGACGAGATCATCGTGATGATCCTTCTGTCCGCGACACTCCTGATCTTCTGCAAATACGAGTCCCTCTTCAGCATCACCTTACCCTGCACCTACATCTTCGCCTTCATCGGCGGAGCGCTGGAGCCGCGCGGGGAAGAAAGCTCCATGCCGTCCACCTCTCCCTCCCAAGAGACAAGGTTCAGCCATGAACGCGCACGTCCCGCGGCTTAGTATCGTCATCCCGGCTTATAACGTCGCGGAATACATCGTCCCTGCCGTCGTCTCGGCCCTGGACCAGAGCTTCTCCGACCTGGAAGTCATCGTCGTCGACGATGGCTCGACCGACGACACGCCGGCGCTGCTGGCGAAATTGTCCGAGGAGCGCCAGGACGAACGGCTGAGGATCGTGCGTCAGCCAAATGGCGGACTTTCCGCAGCCCGGAACACGGGTATCCGGGAAGCGCGGGGGGAATATATCGGCTTCCTGGATGGTGACGATCTCTGGCGGCCCGACAAGGCCGAGCGTCACGTGGCAGCGATGGATTGCGACCCCGGCATAGGCCTCACCTATTCGGCGTCCGAGTTCATCGAAGAAGACGGTCAGTTGACGCACAGGATACTGCGTCCCGACACGTTGAACCCGTCCTTGCACGAAATGATCCTGCGAAACCACGTGGGCAACGGCTCGACTCCGGTCGTGCGCCGCGACTGCTTCGAGGTTGCCGGTTTCTTCCGGGAAGACTTGCGCAGCTGCGAAGACTACGAGATGTGGTGCCGGATCCTCTGGCTGACGGATGCCGTCGCGATCGGCCTTCCCCTTCCCCTCACCTTCTACAGACTGCGCAAGTCGAGCCTGTCCTTCGACGTCGACCGTTTCGTCGCACAGGCCGACTTGGCGCTGGAGATCATCCAGTCCTCGATGAGGGAAGTCCCACGACGGCTGATCGTGCGTGCGCGGTCGGAGCACTACAGGATCGCCGCCCGCAAAGCCGTCATCGCAGGAAAGACGGACAAGGCACGCAGCCTTCTGGCACACGCTTTCCGGCTCCGGCCTTTGATGTTCCTGACCGACCTTCGCGCTATAGCCGCTTTCGTCTCTCTTGCCGTTCCCGAGGCAGGACTACGAAAGGTGGAAAATTTCATCCTGTTTCTAAGAGCCCGAAGGGCCTGATTTGTAGTCCTCCCACTACAGCAACTGCGGAGTTAGTATCATGAGTTACGCGACTTCCACATTCTCGGACATGCTGCAGAAAGCCGATGGACGCCCATCCGGATTCGACTACCTGCGCATTTCGCTCGCCATCGCAATTACTGTATTCCATTCGGTCCGTATCACCCATGGCGCCGAAATCGATATGGCATTGTGGGAGTCGCACCTGCGCGCCCCGCTGCGTGCGCTGCTGCCGATGTTCTTCGTGCTGAGTGGCTTTCTGGTCGCCGGAAGTCTGGTGCGCTGCCGCACTCTGATCAGCTTTCTCGGCCTGCGGGTCATGCGCATTTATCCCGCCCTTATCGGTGAAGTCTTGCTTTCGGCGCTGATTATTGGTCCCTTGCTGACCGAGCTGCCGCTTTCGGCGTATTTCACTGATTACCAGTTCTTCCGCTATCTCGCCAACGTCACGGGCCACATCAGCTTTTGGCTTCCCGGCGTGTTTGAAAACAATCCGGACCCCGGTATCGTCAACGCCCAGCTCTGGACCGTGCCGTACGAACTCTACTGCTACCTGCTTCTGTCCGCGCTGGCGGTCTTTGGTCTGAAGCGTCACCGCTGGATCGGGCTCGCTGCGCTCATTGCCCTGATGGTGGCTTATTGGGTTTTTCGCGAGTTCAAGCCGGATCCGAAGGCCGGCTTGACGAACATCTCGGGCTGGATGCTGATCTTCTACTTCCTGGGCGGCGTCTCGGCCTATCAGTTCCGCGATGTTATCCCCGCAAACCCGCTTCTGCTCGTCGCCTCAGTCGTGCTCACAGGCATCTTCCTGCATGCGGGTCCCACAGGCGAATATTTCGCCGTCATCCCAGTCACCTACGTCACCGTCTACATCGGCCTTATTGATTTCGGCCGCACCGTTTTCAGCCGTCTCTCGGACCTCTCCTACGGCTTGTATCTTTATCACTGGACGTTGCAGCAGTGGTTTGTCGACGTTTTTCCGGGTGCTCAGTCCGCCTGGCTGACGTCAGTTGCGGGCTTGGTCGGCGGCCTCCTGACGGCCTGGTTTTCCTGGGTTCTCATCGAGCGCCCCGCACTGTTGTCAAAGCGGCTGATCATCAGGGTCGAAGACTACGCTCTTTCGATTTTGCGGCGGCTGCGTGAACTGGCTTCCCCGATCTACCCGCGCCTTTCAAGCCAGGGTGCCGAACGCTGAAAATCGATGCAACCCGGCAGGGACATTCCCTGCCGGGTTGGGACTTCGGCCTGAGCTGTCGGATCAGCAAGGGACACGCGTGAAATGGAGATTACACATGAGTAGCATGCACAGCGAGTTTCAGGCTTTCGTCGCAACCGTCTTCCGCGCTTGCCTCAGGCTGCCCGCGGTATCCGGCGTGACCATTGCTTTCCTCGCGGCGCTTGTCTGCTCGCCGGTCGCCGCCGAGGACTACAAGTTTGGCCCGATGGACAAGCTCAACATCCGCGTCGTCGACTGGCAGCCCAGTGACGGAACATTTCGCCAATGGACTGCCCTGACAGGTGAATTCACGATCGGTCCGGATGGCACGCTATCCCTGCCCTTCGCGGGAGAAGTGAAAGCCCAGGGCCGTTCCGCTCATGAAGTCGCGACCGACCTTTCACATGCGTTGCAGGAGAAACTCGGGCTTGTGGAGCCTCCCGCCACATCGGTGGAGATAAGCGAGTTCCGCCCGATCTTCGTCGCCGGCGAAGTCCAGACGCCTGGCAAGTTCCCTTTCGACCCCGAAATGACGGTTCTGAAGGCAATCAGCCTGGCGGGCGGCATGCGTCGCTCGCTCAGCAGCGACCAGCGGTTCGAGCGCGACCTTCTGAGCGCCAAGGGAAACTACGACCTTCTGCTCACCGAGCGTGAACGTCTGTTGGTTCAACAGGCGCGCCTTGAAGCCGAACTGAGGAACGACGCAGATTTCGAGTTCGCAGACTCCTCGGACGAGGGGGACCATCCCGGACAACAAGATATGGTTGCGGACGAAAAAGCTCTGATGCTCTCGCGACAGCAAGGTCTTTCAGCACAGCGCAGCGCGCTCGAGGAAAGAAAGGTCTTGCTCGAGGACGAGGTGTCCACTCTGACCAAGAACAAGGAAGCACAGTCCCGCCAGATGGATCTCATCAAGCTGGAAATCGCTCGTACCGGAAAATTGGCTGACCAAGGGCTGATATTGAGCTCCCGCATTCTCAGTCTGGAACTGACAGCGTCGGACACCCAGAGCAAACTGCTTGATCTCGATACGGCAACGGTCAGGTCCAAACAGGAAATAGGCAGGGTTTCGGCCGAGCTCGTCGAACTCGGCAACAAACAGAAGACCGATGTCATAGCAGAGCTGCAAAAAACCAAGGCAGCGATCAAAGCGAACGATCTTAATCTCAAGATGTATGCCGGATTGATGACGGAGGCGCTGACAAACGCACCCGCGGCCGCTGGCTTGGCGGGGACACGATCTGAAGACCTGCTGAAGTATACTGTTATGCGTACGACGAACGGAACGACGGAAGAAATATCCGCCCTGGAAAGTACTGCATTGCGTCCAGGTGATCTCGTTAAAGTGTCGCTGATTGAGCGTTAGTCAAGCAATCAACGACAGAAAATAAAATCAAACAACCTAATTGTAATCGGATGATGTATATCGTCCGATATAGATGCGTGTGTGCTTTTAAAAAGTATATAATCAGAGTTTGTAAGGTCAAAAATTGGCATTCACATTGCCAATGTTGCATAGTCGCCACACATTGGTGCGGTGCACCAAAAATAAACAATCATCATTAATTTTTATATTGTATATAAGGCGTGCATTTAATAAACTGTTAACCATATTCTTGCCGGTAAACCTTAATTTTTGGCTAATCTGGAAGTAGATTATGGTTGCGATCCTTTCCTTATTTGATAGTAAAGCCGACCTCTCGACACACGCTTTTGATTCTTCAGGGTTTGCGACCAAGAAGAATTCAAAAGGATCTCCCTATGAGGAGGTCAAGTATATCTTCGATTTGCTCGTAGCATCGATCGCTATACTGTTTCTGGCGCCGTTTCTGTTAATCGTTGCGGTACTGATAAAGTTGGACAGCCGCGGGCCGGTCCTCTTTTCTCAGACCCGCTGGGGTCGTGGCGGACAAAAGATCAAGGTCTTTAAGTTTCGGACAATGTTTGTCGATCAATGCGACGCGTCCGGCGTGACGCAAACCGTCAAGGGCGACACGCGGATTACGCCGATCGGCGCCTTCCTTCGGCGCACGAATATCGACGAACTTCCCCAACTGTTCAACGTGTTGAGAGGCGACATGTCGCTTGTCGGCCCGCGGTGTCACGCCGTAGGTATGCTCGCGGCCGGCATGCCGTACGAGCAACTGGTTCCCCAGTACCATCGCCGCCACGCTGTTCGTCCCGGCATTACCGGCCTTGCCCAGATGCGCGGGCTGCGCGGTCCGACTGATCGATCGAGCCTCGCCAGGGCTCGCATCGCCTTCGACATATACTATGTCGAGCACCAATCGCTTTTGCTGGATCTCAAGATTATTTTCGGAACAATACTGTCCGAGCTGCGGAACGGCAAGGGTTTCTAAATCCAGGGCTCGCAGGCGATATCAGAACGACACTGGCCGCACGTTTGCGAGGACCTGTGTCAGATCGTTTCCGAGGCTCCAGTCATAGGTATGAAGGATCGTCTGCGAGGGAATGTCAGTAGGTCTCACCCTGATCGTTATTCCCTCGCCGCCCCGATCCACGACGATAAATCCGTATTTCTGGGCTGCTTCGGCGATCACGCGACCGGCATCCGTCGTGAGGCCGAGGGTGCCAATGTCAAGATCACGCGGCAGTGCCAGCCGCGCGCCCATGGGCAAGGTGCCCGAATAGGGATTGGAGTTGGAGAGCGCGTCGCGATCGAAGGCATAGGCCGGGTAGGCGATCGCAGGGGTCAGCAGTTTTGGAGGCACAGTAATCGCCATGGCATGCTGGATGCCGGACGTAATCTCTTCATCAAGGATTGCTCCGGCATAGCTCGGCAGCATGGAGGCCGTCTGTCCACGCTGCCTTCCGTCCCCCAATCCCAGGTCATCGGTGAGGGAATAGGACAGGGCGACAATCGTGCCGTCCGAGAGCACGATCGTGGCATAGGTTTCAAGCACGCCTTTTGACGGTTGACGAACGGCCATGTGCCCATCCGCGCCCACTGGGGGCAATGCACCAGCCGGGACGTGGAACCTTGCCGGCTGCGATGGATTTTGGACAAGTTGATTGTAGGAGTCGGGCATCGTCCAGCTTGAAGCCGAGGTCGAGGAAAAAACATTACCGGGATAAGGAAAAGTTTCCGACGAGAGCGAAAGAATCTCCTTCTCCACGTCTGGGGTATTGCCGGAGCGTTTCCAGCGACCGGCATAAACCGCACCCCAGGCATATTCGTTGTAGAGTATGCGAACCTGCGGGTCGCTGGCCTTGGCGGTATGATAGGTCACGGTCCAGTAACCGCCCGGATCCCAGGTATCCAGTCCAACCGGCAGGCCAACGGCCACCTTCTGTAAGCCAACCCGAGCGGTTGCGGGAATTTCGATGTTCCAGGGTGAGTCTGGGCTGAAAAGAGTTTCGCTTTTCGCCGCCTGGCCCGTGGCAAGCGCACCGACGAGAACGAGCCAGCTCGCCGCGGTTAAAAATCGTTTGCGACGGCCGTAAGGGGCCGGACGATGGGTTCTTGCCCGAAGAATCATCCGTTTCGCCGAAACGAGCCCGGAAACTGCCAATGACATCCTAACCCTTGAATAGCCCAGAGTTTCGCACACGCCTCCGGGTTAGGATTTCTGCCGTCGTTCGAAATCGACAGGTGACCGCATTCCGTTCCAGACATGCTTGCGCTTAGGGTTGTAAAACATCTCGATGCAATTGAATACGCCTGACGCGCGTCATTGCGCCAGTCGCAGACTTTCCGGCGCATTTGCTCTCGTTTCAGGAGGTTGACGCAGGTGTCCCGATCTCTGGAACCATGACACATTGACCGCGGTCCTTGCGGTGGGGCGGGTCACGCCGAAGGATGGTTTCACTGGCGGGGTGGCCACAAGCGTTGTGCCGTTCGGCCCTGGCGCCATCGCAGATCCGGGGCGCTTTGAAACGTGTGCTGCCGTGCTCTCCCGGCAAGGCCGTTCCTCGTCAGCTCTTGCTCGGGTCGAGCTTCAGCGCGGTGGAGATCTCCGCAAGCGTGGCTTTCTCGGCGTCGCTTACCTCGACACCACCAAATCCGAGAAAACCGCCTTCCTTGGCCGCCTCGGCGACGTTGACGCTGATCTGATACAGCCAGGCCTTGTAGGCTCCTGCCGCATCCGGTGCCTTGGCCGACACGAGGTCTGCGGCCTGCTGCAGGGCGGCGATGCATTTTGTCTTTACTTCGTCAGGCTTGGAGCCCTTCAGTTTGGCCTGCAGGCCCTCGCGTGCCGCACTCCTGCCTTCGGAGGTCTCGAAGTCGCTCACGAGTGCAGAAATGAGCGGGTCCGCTCCGGCATCGGTCTTGGCTTTGAGCAGCGTGCGGCTGCTGGCCATTCCCTCTTTCAGCATGCCCCAAAGCCCGCTCGGATCAGCCGCAGTAACGGCGATGCCGGCGATCATTACGCTTTCCAGCAGCAGGTTCCACTCGTCGGGCGTGAATGTCGATTTGTCGGCCATTGCCACAGCTCCTTTGATCCTGGATGTGGGGAGTGAGAGGGAAGGCCGCCGGAAGGGGCCGGCGACCAGTCTCGCTGAACGCTCAAGCCGTGAGGGCCGCAAGCTTTGCCTTGATCGAGTCGATCGTCGGCTTCAGGACATCGGACACGCCCGGAATCGCGAGGACCTTGTCGAAAAGCCCGTTGACGGTCGACATCATCGGCGTAATCAAGGCCTTGAGCGCGGCCTTCTGCTCCGCCGTGAGTTGCCCCGCTGTCGTACTCACCTTGTCGATCTCGCCAAGGTTTGCTTCGAGCTTGGGCAAAGCAGCCTGTGCGGAAGCCGCATCCGTAACCCCCGTCACAGTCGTCTGCAGGCTGGTAAGGGTATCCGTCAGCTGTTTGCCGACATCCACGCCGTCAACAGTCAGGCTCTGCGTGGGTGCACCCGCTTCCGGAGTGGCGTGCTGCGCCGGTCTTCCGAACATATAGTACAGCAGGGCTGCGATCGCCAAAGCTGCAATCAGCCAGTAGAGCCAGCGCGAGGATCCGGTCGCCGCCTGGGACGCCGCGCGCTGTCCGGCATTGCCTACTGATGTGGCCGTGGCCGCAGCGCGATCGGCCGCCTGACCCGCCGTAGCCGCTGCCGCTCTCGCGGAGCCGCCGAGCGCGTTCAAAAGACCCGTCCCCCTCAGCAAGTCACCGACGCCCGAAGGAAGGGCGGAAGCAATGTTGTCCTTCTGGCTTGCCAGCAGACCCGCAACGCCGTTCGCGCTCAAATCATTGCCGCTTTGCTGCGCGACGCCGCTCATCACGATCGGAGCCAGCATGCCGAGCAGGGAAGTGCTCGCATTGCGGTCGAGCCCGGCATAACTGCCTACAGCATTTGCAAGTGCTCCACTGTCGCCGGAGCCAAAGAGGGACGACAGGAGCTGCGATCCGGCCTGGCCAAGCGATTCCTGGCCGCCCGAACTCAGCATTCCAGCAAGGCTGCCAAGGACACCGCTCTGTTGTCCCGCAGCGTCGGCGACCCTCTGTGCGCCCCCCGGCTGCGCGGCGACGCCGCCGAGACCCGCCAGCAACGCAGGCACTGCGGCAGCTATTGCACGCTGGGCCTTGTTGGCATCCAAACCAAGCGCTCCGGCAAGGCGAGCGATCGTCTCCGGCGTCAGAAGTTGCATAATGTAGGAAACAAGATTGCTGGCCATTGAATTGTCCTCCGCAGTTTCTCAACCGAAACCACCAGAATGAAAATTGCTGTTGAATTGGTCAGTCTCTTGACTAAGTCCGGATCAGGCGGACGTATAAGTTCATCCCTGCGCTGGACTATATGTGCTGTCCGAATAAAGGATGAATGAGAGGATGCATGTCCTCAAATAACGCGGAGACATTATCACTCGCGGTTTCATTTATCCAGCTCGAAAGTCGGTATGACTTGCGCGAAGGACGGTCAACGATCTTTTTGCACCTGCGAAGAAAGCGGAATTTATCTAGTCTTCAGCCTCAGAATTATCTGTTTTCATTGAATGGTTGACAGATCTCCAGGTGGGGCGGCAAACGACCTGCGTCCCGAACGGGAACGAGCGCAAGGCAACACATGTTCAGGGAGGTCTTGCCGCGGGGACGTCTGCCGTTTGGATCACCGCTTCAGAGCCGTCCGGAGGCAATCCAATGGGCGGCCAGACGCTGGATCCGCGGCTTACCCGCTGACTTAATGGTCCTTTAAGCTCCGTACCGTTAGGTTAGTATCGGTCGGCGCGCAATGACCCCTCCAGAAGCGGTTGCACCCACGCGTCGGGCATCATGCCCTTGACCCCATTTTTCAGCTCTCAGCAAACCCCATTTCCGCCTCCCGGGAGATAGAGTCGTGGCATTCAGGAATTTGTCGATATTGAACAAGATCGGGCTGGTGGTCGTGGTGATGGGGCTTTCCTCCATCCTTCTGGCCATGGTCGGCGCGCGCGGCCTGTCCGCGCTTGAGTCGACAATGACCGCGGTCGGCGCCAAGGAAGAAGTGGCGCGCGAGGCGATGGATCTGCGTGTCGACATCATCGCAATCAGCCGGATGACCTATCAGCTCGCGGCAGCACCTGAGAAGGCGGAAGACTTTGCCGCCGAAACAGAGAAGCGTGCCAAGGAGATGCTCGACCGGCTGCCCAAGATCGAAGCCGCGGCCGATGCCACGCAGCTTGCCCAGGTCGGCAAAATCCGCCAGGTGCTCGAGCGTTATTTCAACGATATTCGGGCGATGGTCGATACCGCACGCGCCAGCGGCGGCACGGATCGCCAATCGATCGACGCGGCGCTCTCCGAGGCTCTTGCGGCGCAGAAGACGGTGACGGAAGCCGTGAAGGAATACAGTACCTATTCCGGCGATGCACTAGCCGCTGCCCGCGCGGAAGCCTTGGAGTCCTCTTCGCTTGCGATGTGGATCGAAATAATCGCGGCTGCGGGCTGCATCATTTTCGGCGCCGCCGTCAGCCTCGTTGTGGCGCGCCGTGGCATCGTCCTGCCGGTTCGCCGCCTCACGGCGATCATGACACGGATGGCCAACGGAGAACTGGAGGGGGTCGAAGCCGACGTATCGCGGCAGGACGAAATCGGCGAGATGGCACGTGCCGTGGAGGTCTTCCGGCGCAATGGCATCAGCATGCGCGACATGAAGGCCCAGGAGGCCGAGCTTCACGCCAGGACGAATGACCTGCAATCGAGCATCAGCAGCGTGGTCGCAGCGGCTGTCGCCGGCGATTTTACGCAGAGAATTACCAAGGACTACGACAGCGAGAACCTCAACCGCTTTGCGGGAAGCGTGAACGAACTCGTCTCGAGCGTCGATAGGGCCGTTACGGAAGTCCGCCGTGTCATCGCTGCCCTTGCGGAAGCCGATCTTACCCAGGGTATGGAGGGCAAGTTCCAGGGAGCGTTTGCGGAGCTGCAGACAAACGTCAACATGACGATGGTCACGCTCCGTTCGACCATGGAGAACGTCCGGTCGGCTGCCGGCACGATAAACCACAATTCCGCCGAACTGAGCTCGGCCGCGAACAATCTCGCGAAGCGAACCGAACAGCAGGCTGCGGCGCTGGAAGAAACGGCCGCCGCGCTGGATGAGATCACCTCGACCGTCCAGACCGCTTCCGAGCGGGCGAACGAGGCGCGCAGCATGGTGCAGGACACCAGGCAAAGCGCGGGAAAATCCGGTGAGATCGTCCGCAGCGCGATCGATGCGATGGGTCGTATTGAGTCCTCCTCCAGCCGCATCAACCAGATCATCTCGGTCATCGATGAGATCGCCTTCCAGACGAACCTCCTGGCGCTCAACGCCGGCGTGGAGGCTGCCCGTGCAGGAGAAGCAGGACGCGGCTTCGCGGTCGTGGCACAGGAAGTGCGCGACCTTGCCCAGCGTTCCGCCAACGCGGCCAAAGAGATCAAGACCCTGATCAATACCTCCGCCGCCGAAGTGGACAACGGGGTGTCGCTGGTTCGCTCCACCGGAGACGCTCTCCTGGAGATCGAAGGCCTGGTAAACAAGGTCAATGATCATGTGAACTCGATCGCCACGGCTGCGCGCGAACAGGCTACGGCCCTGCAGGAAATCAATACGTCCATCAACCATATGGACCAGATGACCCAGCAGAATGCCGCAATGGTTGAAGAGACGACCGCCGCCAGCCAGAACCTGACGGAAGAGAGCAGGCAGCTTCGCATGATGCTCGCCAAATTCCAGCTGGGCCAGGTCACCGAACAGCGTGGCTGGGAACGCGCCGCCGCCTGATCTGCAGGCAATCAAGGTGGGGTCAGCGCTCTTGCGTCGGCCCCGCCTGCGAAAAATCCCTTGCCGTCCCACTCTGCCCGGGCGCTGCCATTGTCGTTTTCGATCGAGTATCAAGCCACAACGGCTTCGGGCTACGATCATACCGAGGCCCGAGCATGATGGTCCCGAGCCATTGAGCAGCAGCGGGGTTCGCGTCTAGTCGGGCAGGGCGATCGTGGCTCGCCCGCTGGTCAGGTCCGTGACGAGACGAACTACATCGGCCGCATCCTGTTTCGGCAGAGCGACGGAGAGTTCCGCCCCGCCTGCGTTGAAGGTTTCGGATTCGATACGCACGTCCGCAAGCGCATTGAGCCTTGCCTTCACCAGGGCAAGGTCAGAAAATTCGCATCCGACCGTCGCCTTGACGGTCGGGACTATTCTCGTCTTCTCCGCACTCCTCAGGCACTGCGCGGCGGTGCCGCCATAGGCGCGCACGAGGCCGCCGCTGCCAAGCAGGACGCCACCGAACCAACGCGTCACGACCGCCACGGCACCGTCAAGAGATTGCCCGTCGATCGCCTGCAGAATCGGCTTTCCCGCCGTACCGCTCGGTTCTCCGTCGTCGTTGAAGCGATAGGTCTGGCCGATCCGCCACGCCCAGCAATTGTGGGTCGCTGTCGGGTCGGAGTGTGCCGCGATGAAGGCGCGCGCTGCCTCTTCATCAGCTATCGGCCCGGCCCAGGCGACAAAGCGGCTCTTCTTTATGTCCTGCTCGAAGGTCTCGACGCGTTGGAGGGTGAACATGCTGACCTCTCATTCCGGTTGGTTCTTAGACTTGCCGTTAGGGAAAAGCCAGAATCCGACCGACGATCGATCCACATCCCGTTCTCTCACCCCTCAAAACGGACTTGCAACTTGCGTCAGAAGACATGTTGACATAAAGATATCTTTATGTGATCTGCGACGCAGTTGTATCAGGAGGCTTCGCCATGACCACCGACTCCGAAAACCTGTTCGGACCCTTGTTGCCTCGCCGCAGCGGATTGGAGATCGCAGCCGCCCTGTCGGCGCTGGCAAACGAGCGCATCCTGATCCTCGATGGGGCCATGGGAACGGAGATCCAGACGCTCGGCCTGGTCGAGCAGGATTTTCGAGGGACGCGCTTCGGCGATTGCGCCTGCCACCAGCAGGGCAACAACGATCTTCTGACGCTGACGCAGCCAGCGGCAATCGAGGATATCCACTACCGCTATGCTCTTGCAGGCGCGGATATCCTGGAAACCAATACGTTCTCCTCCACCACCATCGCGCAGGCCGATTACGGCATGGAAGAGATGGTCTATGAGCTCAACCGCGATGGCGCGCGGCTTGCGCGGCGCGCAGGGCTGAGGGCCGAGCAGAAGGATGGCCGGCGCAGGTTCGTCGCCGGCGCCCTGGGGCCGACAAACCGCACCGCGTCCATTTCTCCTGATGTCAACAATCCCGGCTACCGCGCGGTCTCCTTCGACGATCTCAGAATCGCCTATGGCGAGCAGCTGCGCGGCCTCATCGATGGTGGCGCGGACATCATTCTGATCGAGACGATCTTCGACACGCTGAACGCCAAGGCGGCGATCTTCGCCTGCGCTGAGATCTTCGAGGAGAAGGACATTACGCTGCCGGTCATGATTTCCGGCACGATCACCGACCTTTCTGGCAGGACACTGTCTGGGCAGACACCGGAAGCCTTCTGGAATTCCGTCCGCCATGCTTCGCCGATCTCGATCGGGCTTAACTGTGCCCTTGGCGCCAATGCGATGCGCGATCACATTGCGGAGATCTCGTCCGTCGCCGACGCCTATGTCTGCGCCTATCCCAATGCCGGTCTTCCGAACGCCTTCGGCAAGTATGATCAGACACCCGAGGAGATGGCCGCGCAGGTTGAGGAGTTCATGCGCGAGGGCCTCGTCAACATCGTTGGCGGATGCTGCGGCTCCACGCCAGCGCACATTCGCGCGATTGCCGAAGTGGCCAAGCGCCATGCGCCGCGCCCGATACCGGAAATCCCGCGCTTCATGCGGCTCTCCGGGCTGCAGCCCTTCACCCTGACGAAGGACATTCCGTTCGTGAATGTCGGCGAGCGGACGAATGTCACGGGTTCGGCGAAGTTCCGCAAGCTTATCACCGCCGGTGACTACGCTGCCGCGCTTGACGTCGCGCGCGACCAGGTGGCGAACGGTGCCCAGGTCATCGACATCAACATGGACGAGGGGCTGATCGATTCCACCAGGGCGATGACGGAATACCTCAACCTTATCGCCGCAGAACCGGACATCGCGAAAGTGCCGGTCATGATCGATTCGTCGAAGTGGGAAGTCATCGAGGCCGGCCTGAAATGCGTGCAGGGCAAGCCGATCGTGAACTCGATTTCGCTCAAGGAAGGGGAAGAGGTATTCCTGAAGCATGCGCGGCTTGTCCGTGCCTATGGCGCGGCCGTGGTGGTCATGGCGTTTGATGAGCAGGGCCAGGCGGATACGCGGGCGCGCAAGGTCGAAATCTGCACGCGCGCCTACAAGCTCCTGACCGAGGTCGCGGGGCTTCGCCCGGAAGACATCATCTTCGACCCCAACATCTTTGCGGTGGCGACCGGTATCGAAGAGCACAACAACTACGGCGTGGATTTCATCGAGGCGACGCGTGAGATCGTCTCTACGCTTGCCCATGTGCATGTCTCGGGCGGCGTCTCCAACCTGTCGTTCTCGTTTCGCGGCAACGAGCCCGTGCGCGAGGCCATGCATGCGGTATTTCTCTATCATGCCATCCAGGCCGGAATGGACATGGGCATCGTCAATGCCGGCCAGCTCGCGGTCTATGAGTCGATCGAGCCCGAACTGCGCGAGGCCTGCGAGGACGTGGTGCTGAACCGGCGATCCGACGCGACGGAACGCATGCTGCAGCTTGCAGAACGTTTCAAGGGAACGGCTGGCAAGGAAGCAAGGGAACGGGATCTCCAGTGGCGTGAATGGACCGTCGCAAAGCGGCTCGAGCATGCGCTCGTCAACGGCATAACCGAATTCGTCGAGGCGGATACCGAGGAAGCCCGTCAACAGGCCGAGCGTCCGCTGCACGTCATCGAGGGGCCGCTGATGGCCGGGATGAACGTGGTCGGCGACCTGTTCGGCTCTGGAAAGATGTTCCTGCCGCAGGTTGTTAAATCGGCGCGCGTTATGAAGCAGGCGGTTGCCGTGCTTCTTCCCTACATGGAAGCCGAGAAGCTCGCGAACGGTGGCGACGGAGAGCGTCGCAGCGCGGGCAAGATCCTGATGGCAACCGTCAAGGGCGACGTGCACGATATCGGCAAGAACATCGTCGGCGTCGTGCTCGCCTGCAACAACTACGAGATCATCGATCTCGGCGTGATGGTGCCTGCTTCGAAGATCCTGCAGGTGGCCAGGGACGAGAATGTCGACATCATCGGTCTGTCGGGGCTCATCACGCCTTCGCTGGACGAGATGGTGCATGTCGCTTCCGAGATGGAACGGGAAGGCCTCGGCATTCCGCTCCTGATCGGGGGAGCAACGACGAGCCGTGTTCACACGGCGGTCAAGATTCACCCCCGCTATCAGATAGGGCAGACGGTCTATGTGACCGATGCCAGCCGTGCGGTCGGTGTCGTCTCCAGCCTGCTTTCCGACGACATGCGTCCAGGCTATGTCGAGACCCTCCGGGCGGAGTACCGCAAGGTGGCGGAGACGCATGCCCGGAACGAGGCGGAAAAGTTGCGCCTGCCGCTGGAAAGAGCACGGGAAAACGCATTCCGGCCGGATTGGGAAGGTTATACTCCCAAGAAGCCGTCCTTCCTCGGCACCCGGATCTGGCAGGATTGGGATCTGGCGGAACTCGCCCGCTACATCGACTGGACGCCATTCTTCCAGACCTGGGAGCTGAAGGGCGTTTATCCGAAAATTCTCGACGATGAGAAACAGGGACCCGCGGCACGCCAGCTCTTTGCTGACGCACAGGCGATGCTGGCCAAGATCATCGATGAAAAATGGTTCACACCAAAGGCCGTCGTGGGCTTCTGGCCCGCCAACGCCGTCGGCGACGACATTCGCCTGTTCGACGATGAGACGAGGCAGACGGAGCTTGCTTCATTGTTCACGCTTCGCCAGCAGCTTTCGAAGCGCGACGGCCGTCCGAATGTCGCGCTCTCCGACTTCATGGCGCCGCTGGACACCGGCAGGCCAGACTATGTCGGCGGCTTCGTCGTTACCGCGGGTATCGGGGAGATCGCCATTGCCGAACGCTTCGAGCGGGCCAATGACGACTACTCCTCCATCATGGTGAAAGCTCTCGCGGACCGTTTCGCCGAAGCGTTCGCAGAACGCCTTCACGAGTACGTCCGCAAGGAACTGTGGGGATATGCTCCGGACGAGAGTTTCACGCCCGAGCAGCTGATCGGCGAGCCCTACGCCGGTATCCGTCCGGCCCCGGGCTATCCCGCGCAGCCGGACCACACGGAGAAGACGACCCTCTTCCGTCTGCTCGACGCGGAGAACGCGATCGGCGTCAGCCTGACCGAAAGTTTCGCCATGTGGCCGGGGTCCTCCGTCTCCGGGCTCTACATCGCCCAGCCGGAGAGCTACTACTTCGGTGTCGCCAAGGTGGAGCGAGACCAGGTCGAGGACTACGCGGCCCGCAAGGATATGGCGGTGGGTGAGGTTGAGCGCTGGCTGGGGCCGGTGCTGAACTACGTGCCAGCTCCGGCATCGCTTGCGGCGGAGTAGCTACTCGCCGCGCCCGCGGAACCGGCGCTGGTAGGCGGGGTCATACAGCGAGCTTTCGCGGAAGTCCTGTGCGGCAAGCGTCGGACCGACGAAGATCAACGCGGTCCTCTCAATGGGATCTGCCTCGACCTTGCCGGCAATGTCGGCGAGGGTGCCGCGCAGCACCCGTTCATCGGGCCATGAGGCCTTGACGACGATTGCGACAGGGCAATCCGGACCGTAGAGCGGCGTCAACTCCTCCACGACCCTGTCGAGGGCATGGATGGCGAGATGGATCGCCAGCGTCGTGCCCGTGGTCCCGAAGGCTTGCAGCGTTTCCCGATTCGGCATCGGCGATGCCCGTCCGGAAACGCGGGTCAGCACGAGGCTCTGGCCCACTGCCGGAATGGTGAGTTCGCGCCCGAGTGCCGAGGCAGCGGCCGCAAAAGAGGGCACGCCCGGCGTCATCGTGTATGCGATACCGCTTTTATCGAGGCGACGGATCTGCTCTGCGACCGCACTCCAGACGGAAAGGTCGCCGGAGTGCAGCCGTGCGATGTCTTCACCGGCGGTCTCGGCGCGAAGAAATTCAGCCTCGATCTCGTCCAGCGACATCGGGGCGGTATCTACGATGCGCGCGCCCGGCGGGCAGTATTGCAGCAGTTCCGGCGAGACGATCGAACCCGCATAGAGACACACGGGGCAGCTGGCGATCAGGTCCCGGCCGCGCACGGTGATGAGGTCTGCAGCGCCCGGGCCGGCACCAATGAAATGAACTGTCATGCGGTTTCCTCGAATTTCCTGGCCGGTTTGACCCACGACCACTGCGTGACCGGCATGGCAGGCCTCCATCCGGTCATCCGGCCGACTGGCGATGCTCGGGCAATGTCGATGCGGACAAGCGAGCCGCCAAGCGTTGCGTGGCTTGAGAGGAGCAGGGATTCCATCTCGGTTGTGACGGCATTTGCGACGAGACGGCCCCCAGGCTTTAGGGCATCCATTGCTGCGTCGAGAACCCCGTCCTCGCTGCCACCGCCGCCGATGAAGATCGCATCCGGTACCGGCAGTCCGGCAAGCGCCGCCGGTGCCGTGCCTTCAACCACGCTGAGGCCCGGCACGCCAAGCTGCGAGGCGTTGCGGCGGATGCGTTCGGCGCGCTGCGCGTTTGCCTCGATGGCAATTGCGCGCAGCGACGGGTCTGCCAGCATCCACTCGATGCCAACAGAGCCGGATCCGGCTCCGATGTCCCAGAG
The DNA here is from genome assembly GCF_016864555.1 of Sinorhizobium sp. BG8. Classification (NCBI taxonomy): domain Bacteria; kingdom Pseudomonadati; phylum Pseudomonadota; class Alphaproteobacteria; order Hyphomicrobiales; family Rhizobiaceae; genus Sinorhizobium; species Sinorhizobium sp. BG8. The sequence continues at coordinate 557,410 of NZ_CP044011.1, read as the reverse complement.
CACTTCACCACGGCGGGGTGCAAGGGCCGAGAGCGTGAGCGCCCTGATCTCGCGCTTGGTGATCTGACCGTCATGCTCGAACAATGCGTCGTCGAGCCCGGCGGTCAGGGGAAGCACACGTGCTGCTCCATCTGCCTCGACCTCGATCGCGCAGACGTTCAGCATGTTGCAGTCCTCCAGTTCGAAGCCCGCGGCGTGGTGCGCGCTCACGCGTTCCGCGGCGCCCCCGAGCGCCTCGAGAACTGTAAGCCTTGAATTACCGAAGCCGGTTTCTACCAGCAATGCCGCGAGTTCCCCGGCCCGTCGCCGTCGGATGTCAGCGCCAGGATGCGGGTTTCCGGATGAAGGTGAGGCCGGACAAGATCAAGGGGGCGCCCGTGGAGGGATACGCAGACCGTATCTTGCAGCGCCCAGCCCATGCGCGCGGCAGCAAGGCTGAAGGAGGAGGGGGCCGGGAAGGTCGACATCTCCGCGCGGGAAACCCTCCGCGAGAGCGTCACCCCGACGCCGTAGAAGAAGGGATCTCCCGAGGCGAGGACCACGACTGGCCGTCCCCGTGCGGCACAGACCGCATCCATCGAACGTTCGAACGGGCTCAGCCAGGCATGTGTCTGCCCTGCGATCAGTGACGCTGCGAGCTCCAGATGCCGCGCGCCGCCAAAGACGATCTCCGCCTGCGCAATTGCCGCCTTGGCCGCATCACCAAGACCGGCTACACCATCCTCGCCGATGCCGACGACGGAGAGCCATGGCGCGGCGCTATCAACGGCAGCATCGGGTTTCTCAGGCGTGAACAAGAAGCAAATCCTTATTCTGGGGGGAACGACGGAGGCCCGTGACCTTGCTGCGCGCCTGGCCACGCGAGAGGATATCGACGTGGTACTTTCGCTCGCCGGACGAACCGCAGATCCGGCGCCGCAACCCACCCCGGTGCGAATCGGCGGTTTCGGCGGAGTTGGCGGATTGGTTGCCTATCTCAGGAGCAATGCCGTTGATCTTCTCGTGGATGCTACCCATCCCTTTGCGAGGAGGATCTCTGTGAATGCGCGACAGGCAAGCGCGGAAAGCGGTGTGCCGCTGCTGCGGCTCGAGCGCGCGGGATGGGATCCGGTCGCGGGCGACCAATGGGTCCGCGTTTCCTCGGTCGACGAGGCAGCCACCGCGCTCGGCCACGAACCCCGCCGTATTTTTCTGGCGATAGGCCGACAAGAGGTGGCGGCTTTCGAGGCCGCTCCACAGCATCACTACCTGGTTCGCAGCGTCGATCCTGTGGAGCCACCGCTCGACGTGCCTTCGGCCGAATACAGCCTGGCGCGCGGTCCCTTCGAAATCGAGGGTGAGATCCGCCTCCTGCGGAATCATCGTATCGACGCCATCGTGTCTAAGAACAGCGGCGGCGAGGCGACGTATGCCAAGATCGCGGCAGCGCGCGCCCTCCGCCTCACCGTCATCATGATCGAGAGGGCGCAGCCGAGCGACGGGATCACGGCCGAAAACGTGGGCGATGCGGTTCGCCTCGTTGATCATCTGATCTCCCCGGACAAGAAGCGCGGCGTGTAGACGAGATCGGACAGGCCCTGGCGGCTGATGATCCGCGTCTCGGCCGATCCGATGATAACACAGGTCGCCATGTCGGCCTTGTCAGCCTCCGCGCTCGCAAGCGGTACCACGAGCATACGCTCATCCTGCCGTCCGGCGGCGCGGCCGAACACGACGGGTGTGTCGCCGGGAAGTGTCTGGCGTAGAATTTCGAACGCCTTCCCCAATTGCCAAGGGCGTGCCTTGCTGATCGGGTTGTAGAGCGCAATGACAAAGCCTGCCTCGGAGACCGCGCGCAGTCGGTTCTCGATCACCGGCCAGGGCTTGAGGTTGTCCGACAATGAGATGGCGCAGAAGTCATGCCCCAACGGCGCGCCGATGCGCGCGGCGACCGCGAGCATTGCGGTGACGCCGGGAACGACGACGATGTCGATTTTCCGCCATTCGGGAGGGCCGGAGTCAACCGCTTCGCAGACCGCCGCCGCCATGGCAAACACACCCGGATCCCCACCGGAGACAACACAGACGTCGACGCCTGCGGCTGCACGGGTCAGGGCCGCACGGGCTCGGTCAAGTTCCTCGCGATTGTCCGAGGCGACCTTCACCTGATCCGGACGCAGTGCAAGGCGATCGAGATAGGGAAAATATCCGAAGAACTCAGTCGCCTGCTCCACGGCCTTGGTGGCCTCCGGCGTCATCTGGTCCGGGCTTCCGGGCCCGGTACCGATCACGTAAAGCCTGCCGGTCATGGGCGGGCACTCCAGCCGGGCACAAGAACGATAGAGAAGTAGGGCGCGGCGTCGTCCAGCTTCTCGGCCAGCCGGATGGCGCGACTTCCGGGCATCGTGCCCCTCTCGACGTAGATTGCTTCCTGCAGCCGGCCGGACGAAGAGAGCGCCCTGCGGATTTTCGGCAGGTTCCGCCCCACCTTCATGATCACGGCCGCCTGGGTATCGCCGAGGCGGCGGCAGAGCTCGCCTTCGAGCATCGTGCCGGGCAACACGGAGAGTACGTCGTCTCCCTGCACGATCGGCATGCCCGACAGCGACCAGCAACCCGACATGGCAGTGACGCCGGGGATGATCTCGGTCGGGAACCGATCGGCGAGGCGGACATGGAGATGCATGTACGAGCCGTAGAACATCGGATCGCCTTCCGACAGGACGGCAACTGTCCGTCCGGCCTCAAGGTGCGCGGCAACCGCCTCGGCGGACGAATCGTAGAAGGCGGCGATCTGTGCCTTGTAGTCGTCGTGATCCTTGTCGATCTCGGTCGTCACGGGATAGTAGAGAGGTAGTTCCACCGTACCCGGTTTCAGCAATCCTTCGACAATCGCCCGGCCATTGCCGGAGCGCCCGGCCTTTGCAAAGAAGGCGACGACTTCCGCTTCGCCGATTGCCCGCACCGCCTTGATCGTCAGGAGTTCCGGATCGCCGGGGCCGGTGCCGACGCCGTAGAGGCGCCCTTTTTCGTGAGTGGTCATAGGCCAGCCCTCGCGAGCGAATTCAGCGCTGCCGCCGTCATCGCGCTACCGCCCATGCGCCCACGCACGATGGCATAGGGTACGCCATAGGAGTTTTCCGCGAGCGCTTCCTTGGATTCCGCCGCGCCCACGAAGCCCACCGGCATGCCGAGTATCGCCGCCGGCTTCGGCGCACCGTCGCGCAGGAGCTCGAGGAGATAAAAGAGTGCCGTCGGGGCGTTGCCGATGGCGACCACCGATCCCTCTATGCGTTCGAGCCAAAGCCTGATGGCTGCCGCCGACCGCGTGTTGCCGATTTCGCGTGCGAGTTCAGGCGTGCGCGGATCGCGCAACGTGCAGATCACGTCGTTTCCGGCCGGCAGGCGGGCGGCCGTGACGCCGCGTGCGACCATCTCGGCGTCGCAGAATATGGCGCTGCCACGGCGAAGGGCGTGCCTCGCTGACGATACCAGATCCGCCGAGAAGACGAAGTGCTCGGCCGCTTCCACCAGCCCGCTTGCATGAATCATGCGCACGGCGACATCGGCTTCGTCCTCGGAAAACCGGGAAAGGTCGGCTTCGGCGCGTATGATCGCGAATGATCGTTCGTAGATGGCATTGCCATCCTTGATATAGTCGTAGTCAGTCATTGCCTTCCTTGCTGAAATGCCGCCGCGAGGACGGCCTCTCCGATCTTGTCTAGGGCGCCGCGCGCAGATATCCCTTGCGAGCGTTGCCTCTCCAGAAGGGCCTCAATCGTCGCGAGAGCCTCGGAAATCTTCTGCGAAGAGGTGCGCGCGACGGGACGGTCGCCAGCCTTGCCGTGCAAGACGAGGCCAATTCCGGCGGCGGTGCCCGAAAGCGCAAGCGCTGCCGGTGCCGGGCGGGCGCACCCCTTGGTACAGCCCGACACGTGCACGGATATGGAACCGTCGAACAGAGCGGGGGTCTTCTCGACAAGTGCGTCTGCCACCGCGCGGGTATCGAAATGGCCCGAGGCGCAGCCCAAACTGCCTGCACACACGGCAATGAAGTTTCCGGGCTCGTGCCCGTCGACCGAAAACCCTGCGGAACGTGCCGCGGCCTGAGCGATAGGTACCGTCGACCGCTCAAGCCCCCGAATGAGAAGAGCCCGTCCCGGTGAAGGCAGCACTTCGCTCGCCCCGATTTCCGCGAGAACCTTCATGAGGTTCGACAGCGTCGGCGATTGAACCTGCCCGTAGCGAAGGCCGATGCCGAGGATCGGAGCCCCGCCAATTGTGTGTGCCCCGACGAAGCCTGGATGAGGCTCATTCGCGAATTCTGCTTCCGGGTCGCATTGGCCACGCGCTTCAGAAATGAGTCCGCCGATTTCGAGATCGCGACCTCTCGTTCCAGTGCCTGCACTGGCCAGTTTTTCGAGCACTGCCATGACGGCTTGCGGCACGGCTTCGGGCAGGAACTCTGCCACAGGTCTGGCGGATTGACGGTCGCCGCCGATTGCCAGGCGCCAGAGAGCGGATCCCCGCATGCCGATCGCATCAAGACGAAGATCAGCGACGCTTTCGCCGAGATGCAGCCTGCCGCCGCCATCGACGACGATTGCGAGCTTCGGCGCAAGCGCCAGCGGTGGATTGCGATCGGCGGCGATTTTGCGGATTGCCGTCGCGATCGGGCGCGGGTCGGCAATTTCGGATGGGTCACCGCCGGCCAGGGGAGGGACCTCGACAGCGATGCCGTTCTGCCAACGGATCCCGGCCTCGATGAAAGCGCTTGCAAGGCGGCTTACCGATTCTGCGCTCAGGCCCCGGATCTGGAGGCTGCCCCGCATCGTCACTTCGATCAGCCCGTTGCCATGCAGTGCCGCCAGACGGGCAATTTCGGCGAACGAGGCGGGTGGGAGACCGTCCGCGAACGGACGAAAACGGACAAGCAGGCCGTCGCCGGTTTGCATCGGAGCGGAAAGGGAAGGGCATGCGCCGCGCCGCAGCGCATCGGTTGCGCGAGAAGGCCTGCCGCTGTCGACCGAAAGAATCGTCGCGGTCATTGTTCTCCGCTCCCCTCTTCCGGCGATGAATTGCGGCGGATCAGATAGGTGTCCATGATCCAGCCGTTCGCCTCCCGAGCCCTGCGCCGGGTCTCGACGATCTGTTCGCGCACCTCGCCGATCTTGCCGGAGAGAGTGATTTCCAGGGGCGTGCCGACATAGGCGCCCCAATAGATTTCAGCGTCGTCGCTTTCGACCGTACGGTAGGCTTCGACACCGTCCAGCATCACGATGATATCGTCGACGCCGGGCGGCCATTCCTGCGCGAGCCTGCGCCCTGTCGTAATCTCGACGGGCAGCCCGATGCGGTTGAGGGGAATTGCGTGGCTGGCGCAGAGTGCCTGGATGCTGGTGATACCCGGTATGACTTCGATGCCGAACTCCACCGACCCGCGCGCCCTCACATGCTCGACAATGCGGAGCGTGCTGTCGTAGAGGCTCGGATCGCCCCAGACGAGCAGCGCCACGATCTGGTTTTCGGCGACCTCGGTCAGCAGCAGGTTTTCATAGATTGCGGCGATGGCATGGTGCCAGTCGTGCACGCCGCCTTCATAGCTACCATCGGAGCGCCTGCGGGGGACCGCATATTCGACGATCCGGGATGACGGGTTTGAAACGTAGCGCTCGCAGATGTCGCGCCGCAGATCCGCGAGAAACGCCTTCTCCTCTCCCTTCACGGGAATCAGGAGAACATCGGCGCGGTTCAGCGCATTGATCGCCTGGATCGTCACGTGTTCGGGATTGCCCGCGCCTATCCCGACGACCAGTAGTTTTCTCACCGCCCTGCTCCCGTGCGAACATCGCTTCCGGCTTCGCGTCCCGACTTGGGTCCCGCTTGTCCTACCTAATCCCAAAGCGCGTTGCAGAACAGCCCCCGAATTGCGCCCTCGAGCGGTCTTTTTGAGACGAAAAGCGGTGCTAGAGCTGTGGCGGCGCCGCAGGCGCCTGGCGTGCCCGGAGATAGACGCGGGGAGGCGTCCCCAACATGCGCTTGAACATGGTGGTAAAAGCGGACGCATTCTCATAACCGGCATCGAGCGCTACGTTCGTAACGGCGTCGCCATCCGCCAGTCGGGGAAGACAGGCGAAGATGCAGGCCTGCTGGCGCCAAGTCGCGAAACTCACGCCGGTTTCCTCCCTGAAGAAGCGGGTGAAAGAGCGGCGACTCATGTTCAATCGTGCGGCCCAATCGTCAATCTTTGCTCCCGGCACAGGTCGATCGAGGTAATCACGACAGAGCGTGGCCAGCCTGGCGTTTGCCGGGAACGGCAGCCCGAGCGGGCGCTCCTCCAGCCTGCCCAGCTCTTCGACGAGCAATGTCATGATCAGCTCGTTTCGGCGATCCTGGATCTCATCCCGGCTCGCCCGCGCCGCCTCGGCGAGAAGTTGCGTCGCTAGGTCCGTCACCTCCAGCACCATCGGCGTTGGCGCGGATGCCCGACCCTCTGGTGAATAGATGTAGAGCGAGCGCATGGTGACGTCGCTGCACATTTCGACCGAATGTTCGAGCCCGCGCGGGATCAGCAGCGCGTGACCGGGCGGAATCATCCACCTGCGGCGGTCCGAGTGGACGAGCACCACGCCCGAGAAAACGCACAGGAACTGCGTGCGGCGATGGCTGTGGACCGGGACGACATAGCCCTGCGGCACATCGGAGCTGTGGACCAGAACATCCGCGTTCGACTGCTCCATCCACGACAGATTTCGCAGATGGTTGGCGTCGAGCATCGATAGAAGTTTCGGCGACAGCTTTTCCATTTTTTGGCCCACTCTCGAAGAAAATGGACCTAAGCACAAATGCAGGCACGCAACAATCCCTGTATTGAAGCGCCAAACCAGAAGAATTTCGGACGAAACACACAAGGACCTCAGTATGTCGACGACAGTCTCTGTCGCCTCGGCCCGTAGCGGTCGAACCACCATTGCAATCATCTTCGCGGTCAGCATCTGCCACATGTTGAACGACATCATGCAGTCGCTGCTGACGTCGCTGTACCCGCTGCTCAAGGCGAACTACGCTCTGGACTTCGTCCAGATCGGCCTTCTCACGATGGCGTTCCAGGTCACTGCCTCGCTGCTCCAGCCGGTCGTGGGCCTTGTGACGGATCGCTGGCCGATGCCGTTCTCCCTTCCTGCCGGCATGGCGAGCACATTCGTCGGGCTTTTCCTGCTCGCCTATGCGCACAGCTTTCCCGTTCTCGTGGCCGGTGCGTGTCTGATCGGGCTGGGGTCGGCCGTGTTTCATCCCGAGTCATCCCGTGTTGCCCGCATCGCCTCCGGTGGCCGCCACGGGCTTGCACAGTCGCTGTTTCAGGTGGGTGGCAATGCCGGTACTGCGATCGGCCCCTTGCTGGCAGCCTTCATCGTGTTGCCGTTCGGCCAGTCCAGCGTCGCCTGGTTTTCGGCTGTCGCGCTGCTCGGCATGATCATCCTGACATGGGTCGGACGCTGGTATGCGGGCGAGCGCCTTCGCACCGCCGGCCACCCAGCGCCAAGCCGTGATCTCCCGCTGCCGGGCGGTCGCGTCGCGTGGGCGCTTGCCGTTCTCGTTCTGCTGACCACGACGAAGAACGTCTACATGGCGAGCATTTCCAGCTATTTCACTTTCTACACGATCGACAAGTTCGGTTTGACCGTGCAGGAAGCGCAGCTCATGCTGTTCCTCTTCCTCGGCGCATCGGCCGTAGGGGTCTTCCTTGGTGGGCCGATCGGAGACCGCTTCGGAGCCCGCTTCGTGATCTGGTTCTCGATCCTCGGCGTCATTCCCTTCGCGCTCCTGCTTCCCTACGCGAACCTGTTCTGGACGGGCGTGCTCAGTGTCCTGATCGGGCTGATCTTCTCGTCGGCTTTCTCAGCCATTGTGGTTTTCGCGCAGGAACTCGTACCGGGGCGGGTCGGTCTGATTGCCGGTGTCTTCTTCGGCTTCGCTTTCGGAGCCGGCGGCCTGGGGGCGGCAGCGCTCGGCGGCTTCGCCGACAGCCAAGGCATCGAGTTCGTCTACCGCCTTTGCTCCTACATGCCGCTTCTCGGCATTCTCACGGTGATGCTGCCACGCATCCCCGTGCGGTAGCAGGCCATTCGCCAGGGATCAAAAACGGTCCCTGGCGAAATGCGCGATCTGGGCGCCAAGCTCGTAATAAGCTTCACGGACCGGGCGGAAACTTTGTGCCACGGGATCGGTCACCGGGAGGGGCAACTCGGCCTCGGAAATCTCGCCGCAGATATGTCGGGCGAGCGTCTTGCCGAATACAGTCCCCGGCGCAATTCCTCGCCCGTTGTAGCCGCTGAACCCGATGACGTTCGGCGCAAGCCTGTGGAAGCGGGGGAGATTGTCGGCAGTCATGCCGATCTTGCCGTACCACTCCGCCTCGAAGGTCACGTCGCCGATCTCGGGAAACAGTCTCTTCAACGCGCGTCGCGCCCATGCCTTGTGCACGGAAATTCCAGTGCCGCGCAATGCGCCCACGCTTCCGAACACGAGGCGGCCGCGCTTATCGAAGCGGTAGGAGGACAGAACTTCCTCCGTGTCCCATGCGCCCTGCCTCCCGGGCAGGATCTTCGCCTGCAGCTCCGGCGAGAGCGGAGCGGTCGCGAAGTTGAAATAGGGCAGATGAACGATCTCGGAACGAACTTCCGCCCACGGGGATACGGTGTAGGCGTTCGTCGCAACGATGACCCAGTTCGCGGTGACCGCTCCCCGATCAGTTTTCACGGTCCAGCGGCTTCCTGCGCGCTCTGCGCCGATCACCGGGCTTGAGGTGTAGGCCTCGGCGCCCGCGGCGATTGCGGCGGTCGCCAATCCGCGCACGTAGCCGAGCGGCTGGATCGTGCCGGCACGCATGTCTAGAAGAGAGCCTGTATAGGCGTTGGTGCCGACCTTGCGAGCGGTCTCTGCGGCATCGAGCAGTGTCACCGGCGCACCGCGGCGCGCCCATTGCTCGGCGCGAGCTCCCAGTTCCTCCAGTCCAGCACGGCCAACGGCACAATGAAGGGTTCCGACCGGCATCGCCTCGCAATCCATGCCGTGCTTCTCGACAAGGTCGAAGACGACCCTTGGCGCATTGCCGAGTGCCTCGAGCAGACGGTCACCATAGACCTCCCCGAGCACGCCGGGCAGATCGTCAGGCATGACCCACATGCCGGCATTGACGAGCCCGACATTGCGGCCGGAGCCGCCGAAGCCGATTTCCTTGCCTTCGAGGACGACAACCTTGGCACCCCGCTCCACCAGATGCAGTGCCGCGGAGAACCCGGTAAAGCCACCACCGACGATAACAACATCGGCCTCCCTCGTGCCTGACAGAGTCGAGGTTTTCGGGGCGGGCGGGGCTGTCATTTCCCACAGGCCGTGGGAGCGGGGGTCGTTCAGCATCTGTCGTGTCTTCTTCAGCAGGGAGGGTTGCGATGGCGCCACATTCTGCCATGCATGGCAAGCACGAAAGCGTTTTTTCGTCACCGGGTCATGCCGGGATGGAATGAGCAGGATGCTCAGCTCACCTGCGTTGTTATCCAGCTTCGAAAGGCCTGGCTCAGCGAATTTTCCAGCTTCCCTTCCGGAACCACAAGATAGTAGCTGTTCTCCGTCTGCATCGGCCGGTCGAAGATCACGGCGAGCCTTCCCGAGGCGAGTTCCTGCTCGATCAGGTAGCGCGGGAGCAGCGCGAAGCCGAGGCCGGCCACGGCCGCCTCGATAACCATCGAAAACTGGTCGAAGCGATGCCCGCGATAGGCCGTGTCGGTGGTGCCGCCATTGAGCTCGAACCATTGCGCCCAGAGCTTCGGACGTGTCGCGAGGTGAAGGAGCGGCGCGGCCTCCAGGTCCCTTGGTTCTCCAAGCTGCCATTCGCGCAACAGCTCGGGACTTGCGGCGGGCAGGATGACCTCGCTGCAGAGATAGGAGCAGGCGGCGCGCGCCCAGACCGGCTGGCCGTAGTGTATCGCCAGGTCGAAGTTCTGCTCCTCGAAGTCGAACGGCGCCGATCGAGATGCGATGTTGAGGATCGTTCCCGGATACTGCGCCAGAAACGCCGGAAGCCGGGGCGTGAGCCATCGGCTGCCGAACGTGGGAAGAGTCGCTATGCTGAGGCTGTGTTCGGAGCGCGCCGAGGACATGGCGCGCAGCATGGTTTCCTCTGTCTGATGGAGGAGACGCCGCACCTCTGGCAGGAACCTGCGCCCGTCTTCCGACAGGATGACGCGTTGCCGGACGCGTTCGAAGAGCAGAACGCCAAGCTGCTCCTCGAGATCCTTTATCTGGCGGCTGACGGCACTTTGCGTGAGGTTCAGCTCATGCGCGGCCTGGGTAAAGCTGCCGTGCCGCGCGGCGCATTCGAAGGCCTGAAGCGTGGTCACGTCCGGAATCAGCCTGCGGCTCAACTTCATTCGACTCTCGCATCAACCTAGTCAAAACATGCGCGATCACTCGCGGGTCTGATCCGTTATGATCCGTTTTGAGAATGAACGGGGACCTCCCACCCCTTCTAGGACGAGACTGACCGCCATGAAAGAAAAATCGTACGTTTCCGCCGACGAGATCCGTTCGGATTTCTCCGCTGCCATGTCCGCCATGTACCGCGAGGAAGTGCCGGCTTACGGCACGCTCATGTCGCTGGTCGCTCAAGTGAATGCGGAGACGCTTGCAGCCGATTCGCATCTTCGGAGGCGTCTGGAAGAGACCGATTCGCTCGACCGGATCTCCGAGGAGCGCCACGGTGCCATCCGCCTCGGTACCCCGGAGGAGCTTTCGATGATGCGCCGCGTCTTCGCGGTCATGGGCATGTATCCGGTCGGCTACTACGATTTGTCGACTGCCGGTGTGCCGGTGCACTCGACCGCGTTCCGCCCGGTCGGTGATGCGGCGCTGAAGCGGAACCCCTTCCGCGTCTTTACCTCGCTGCTTCGCCTCGACCTGATCGCCGACGCGACGCTGCGCGAAGAGGCCGCTCAAGTGCTCGCTTTGCGCAGGATCTTCACCGACCGTGCCGTTGAGCTGGTCGAAAAAGCCGAGCAGGACGGTGGGCTGAACGCCGCGGACGCGGCGGTCTTCGTCCGCGAAGTACTCGAGACCTTCCGCTGGCATGATCGCGCGATCGTCAGTGCGGACATGTACAAGCGGCTGCACGATGCACATCGGCTGATTGCCGACGTCGTTTCCTTCAAGGGCCCGCACATCAACCACCTCACGCCACGCACCCTCGACATTGACAAGGTGCAGGCGCTGATGCCGGAAGAAGGCATCGCTCCCAAGGCAGTCGTCGAGGGACCTCCGACCCGCAAATGCGCAATCCTCCTGCGCCAGACGTCGTTCAAGGCGCTTGAAGAGCCCGTCTCCTTCATCGGGGACAGCGGGGAATGGAAGGCTGGCTCGCACACCGCCCGCTTCGGCGAGATCGAACAGCGCGGCATTGCGCTCACCCCGAAGGGCCGCGCGCTCTACGACAGGCTTCTCAGCGATACCCGCGCGATTGCGCGCCCCGCCGCCGACGGCTCAAACGCCGCAGAATACGAGGCGGCGCTGGCAAAGGTCTTCGAAGCCTTTCCGGACGACTGGCACGAGATCCGCAAGCAGGGCCTCGGCTATTTCAACTACTCCCTCACCGAGCTGGGTCGGGCGACCGGTATCACCGGCGACACCGGCATCGAGGCGTTGGTTGAGTCCGGCCACGTCCAGTTCGACCCGATCGTCTATGAGGACTTCCTGCCCGTTTCGGCCGCCGGGATCTTCCAGTCCAACCTCGGCGACGACGCGGCGCAAGAGTTTGTCGCAAGCCCGAACCAGGTGATGTTCGAGCGCGATCTCGGCGCTGGCGTGCTCGACGAATTCGCCCACTATGCGGGCATCGAAAAGGCTTCTATTGAAGAATGCCTGGGCGCGGCGGGCATGGCCGTCGCTGCGGAATGACAGGCAGGAGATGATCGACGAAACGCATATTGAAGCGCTGCGTTCGCTGCTGGGCGTCAAGGGCCTCCTCACAGCGCCCGCCGACATGGCTGGCTACGAGACCGGCGCCCGATACGACAGTGGTCGTGCTGCCTTCGTCGCACGCCCGGCTTCGACCTCGGAGGTTTCCGCCGTTGTTGCCTATTGCGTGAAAAACGGCATCGCGCTCGTCCCGCAGTCCGGCAACACCGGCCTCGTCTCCGGTTCTACGCCGGATGGAAGCGGGACGCAGGGTGTGCTCAGCCTCGACCGACTGGTGGCACCCTTCGAGCTGGATCCGGTCAACCGCACGCTGGCGGCGGGCGCAGGCCTCAGGCTCTCGGAGGTCAATCGGCGTCTCGAAGAGGAAGGCCTGTTCTTCCCGATCGATCTCGGAGCCGACCCGCGTCTCGGCGGCATGCTTGCAACTAACACCGGAGGCTCAAGGTTCCTGCGTTATGGCGACGTGCGCCGCAACACATTGGGACTGACGGTGGTCCTGGCCGACGAGGCGGGCACCGTGCTCAAGCTCGGCTCGGGCCTTCGCAAAAACAATACGGGTGTCGACTGGAAACAGCTCTTCATCGGCACAAGCGGCGCTTTCGGCGTCATCACCGAATGCGAGCTGAACCTCGAGCCGGTGCCGCGCCAGGTGGCAACTGCCTACCTGGTGCCTTCGGCGCCCGAGCGGGTCTCTGACCTCCTCGTCGCAATGGAGCAGGCGCTCGGCAGCTATCTCTCCGCCTTTGAGGGCATGTCGGGCAACGCCATCACGGCCGCGCTCTCCCACGTCCCCTCGTTGCGCAATCCCTTCCAGAGCGGCGTCGTTCCGGAGTTCGTCATCCTCGCGGAAATCTCGCGCTCCTCGCCGTCGCGTGAGGGCGAGCAGCCGCTTGATGCGGTGCTGGAGGAGGTCCTTGGCGCGGTGTTCGAAAGGGCTGATACGTTGCTGGCAGATGCCTTCGTGGGCCCACCGCAGGAAATGTGGGCTTTGCGCCATGCCTTGTCCGAGGGCGTGAAGCATAGCGGACGATTGATCGCATTCGATCTATCATTCCGGCGGGGTGATATCATGCGCTTCCTCGCCCGTATGAAGGCGGAGATGCCGAAGCAATTCCCGGATATCTCGATTTGCGACTTCGGCCATATCGGCGACGGCGGCGTGCACTTCAATCTAGTCGTGCCCGCCGAAGATCCCCGGCTCGCCGACGGCGGCTTCGAGGGACGTTTGCGAGAATGGGTGTTCAAGGTCGCTGTCGAGGACTTCGGCGGCAGCTACAGCGCCGAGCATGCGATCGGCCGCAAGAACCAGGTCTTCTACGACCTCTATACGCCGGAAGCGATCCGGCGGCTGGCAGCAGGGCTCAGGGAGATCACTTCGCCCGGCCCGCTCGGCAGCGTCAACTTTTGAAGAGATCGGCGGAATTTGCGCCGCCTGCGAAACACAGTCACAATGGAGAATGAGACGATGACCAACGTCGATGTGAAACAGGAAACCGCAAAGCTTCTCGACAAGCTCGGCGTCCCGGCAGCAGCCTGGCAGAACGGCGACATGGCCTCGTTCAGCCCTGTAAGTGGCGAGGAGATCGCCAGGCTGAAGACGCATTCGGCCGCTGACGCCGGAAAGGCGATCGACGCCGCCCATGAGGCTTTCAAGGCCTGGCGCCTGGTGCCCGCGCCGAAGCGCGGCGAACTCGTCCGCCTGCTGGGCGAGGAACTGCGTGCCTCCAAGGCCGATCTCGGCCGTCTCGTCTCGATCGAGGCTGGCAAGATCACCTCCGAGGGCCTCGGCGAAGTTCAGGAAATGATCGACATCTGCGATTTTGCGGTTGGTCTGTCCCGCCAGCTCTACGGCCTGACGATCGCCACCGAACGTCCCGGCCACCGCATGATGGAGACGTGGCACCCGCTCGGCGTCGTCGGCATCATCTCGGCCTTCAACTTCCCGGTCGCCGTCTGGTCGTGGAATGCGGCACTTGCACTCGTCTGCGGCAACCCGATTGTATGGAAGCCTTCGGAGAAGACCCCGCTCACCGCGCTCGCCTCTCAGGCGATCCTCGAGCGTGCCCTCGCCCGCTTCGGTGATGCGCCGAAGAATCTTTCTCAGGTGCTTATCGGCGATCGCGCGATCGGCGAGGCCCTCGTCGACAACCCGAAGGTCGCGCTCGTTTCGGCCACCGGCTCCACCCGCATGGGTAAGGAAGTCGGTCCGCGGCTCGCCAAGCGTTTCGCCCGCTCGATCCTCGAGCTCGGCGGCAACAATGCCGGTATCGTCTGCCCGTCGGCCGATCTCGACATGGCGTTGCGGGCGATTGCCTTCGGTGCCATGGGCACCGCCGGACAGCGCTGCACCACGCTTCGTCGTCTGTTCGTGCACGAGAGTGTCTATGACCAGCTCGTTCCGCGCCTGCGGAAGGCCTATGAGAGCGTTTCGGTCGGCAATCCCTTGGAAACCTCCGCTCTCGTCGGTCCGCTGGTCGACAAGCAGGCTTTCGACAACATGCAGAAGGCTCTGGAAGCGGCCAAGGCCGAAGGCGGCAAGGTCGTCGGCGGCAACCGCGTGGTCGAAGCAGGCAGGGAAACCGCCTACTACGTCAAGCCGGCGATCGTGGAAATGCCCAAGCAGGGCGGCCCGGTTCTCGACGAGACCTTCGCTCCGATCCTCTACGTCATGAAGTATTCCGACTTCGACAAGGCGCTCGACGACCACAATGCGGTCGCGGCCGGCCTGTCATCGTCGATCTTCACGCTCAACATGCAGGAGGCCGAGCGCTTCCTTTCCGCTGACGGCTCCGACTGCGGTATTGCCAACGTCAACATCGGCACCTCCGGTGCTGAAATTGGCGGAGCGTTCGGCGGCGAGAAGGAGACCGGAGGCGGCCGTGAGTCCGGCTCGGACGCCTGGAAAGCCTACATGCGTCGCTCGACAAACACCGTCAACTACTCGAAGGCACTGCCGCTCGCCCAGGGCGTCTCCTTCGACATCGAGTGATCGGCCATGACCATCGTCAGCAAGGTTGAGGAGGCGGGCTTTCGGCCCGCCTCGCGGATCGCCGCCATCGGCGTATCCAAGATCCTGGCCATCGGAGCGAAGGCCAGCGCGATGAAGCGCGAAGGGCTCCCCGTCATCATTCTCGGGGCCGGCGAGCCCGATTTCGACACACCCGACAACGTCAAGCAGGTGGCCAAGGCTGCAATCGATCGCGGCGAGACCAAGTACACCGCACTCGACGGCACGCCGGAGCTGAAGAAGGCGATCGCCGCCAAGTTCCATCGCGAGAATGGCGTCGACTATGCTCTGGACGAGATCACCGTCGCGACCGGCGCCAAGCAGATCCTCTTCAATGCCTTCATGGCAAGCATCGACCCGGGCGACGAGGTGATCATCCCCACCCCCTACTGGACGTCCTACTCCGACATCGTCGAGATCTGCGGCGGAGTGCCCGTCCTCGTCCCATGCGATGCTGAAGCGGGCTTTCGGCTGCAGGCGGAACAACTGGAGCGGGCGATAGGGCCAAAGACGCGCTGGTTGCTGCTGAACTCACCATCGAACCCTTCGGGTGCGGCCTATAGCGAGGCTGACTACCGGCCGCTTCTCGATGTGTTGCTGCGCCATCCGCATGTCTGGCTGATGGTGGACGACATGTACGAGCACATCGTCTATGACGGCTTCCGGTTTGTAACACCGGTCGGGATCGAACCGAGGCTCAAGGACCGCGCGCTGACCATCAACGGCGTCTCGAAGGCTTATGCGATGACCGGCTGGCGCATCGGTTACGCCGGCGGCCCCAAGGCGCTGATCAAGGCGATGGCAGTCGTCCAGAGTCAGGCAACGTCATGCCCGTCTTCCGTCAGCCAGGCGGCCGCGGTCGAGGCACTCAACGGCCCCCAACATGTTCTCGACGAGCGAAGGAGGAGCTTCCAAGATCGCCGCGACCTCGTCGTGTCCGCTCTCAATGCCATCGAAGGTATCGAGTGCCGGGTTCCGGAAGGCGCGTTCTACACCTTCGCATCCTGTGCCGGACTGATAGGGAAGAAGACACCGGCCGGATTGGTGATCGCAACCGACGCCGACTTTACGACGTATCTTCTGGAGACGGCCTACGTTGCCGTCGTGCCTGGCTCGGCGTTCGGCCTGTCGCCTTTCTTCCGTATTTCCTATGCCACGTCGAAGGCCGAACTCGAGGAAGCGCTAGAGCGCATCGCCGATGCTTGCTCCCGTCTGACCTGACGGACACCAACATACGGCGGACAAAGAAAAGGGGCCTCCATGCGGGGCCCCATTTTTATTGTTCGCACCCTTGGCGGGCGTCTCTCTTCCCCGCGGGTTGTCACGCGGAAGCGCCCCGACCTGCGGCCGGAGCGCTGCAAAGGGATGTTGGTTCAGCTTGCGATGCGGCTGCCGCGCTGCTCCTCGGCGTAGTAGTGGCCGAAGCGATTGGCGAGGAAGGCCTCGAGGCCAATCTCTTCCTGCTTGACGAACCCGCTTGCGCGAAGGCTGCCGTCGGACAGCATGTCGAGCACGGCGCAGATCGAACCGGCGGTCGTAATCTGGATTGCGCTGTGCATGCGACCGGCGATGACGGCGCTGTAGACCTTGTTGGCATAGGTCTCCTGCACCAGGCGGCCGTCCTTACGGCCGCTGACGGTCACGAAGATGATCACGACGTCCTGCGTGGTCGTCGGTAGCGCATTCTCGAGGATGTCCTTCAGGACCTCCCTGCGATGACGGAGCCCCAGATCGTTCAGCAACGCCTTCATGATGGCGGCGTGACCGGGGTAGCGGATCGTCTTGTAGTTCAGAGTCCGCAGCTTGCCTTCGAGCGTGTCGCACAGCGTGCCGAGTCCGCCCGAGGTGTTGAACGCTTCGTAAGTGACGCCGTCGAGCGAAAACTCCTCACGCTCTTCCAGGGCCGGAACCTCGATCAGCGCGCCTTCGACGATCGCCTCGCAGGGCTCTATGTACTCATTGATGACGCCGTCCGTGCTCCAGGTCAGGTTGTAGTTGAGCGCATTGGATGGGTACTGCGGCAGGGCGCCGACGCGCATGCGCACGCTTTCCAGCGTGTCGAAATGCTTGGCGAGATCATTGGCGACGATCGAGATGAAGCCGGGAGCAAGGCCGCACTGCGGAATGAACGCGGTTTGCGCATTCTCGGCAATCTGCTTGACCTGACGGGTCGATTCCACATCCTCGGTAAGATCGAGATAGTGCACGCCGGCGGCGGCTGCCGCTTGCGCTATGACCACGGTGAGATGGAACGGGGCGGCGCTCAGAACGGCGAACTTGCCCTTGAGCAGGGCTTCCAGAGCGGCCTGATCGGCAATGTCAATGACGACAGTCGAAACTGCCTTGTGCGATTCGATCTGGTCGAGCTGTGCGGCCGAGCGGTCCGCGATCGTCACGCGGTAATCTCCGCTGTGCGCGAGCAGCCGCGCGATGGTCGAGCCGATCTTGCCTGCCCCGACGACGACGATATCTTTCATGCAAATTCCCCCGAAAGCTTGGATTTCAAGGGAATCATGCCGACGTTTTCTGTCGAATCACAGCTTCAAATCTGTCATAATGCATTATCTTTATCGGCAGAATGACGATCGCCATGAGCATTACGACGTTGAGTGCGAAGGACCGGGCGCTACTCGCGATCCTCAGCGAAAACGCCCGCGAGCAGACGGCGTCGATTGCCCGCAAGCTCGGTCTTTCGCGAACAACCGTGCAGGCAAAGATCGAACGCCTGGAACGCGATGGCATCATTACCGGCTACGTCGTGCGATTGTCGGACGACTACGAGAGCGGAATGGTGAAGGCGCATGTCTTGATCACCCTTGCGTCGAAGACGCTTGCGCGGATCACAACGGAACTCCACGCCATTCCTGAAGTGAAGATGCTCCATTCTGTCAGCGGGACGTTCGACCTGATCGCCGTCGTCGCGGCGACGTCAATTGCCGAGCTTGATCACCTGATCGACCGGATCGGTCAGATCGACGGGGTCGAGCGCACCCTGTCTTCGATCATCCTGTCGACGCGCATCAGCCGCTGAACGTGACTGGGCGCAGGGGTGGCCCCGCGGAAGGCGCGTTCAGCTATGCAAGGAACCGCTCGGGCCGGTAGGGGGCCAGGTCGATGACGGTCTTTTCGCCGAGCATCCTTTCGGCAAGCGCGCGTCCTGTGACGGGACCCAGCGTCATGCCGTGGTGGGCGTGCCCGAAGGCGAACCAGAGCCCTGCGTGTCGCGGTGCCTTGCCGATGATCGGCATCATGTCGGGCGTGCAGGGGCGAGCACCCATCCAGGGTTCGTCGTCCCGCCGCTCGGCGAGCGGGAAGAATTCCCGTGCAACTTTTTCCGCGCGGCGAAGCTGCACGGGTGTCTTGCGGGCATCACGCTTGGCGAACTCGGCACCGGTCGTCAGGCGGATTCCGCGCAGCATCGGCGCCAGGAAATACCCGCGCTCGGCATCCAGCACCCAGTTGTTAAGATGGGCGCCGTCCTGGGCGCCGTAGTGCATGTGGTAGCCGCGCTTGACCGCGAGCGGGAAGTGATAACCGAGCTTTCGCGTGACCGTGTCCGCCCACGGGCCCAGCGCGACGACGACCTCGCGCGATTCCAGCGGCCCGTCCGGCGTTGCGATGCGCCAGCCTTCGCCTTCGAGAACGTGTTCGATGGTTGCCGCATCACCGGACACGAGCGAACCACCGAGCGATTTGAAATAGGCGAGGTAGGTCTTCAGCAGGCTTTGCGGATCACGGATCGACCAGGGGTCCGTCCAGCGAAGGCCGCCGGCAAGGTCCGCTTGTATGTGAGGCTCGCTTTCTCTGATTTCCGAGGTGGTGAGCTTCTGGTGGTTCACGCCGAAATTGGCCGAAAGCTTTTCGGCCTCCGCATAGGCTGCGTCACGCGCCTTCTCCGACCGGAAGACCTTCATCCATCCGTCCTTGCGGATGAGTTCCTCGGCCCCCGATGCGGCGATCAGGTCTGCATGCTCGCTGATCGAATGCTCGATCAACGGGGCGTAGAGGTGGGCGATCTTCTGGTGCTGCGTGAAGCCGGAATGCCACCAGTAGCGCGCAAGGAAGGGGGCAAGCCCCGGCAGCGCCGAGAGATGGTAATAGGCATCGATCGTATTGTTCAGCGCGTAGCGAAAAAGCGCTCCGAAGTCATGCGGGAAGCCATAGGGGAAGACTCCTTCGCGCTGGATAAGCCCGGCATTGCCATAGGAGGTTTCTTCCGCCGGTCCCCGTCGATCGACAAGCACCACCGATTTGCCGCGCCGCGCCAGATGTATCGCCGTCGAAATCCCGACGACGCCCGCGCCCAGTACGACCACATCCGTCTTCATCCCGTGCTCCGCATTCGTGCTGCCCCTGACCAATCAATGCACAGCGTGCAAGCGGGAAGCAAGCGCCGAGGCCGCGGCGGCACCAGAGGGTCCTTCTGATGCCACCGTCGATGTACGCCTGGACCGCTTAGGGGGTCGCCTACCAACGGGCCGCGTCATTGGCCAGCAAGGCGAAGGAGATTTTCGATCGCCTTGCGCTCGAAGCCACCAATGCCTTCGCGAATATCCGCGTCGATCGCAGCAGCGGTCGCCTCCTCGTCGCGCTTGCGGAGCGCTGCGATCGCTTCCTGGTGACGGTCTACGAAGTAGAGCTGCGCGACATGCTCCATGGCGATCCCGAGAAAGGGGCCGAGCTGCAACCATATGCTCTCCACCATCGGCATCAGGATCTGGTCCGGATTGGCGGTATAAAGCGTACGATGGAACTCCTGGTTGAGGAGGAGTGCGGTGGCGTTGTCCTTGCGGGCGATCGCTTCGTCCTGTGCCCGGTCGATCTCCACGAGACGATCGATGTTGCGCTCGGTGACATGCGCTACGGCGCGCCGGGCGGCGTGTTGCTCCAGCACGGATCGAAGCGCGATCAATTCGCTGAACCGGTCTGCCGTCATACGTGGCACCATGATCCTGCGATTGTCGAGGACCTGCAGGGCGCCTTCGGAACTCAAACGCCGAAGCGCCTCCCGGACAGGAGTGGGACTGCTTTCCATGGCTTCCGCAATGCCCCGTATCGTCAGGGCCTCTCCCGGGCGGATCGAACCGACCATGATCGCCTGACGCAGGCGGCGATGTGCATACTCATGGGTGGTCATGCCCTGCGGCCGCTCGAGCGGCTCCAATACCAATTTCCCCAATCATCCCTCCTGACCGTCGGACTGCCGGGTTCGGCTGACCCGATGTCGACGCGGTTTTAACACCTTGACCGGCAACAAGAAAGCATGCATAAATGAAAAATGTGATCACAAAGATAATTATGTGATATGGAAAAATCAATGTCTGAAGTCGAGGGGAATGACTGGCTGGCAAACGCTGAGTCGGTGGAAAGCATCCAGGCGGTCGTCTGCGATCTCAACGGCATCCTGCGCGGTAAGCGCGTTCCTGTTGCCCAGGCCAAGAAAGTTCTTGAGGGTGGCATCCGCATGCCGTTGTCCATCGTCGGGGTGGACGTCTGGGGCGAGGACATCGTCGGGAGTTCGCATGTTTTCGCAAGCGGAGACATGGATGGCATCTGCAGTCCGACGGGGCGGGGCGCGCTCCCGGTCAGCTGGACACTGAAGCCAAGTGCCGTCGTACCGCTCTGGCTATTCAAGGAGACTGGCGAGCCATTCCTCGCCGATCCGCGGCAGGCGCTTGCCAATATCGTGCGGCAATATCACGAACTCGGCCTTCGTCCGGTCGTGGCATCCGAAATGGAGTTCTATCTGATCGACGCGGAACCCGATCATGCGGAGCCGCCGATCTCTCCCTATACCGGCAAGCGGCTCGATTCGGACGCAATTCTTTCAATCGACGAGCTCGATGATTTCGGCGAGTTCTTCTCGGACGTCTACGCGGAATGCGCACGCCAGAACGTGCCGGCGGATTCGGCCGTTGCGGAGAACGGCATCGGCCAGTTCGAAATCAACCTGATGCATACCGACGACCCCCTGAAGGCGGCCGATGACGCTCTCTTCTTCAAGCGCATCATCAAGGGGATTGCCCGCAAGCATGGTTTCGCGGCGACGTTCATGGCCAAGCCCTACGGCATGCGGTCGGGAAGCGGGATGCACATGCATTTCAGCGTGACCGACGAGGCGGGCAAGAACATCTTCGATGATGGCACCGCCGAAGGCTCCGACATCATGCGGCATGCGGTGGCGGGATTGTTGCGGGGAATGGCCGAATCGACGCTGCTCTTTGCTCCCCACTTCAATTCCTACCGCCGCCTGAGACCCGACACGCACGCTCCGACCTCCATTTCCTGGGGTTACGAGAATCGGACCGCGGCCATCCGCATCCCGGGCGGCAAGAGTTCGGCACGGCGCATCGAGCATCGCGTTGCGGGCGCCGACGCCAATCCATACCTCGTCATGGCGGCGATCCTGGGCGCGGCCCTCGTCGGTATCCGAAACAAGTGGGAACCGGAGCCTCCGGTCTCCGGGCGGGCCTACCAGGCCAAGCTTCCGCGGATCCCGAGCGAGTGGGGCTCGGCCGTCACCGCCTTCGAAAACGGCTCCATCGTCTCGGAAATCTTCGATCCCGACCTTCGATCGATGCTGATTGCCTGCAAGCGGCAGGAGCTCGCGGGCTTTGCCGAGCAGGTCACCGACTTTGAATTCAGCGCCTATCTGGAAATCGTCTGATGAACGCAACCTTCAAATCCTATGCCTCGTATGCCGGTGACGGTTCCTATCCTGACAGCTACTATGCGGCCTCGCGCAACATCATCCGCGTGCCGAAGGTGCTGGAAGGCGATGTCAGCGCGGATGTGGCTGTGCTCGGTGCCGGCTATTCGGGTCTTTCGACCGCAATCCACCTCGCAGAACTCGGCTACAAGGTGGTCGTCGTCGAGGGCGCGGGCGTCGGCTGGGGTGCTTCCGGACGAAACGGCGGCCAGATCGTCAACGGGCTGAATGCCAGCCTCGATACGATCCGTCGCCGCTACGGCGATGCTGCCGGCGCCTTCGTCGGCGGGCTGGTGCAGGAGGGCGGCAAGATCATCCGCCGCATCGTCAGCCAGTACGGCATCGAATGCGACATGAAGCAGGGCAACATCTATGCTGCCTATACGCCTGCGCACATGAAGGAACTCGAGCACAAGAAGGCCTTGTGGAAGAGCTACGGCATGGACGATCACCAGCTTCTCGACAAGGAAGCGATACGCAAGCTGGTGAACACGGACGCCTATGTCGGCGGTATGCTCGACACGACCGGCGGCCACATGCATCCGCTGAACCTCGTGCTCGGCGAGGCGAAGGCGTTCGAAACGCTTGGAGGCGTGATCTACGAGCAATCGCCGGTGACGAGGGTCGAGCACGACGCCGAGCGTCCGGTGATCCACACTGCTCGCGGCCGCGTGATGGCGAAAATCGCGGTGCTCTGCGGCAATGCCTACCTCGGCCATGTCGTGCCGAAGCTGGTGTCTCGAGTCATGCCGGTCTCCACGCAGATGATGGCGACCGAACCGCTGGGCGAGGAGCGTGCGCGATCGCTTATCCCGAGCGACATGTGCGTAGAGGACGTGCGCTACATCCTCGACTACTTCCGGCTTTCGGCCGACAATCGCCTGATCTTCGGCGGCGGGACCGTCTATGGCGGAACCGATCCGGCCGATGTGCGGGCGAAGCTCCGGCCCAATATGGAAAAAGTCTTCCCGTCGATGAAGGGTGTGAAGATCGACTATGCGTGGAGCGGCAATTTCGCGCTGTCCTTCTCACGCGTGCCGCAGATGGGGCGCATCGGAAAGAACACCTATTTCGCCCACGGCTATAGCGGTCACGGTGTAACGGGTTCGCATCTGTTCGGCCGGATCCTCAGCGAAACCATCCACGGCGACGCAAGCCGGTTCGACCAGTTCGAGAAGCTCCCGTGGATTCCCTTCCCCGGAGGGCGCATGTTCCGGGCCCAGTATTCGACCGTCGGCTCCTGGTGGTATCAGTTCAAGGACGCCTTCGGGCTCTGATCGTCGTCCCGATGACGGAACGCAATCGGCCGGCGAGGTTTCCCTCGCCGGCCGTTTTCTGTTCCGCCGGTCTCTGTCTCAGCCCATGCGCTCGGAAGCGTAGGAGCCGGGGCTTGCCGGGAACACGATGGTGCGGTGGCCGTTCATGAAGACGCGGTGGTGGATATGCGCATGCACCGCCCGCGCCAGCACCTGGCTCTCGACGTCGCGGCCGATCGAGACGTAGTCCTCCGGGCTCTGCGCATGGGTGATGCGGGCGGTGTCCTGCTCGATGATCGGACCCTCGTCGAGATCCTCGGTGACGTAGTGCGCCGTCGCGCCGATCAGCTTCACTCCGCGCTCATAGGCCTGCTTGTAGGGGTTGGCCCCCTTGAACGACGGCAGGAACGAGTGGTGGATGTTGATGATGCGGCCGGACATCTTCTTGCACACCGCATCCGACAGCACCTGCATGTAGCGGGCAAGCACGATGAGATCGGCCTCGGTCTGCTCGACGATCTCCATCAGCCGCGCCTCGGCCTGCGGCTTGTTGTCCTTCGTCACCTTGACGTGGTGGAACGGGATGTCGTGGTTGACCACCACCTTCTGATAATCGAAGTGGTTGGAGACGACACCGACGATGTCGATCGGCAGCGCCCCGATCTTCCAGCGATACAGAAGGTCGTTCAGGCAATGCCCGAACCGCGACACCATCAGCAGAACCTTCATCCGCTTCTCGCTGTCGTGGATCTCCCAGGTCATGCCGAAGGGCTTGGCGACGGTCTCGAAGCCGCGATTGAGCTCTTCCTGGCTGACACCCTCCTGGCTGATGAAGGTCAGCCGCATGAAGAACAGGCCGGTTTCCAGGTCGTCGAACTGCGAGCTGTCGGAGATATAGCAACCCTGTTCCGCGAGGTAGCCGGTGATGGCGGCGACGATGCCGCGGGTCGATTTGCAGGAAACAGTCAGCACGTAGTTCTTCATCGGTTCCACTCTCGCTTTGGGCGGCCTGTCCATCCTGCCGGATGGTGCGGCCGCGCGCTCGTCGTCTTCTGAGCCATGCCTTTTCGGCAAGCCGGTATTTCAGGGGGGCAGTCGCTTTGCAAGGGCGTCCTGAGTTGTCGAAAGCTACGCGGGTGAAATTTTTGTGTCGATCCGATTAGCGACATCGGATGGACCGAAACAGCCAGAAACGCATCTCCACGCCCGGCGGCGACGCGGGTTTGTCCTGCGGGCGCGTCGAAACCGTCGCAAAGACGGCCCGACTGCGATCTTTCCGCGTCCGCCGTTCGGTGGCCCGGTCCAGGCGGTTCACCCGGATGAGGGCGAGCCGCGATACCGGGACCGCGGGACGATCAATGAAAATTCCGACCTTTCGGCATGACCCTGGCGGCCTCCCTGGCGAGGTCCTGAGTCCTGTCCGGCAGATGCAGCACGCTGGCACGACCTTGAGCCGCATCTCCTGTAGCGCGCGGCGGAACGACCTTGTGGCGCATCTCCTGTACCGGGCGGCGTACCTCGTCGCCATGAGCGAGTGCGATGAGGTCGTCCTTGCCGGCCTGGAGCGTCGCCAGAAGCGCCGTCATATCCTCGAGGCGGTCTGCGACGATGTGGATCACGCCCTGCTCGCGTTGAAGCCTGCCCGTCACCTTGACCAGGCGCGCGCCCATGACGATCGGCCGGAAAGCCTCGAAAGCCTTTGGCCAGACAATGATGTTGGCGACGCCGGTCTCGTCCTCGATGGTCATGAAGATGACGCCTTTCGCCGATCCCGGCCGCTGGCGCACCAGAACCAGTCCGGCAACCGAAATCCTGCGTCCGACCGGCGCCGTTTCGAGCGTCCTGTGGGCGGCAATGCCCAGCATGCTGAACTTTTCACGCAGGAAGGAAACCGGATGGGCCTTCAGCGAGAGGGACAGGTATCGATAGTCGTGGACCACCTGCTCGCCGGGCAGCATCGGCGGAAGGTGGACGTCCGGTTCCTTCTGC